>RGCC01000171.1 GCA_009919335.1 Alphaproteobacteria bacterium
GGCCCAGCAACAGTTATGATTTCTGGTCTGGCCACCGGCATGCAGTCAGTTGCCATCCCGGTATTGACCATTGCAGCAATTATCTATTGTGCGAATGAAGCGGCCGGCCTTTACGGTGTTGGTCTTGCAGCTGTTGGTATGTTGTCGACGGTTGGCATCACCATGGCAATTGATGCCTATGGCCCCGTTGCTGATAATGCTGGCGGTATCGCGGAAATGGCGAATATGGGTAAAGAAACCCGGGAAATCACCGACTCGCTTGACGAGGTCGGTAACTCAACAGCAGCCATTGGTAAAGGCTTTGCCATCAGCGCCGCAGCCCTTGCGGCTCTGGCTCTGATCAGCGCCTATATCGCCAAGGTCAGCAATGGTAACCCGGACTTTGTCCTTGCCATTAACGATCCGATGGTTCTGTGCGGTATGTTCATTGGTGGTATCTTCCCGTTCCTTGTCAGTGCAATGACAATGACTGCGGTTGGTGATGCGGCGTTTGACATGATCGTTGAGGTTCGTCGTCAGTTCAAAGAAATCCCCGGCCTTCTTGAGGGTACCGCTAAGCCTGACACAGCCCGCTGTGTTGACATTGCGACCAGAGCGGCGCTTCGCAAGATGATCATGCCTGGTTCAATGGCTGTGCTTGCGCCTGTCGTCATCGGCTTCGGCCTTGGGCCAAAGGCGCTCGGCGGTATGCTTGCCGGTGCATTGGTCTGCTGTGTGATGATGGCACTGATGATGGCGAATGCCGGTGGTGCGTGGGATAACGCCAAGAAATATGTCGAAAAGGGCAACCTTGGCGGCAAAGGATCTGACGTCCATAAGGCAGCTGTTGTTGGCGATACCGTTGGCGACCCGCTGAAAGACACTTCAGGCCCAGCGATGAACATCCTGATCAACGTGATGGCTATTGTCAGCCTTGTGATCTCGCCGCTTTTGGTGTGATCGCATAGCGATAGAATATGAAACCGGCTCTGGCGACAGGGCCGGTTTTTTTATGCCTAAACTCCGGCCGTGGTAGCGCCCATGCCCAAGTCAGCAAACCCGCGCTACTATGCCGCGATAAACGGCCACCGGCCCACAATCATCAGGCACGCATCAGGCATAAACGGCGATCCCTTTATTGGTGATCATATTATTGGTCTTTTTAGTAAGAGGTCTGATGCGGCACATAATCGGCAACAATGATACGCGCGCATAAAAAACCAGCACTAAAGCCGGTTTTTATCTGTTAGTCACAGCGGTCACATCAGCTAGCCAAAGCCTCTTAATCTAATGCTGCTGGCCGTAATAAAGGCTGACGGTATGTTTTGCTTCGGCAAAAAACAACCAGCGCTCGACAAACACACCGGCGATATGCGCGGCAAGAGCAATGCCAAGCCCAATAACCGATGCGGCATCAATAATAACCAATAAGCAGGGCACCCCGCCGCCAAGGCCAAGCGCAATCAGCCGCAATTGTGCCGCGTGCTTGCGCGCAACCACAAAGCCCATCTCATGCTGAAGAATGATGCTACGCACCGTGCCAAGACTGCCAAGGCCGGTTGCCGAGGCCAGAGTACTGCCCGACCCTTCGGCACCAGCAAGCTGCCACCAGACCAGCTTGACACCCCATGCAGATGCCATCGCCAGCAGAACCACCATTTCAAATGCGGCGCCATTCGCCTGACCCAGCACAGCAAGCAGAAATAATATTGCCAAGAGGCCGCCCGCAGCCGCGAACATCAAATAGCAGATCGGCGTCAACGGGTGATGCCAACGCGCCACCGTCTTCAGTGACGCATAGATCATCGAGGTCGCATAGACTGTTACCGCCATCAGGGCAGCCGCGGCAATATTCATCCAAAGCGGCGGCGTTCCAACCGCAAATAAATGCCAGCCCCATCCGACCAGTGTTAGCATCGCCAGAACCGCCAGAACACCCTCGCGTGACAGCCAGCTGCTGCGCCATTGGCTAAGCGCACGCCAGGCGCGTTCAGGGTGACCAAGATGCAATGTCGAGCTTAGCAGGCCAGCCCCGATCAACAGCAGAACAATGCCGCCAACACCAAAAATATGCTGCGGCTGAGCCAGATCGACAAACCCTAAAACCACCC
>RGCC01000172.1 GCA_009919335.1 Alphaproteobacteria bacterium
TCAGCCGCCATGATTTCATGATATTGCGCCATCGCCGCATCATAATCTTGGGTTTCTAATAGCGTGTTTGCCGCCTCGATCATTGCGGCGATATCCGGCCCGCTGCCGCCTGTGGCGGCCAGCTTGTCAATGAATTGTTTAACCGTTGATTCCGGCTGCGCACCGGCAAATCCGTCAACTGGCTGACCATTAAAAAACCCGTAAACCGTTGGCACTGATTGTACCCGCATCTGCTGGGCGATCTGCTGGTTTTCATCAATATTGATCCGCACCATCTTGACCTTGCCCTTGGCGGCGGCAACTGTTTTTTCCAATACTGGACCCAGCTGTTTGCACGGCCCGCACCACGGCGCCCAGAATTGCACAACGACCGGAACCGTTGCGGATCCGTCAATGACCTCGGCCATAAAGTTTTTCATATCAACATCGACTGGCGCGGTCTCGGCGCCCGACGCAATAAGCTGTTCCATCTTCGTTCTAAACCTTTTTTTTAAGTGCCAGTGTCTGGCGGTGACCGAATGACCGGCAATTGGCGGTCAATCACGCATTAGACCCGGCATATTATAGTAAATATGTAATCATCGATTATGCCGAAACAAGGGGCATTCCAGCCGTTGATAATTGATCATGATCAAAGATCAAGCCTGCCTAGAGGTCAAGCCAGTGCGGCTGATGACCCGTATGCGCAAAAAACGCTAAAAGTGCGGGCCCGGTGATCCCGAGTTCAGATCAACCACGCGATCCTCTTGGGCAACAAGAAGAAAATTGCGCTTTTTGCGATCACGAAGATACAGATTCTTGATGTGGATGCCGGGCATATCAACACGATGCGCCTTGGAATCTTCAACCGTCCGCAATGGCGGATGGTGATGCGTAACATAGGTAATCGCCAAACCGTCAAGAACCGTAAGAAGCGTCTCTGGTGTTGTTGGTAGGCTATCTTTGAATTGCGATGATGCGTCCATTTTTAAGGCCCTGATGAACTGGATGAAACCGTTTAAATAACTGGATTTGGCCACTGGCTGGCCGTGCCTCTTTTTATCTAGATGACCGCGATACCGCAAGGCCATCACGTGACCACACCGATAGGGATTACAGATTAGCCCCATAAAACCTGCATCCTTTTTGTGAAAAATGTAACGAAATGCAACGATTGACGCGAATCGTGGCTCATATTAAGACACAAGCTAACGCAATTAACGCGCATCACAGCAAATGAAAATCAGGCGATGACAAAAATAGGGCTAATCGGATGTGGAATGTGGGGCCGGAATTTAGCCCGCAACCTTGCCCAGCTAGAGGTTCTGGCAGCGGTCGCCGATCAGAACACCGCATCCGCCGAAGATTTTGCATCAACCTTTGCCACCAAGGCGCTGGCAGTTGACGCGCTGATCAATGACGAAACCATTGACGGGATTGTTATTGCCACCGCCGCGCCCAGCCATGATGCGTTAGCTATAGACGGCTTGGCAGCGGGAAAGCATATCTATGTTGAAAAGCCATTATCGCTGACTTTAGCCGGGGCAAAATCCATCCAAGATGCCGCCATCGCCGCCAAAAAACAGGTGATGGTCGGGCATTTAATCCGCTATCATGCGGCCTTTATCGAATTGCAGAAACAGGTCGCCGGCGGCGCGATTGGCAGCCTGCGTCATGTACAGGCAAACCGGCTGGCAATGGGGCGTATTCGGAACACCGAGTCAGTATTGTTTGACTTATGCCCACATGATTTATCATTGATTCTGGCGCTGGTCGGCAATGTTCCAACCAAAATTCACTGCGCCGGTGCAAGCCATATGACGGCTGGTGTAGTCGATTTTCTCAGCAGTTTTCTGGGGTTCGAAAATGGCGTCTCAGCTGGTATGCAGACAAGTTGGCTAAGCCCGTTCAAGGAACATCGCCTAACGGTGACCGGCAGCGCCGGATCACTGGTGTTTGACGATACCAAGCCATGGCCTGAAAAGCTGACGCTTTATCAAGATCAGATGCGTCTCAATGGCGAGCATTTCCTGATCGACCGTGCCAGCCCAATTGCCCTGCCGATTGCCGAAGCTGAACCGCTGAAAGATGAAATGCGCGCCTTTAT
>RGCC01000173.1 GCA_009919335.1 Alphaproteobacteria bacterium
TGTATCGGGACGTTCGACCGGCTTCATATGGTGCGCCAATTGGGCGATATGCGGTGCCCGTACATGCGCGCATAAATTGGTTCCCCGATAATAGAGATGCCAGCGATCCTGCTGTCGCCATAATTCACAAACATATGCGGCGGTGTCGTCACGCTCTGTAATCTGGGCGGTAAGTCGCGGGCTCCCCGGCGTCTGTTCCAAATTCAGGCGGATTTCGTTATCAGGATCTGCGGCGACTGTGATGACATAGCCAGCATCATCCGACCGGCAGATTGTCAGTGCCAAATCCGCCTCACGATCATGTGCGCCAGTTTCGATATCAGTAAATTGCACAATCTGCTGGTTACGGCTGTCATCATGGCGTGGGTGGGTTGGGGCTGTATCACTGCCCGCTAGTCGTGCCGCCTCGCCATATGCGGCGGCGGCAATGATCATGCCAAGGTGGCGTTGACGCGGCTTTGATGCGATCACGCCTTTGAACCCGTCCTGATATTCCTCATCAATAAAGGCAGTAGTGATTGCGCCGCTGATAAAGCGCTCATGTTCCATCACGGCCGACAGGAACGGAATATTATGGCCGATGCCGCGCATGGTAAAGGCATTGCATCCGGCCAATCGCCGCATTGCGATCACTGCCCCAACTGCATAATTTCGCAATCATCGGATCATAATAGATCGAGATTGTGTCACCTTCACCAACGCCGGTATCATTGCGCGTGATCGTGCCATCATCATGCTTGTCTTCGGCTGGGGGGCGATAAAGCGACAGGCGGCCAATTGCCGGCATGAAATTGCGATAAGGGTCTTCGGCATAGAGGCGGCTTTCCATGGCCCAGCCATTGATGCCGATATCCGTTTGCGCATAACGCAATTCCTTGCCCGCCGCGATATTGATCATTTCTTCGACCAGATCTAACCCGGTGATCAATTCGGTCACTGGATGTTCGACCTGCAGGCGGGTATTCATCTCCAGAAAATAGAAATTGCGTTCGCGATCAACAATGAATTCGACCGTGCCGGCGCTGTAATAGCCCACCGCCGCCGCCAGCCTTATGGCCTCGGCGCCCATTGCCTGACGGGTTGCATCATCAAGAAAGGGTGATGGTGCTTCTTCGATGATTTTCTGGTTACGCCGCTGAATTGAACATTCGCGTTCGTTCAAATGGATGCAATTTCCGGCCTTATCAGCTAGCACCTGAATTTCGATATGGCGCGGGCTGGTGATGAATTTTTCGATAAATACCCGATCATCGCCAAAGCTGGAAACCGCTTCGCGCATTGCGGTGGCATAGCCCTCGGCGACCTCGCCAGATGATTGGGCAATCCGCATCCCTTTGCCGCCGCCGCCAGCACTGGCTTTGATCATCACCGGATAGCCAATTTCATCGGCAATCTTAATCGCCTCGTCGGCGCTTGCAATCACCCCAATATGCCCGGGAACCGTGCTGACACCAGCCGCCTTTGCCAGTTTTTTAGACTCGATCTTATCGCCCATTGCCGCGATTGCGTTCGCTGGTGGGCCAATAAATTCAATGCCGCATTCCGCTAGGGCGGTTGCAAAACCGGCCTGCTCGGATAAAAAGCCATAGCCCGGATGCACGGCTTGGGCACCAGTTTGCTGGCAGGCTGCAATGATTTTGTCGGATTGAAGATAGCTTTGCGCCGCAGTCATGCCGCCAAGCGCAACCGCCTCATCGGCAAGCTGCACATGTTTTGCCGTGCGGTCTGCATCGGAATAGACAGCAACAGTGGCGATGCCCATCTTGCGCGCCGTCTGCATGATCCGGCAGGCAATTTCGCCGCGATTGGCAATTAGGATTTTTTCGAACATGGCAAACTCTCTGCTTGGTGCGTCACGGGATGGCGGTTGATAGTGGGGAACATCATCAGTGTGGAACCGGGCTAAAGTGGAATATTGCCAAATTTCTTGGCCGGATTTTGTTGGCGCTTGCCGCGCAGTTTCTCAAACGCCTGAATGATGCGGAACCGGCTGTTTTGCGGGATGATCACATCATCAATAAAGCCGCGTTCAGCAGCGAT
>RGCC01000174.1 GCA_009919335.1 Alphaproteobacteria bacterium
TCAACCTCCTTTAGCGCATGCTGGTGATCGCTGCCATGCATGATGACAAGCGCCTTGCCAAGGGCGGCCGCATATCCGGCATCAAAGGCAGCGTTCCATTGCTTGTATTTCTCACCAAATCGCACCACCACAACATCCGCCCGACCAATTGCAGTGCGGGTACGAATGGCGTTCAACTTGGCGCCTTTGTGATCATGCCAGATCTTATCCGGCTCGCCGCCCATGATCCGGACACCGCAATCATCCGAGGCATCATGATCGGTAACCGGCCCAAGAAAGGTAATATCAAGTTTTTTCTGCGCGCAGGCGGCCGCCACCTCATCACGCCAATCAGTGTGAATTTCGCCTGATAGATAAACCGTTAGATGCATCACTGATGCCTCCCTTTTAAGTTTTATTTCGGCCGGATACGCGCGCCCGTTTTAGCCTCATAAGACAGCGCAACAAGGCTCATATCAGCATCAGCGCCATGGCTATCAATGGCCTCTTGCAGGGCGCGAAAAGCTGACGCGCCAAGCGGCATATCCTGCGCCATTGCTGCCGCCATGCCAAGCGCCAATCCGGCATCTTTTCGCATCAATTCCATTGAAAAACCCTGATGCATTTTCCCGGAAAGAATATTATCCGGCAAAGTGATCTCGGTTGCATAATTACGGCCCGAACTTTTTTGCAGAATATCAACGGCACGATCCGGATCAACACCAGCATTTACCAGCAAAGAAACCACCTCAAAACTTGCCATGCGGCAAATCAGATTTAACAGATTGTTACCCGCCTTTAACGCATGACCCGCGCCAACCGGCCCCGCATGAAAGATATTGCAGCTTATGCGTTGGAACAGCGGCAACAGATTGTCATAAAGCACCCGATCGCCACCAACGATAATTGCGAGGCGCGTCGACAAAATCAATGCCCGCCGCCGCAAGCCGCGCCGCCTGATCGCGGCTTATTGCCGGATCACCCGAGGTCATATCGATAAAAACCTGCCCCGGTTTCATCCGGCTGGCAATGCCACCATCGCCAAATAAAACAGACTCGGTTACCGCCGAAGTTGGCAAGCAGGCAAAAATAACATCGCATTCCTCGGCGATCATAGTCGCATCTGCACCCGCCATTGCACCGCCGTCAATAAAGGGGGCCATATGCGCGGGGTTTGGATCAAAAACCATTAAATTCGGGGCAAGCAAACGCATGGCAAGTGCCGCCCCCATATTACCAAGCCCAATGAAGCCAAGTTTCGAATTTTCATTTAGCGGGGTTTCGGCGGCGTTTAAGTTCATTAGATATAATCCTGCTTTGGCCACTGGCAACAGCACGTCATGGCATTGGTTTCACCTCGTCTATGAGGCGCGATTTGGCCTAAAAAATCCAGTCATGATTCCTCAATTTATTTCATATTTGGTAAAAAAGTCAGTTGCAATTTAAGCGATGCCCGCCAGAATTATCCCCTAAAGAATGATCGTCAATAAGTCTCGTAATTTCACCGGCCATCCAGCATTATCATTTTCACGCTAGCCGCGCGCTTGCTGCCGATCCCGGCAACGCCTCTTTGGGAATTCATCGACAATGGCACCGCATAGACAACAGAAACAGCCTCGGCTTTTGGCGGCGCTATCGGTTTTCGCCTTTTGTCTTATGATGATTGCGGCCAGCCGTGGTATGGGCGAGACCTATGCTATTTTCCTGTTGCCCTTAAGTGATAATTTCGGCTGGAGCCGGGCAAATGTTACCTCGATCTATTCGGTCTATATGGTGGCGTTTGGCTTTGGATCATTGCTATCCGGCCTTGTTTTTGATCGTCTTGGGCCGCGGTTCAATTATGTGATCGGGCTTGGCATGCTAGCGGGCTGTTATGGTTTTGCTGGCAAGCTCGAATCTATTCTGTCTTTTTATCTTGTAATTGGTATTTGCGGTGGTGTCGGGGCGGCAATGGTGGGGATTGTCCCAACCCAAAGCCTGATTTCCCGCTGGTTTACCCGCGGCCGCACAACCGCGCTGTCGATTGCCTATTCAGGCCAAGGCATCGGCGTGATGATGCTG
>RGCC01000175.1 GCA_009919335.1 Alphaproteobacteria bacterium
TTTTACCCATGCTGCGACAGGGCGGGTTAATATTCGCACGCGGCAACGCGGCATTATCCGGTATGACCGTGACCTTATCCGTCAGCTGAACGAGGTAGATGAAGCAATCACCTTTGCGCTGGTCCAGCATAATCAGCTGCTTGAAGCGGGTCAGATGGCGGCAACCTTGAAAATCATCCCCTTTTTTGTCGCAAAAGCCTCTATTGTGGCGATTGAAAATCTGCTTGTTGAGCGAACAGCCTTTGCCTTTAATGGCTTGCGCGAGGCGAGTGTTGGGCTGATCCAAACGCGGCTTCCGGGACAAAAAGACCGGCTGTTCAAGGCCACAGAAAATGTGACCAGAGTGCGTCTGACCCAGCTTGGCTGCCCTCTTGTTGAGAGCAGTATTTGCGGACATGACCGCGCGGTCGTTGCAGCCGAAATCAGTGCCATGGTTGCAGCGGGCGTTGAGATAATTCTGATCTGCGGTGGATCGGCAATCATTGACCGGCAGGATGAGGTGCCGCAGGCAGTTATTCTTGCTGGCGGCGAGATTGATCAATTTGGCCTTGCGGTCGATCCGGGTAATTTGTTGATGGTTGCCAAAGTTGATAAGCCCGCCAGATGTGATCATGCTGCGGGCGAACAGGGACATCATCATGTGATTGGTATGCCGGGTTGTGCGCGCTCGCCGAAACTGAACGGGTTGGACTGGGTTCTGCAATTGGTGCTGGCGGATATACCGCTTAGTCGCAATGAGCTTGCTGAAATGGCGGCTGGCGGGTTGTTGA
The DNA here is from genome assembly GCA_009919335.1 of Alphaproteobacteria bacterium. GTDB lineage: Bacteria > Pseudomonadota > Alphaproteobacteria > Puniceispirillales > Puniceispirillaceae > UBA3439. The sequence goes on from RGCC01000175.1 coordinate 771, forward strand.
TGGAAATTGCCTCACGGCCGATGCCGCGCGCGCTTGCGACGATCCCGCCAAGCCAAGATAAAATCGCTGGTATTCTGCTTGCTGCAGGTCAGTCGCGGCGTATGGGATCAATCAATAAGCTGCTCGCGCCAATTGCTGGAAAGCCGCTTGTTCGCCACGCCGCCGAAGCGATGGTTGCGGCTGCATTATCGCCGTTAATTATTGTGATCGGCCATGAGGCAGATAAGGTTGCGGCCGCGCTTGATGGCTTGCCGGTGGCCCTTGTGTTTAACCCTGATCATGCCAGCGGTCAGGCGGCCTCGGTCGGGGTCGGGGTTGGTGCGCTTGATGGCGATGTAACCGATGTTTTGATCGGGCTTGGGGATATGCCGCTGGTATCGCCAGCGGTGCTCGAAACAATGGTGCAAAACCATTTGGAACGCGATGATCATCAGCGCTGCATCACCTTGCCAACCAATGCGGGCAGACGCGGTAATCCGGTGTTGTGGGGACGGGCATTTTTCCCTGAATTATCGGCGCTAACCGGCGATAGCGGGGGCCGCCAACTGCTTGATGATCACGTGGCCGCGCAAAATCTGGTGGAATGTGATGATCCGGCTATTTTTCAAGACGTTGATACGGCCGAGGCGCTTGCCGCGATGACGCGTGACGTCGAGACGGGCAGGCAGTAGCAGCTGCCCAAACGCGGCTATTTCAGACCGGGTTTTCGCTCGCCCGCCTGTTGGGGGCTGAAAATACCGCCAATCAGCGGAATTGAGGCATGGTGCGCCACGATGAGTGACAGGATCAAACCGGAAAGAACACTTGTGGCAATGCCGTACCAGACGCCAACGACGCCAAATCCCCAAATATGCACGAAAATATAGCTGAAAAATGCCACGCCAAAGGCCTGACGATAAATGCCAATCAGCAATGTCCACAAAGGCCTTTTCAACGCCTGCAAAAATGAATTGATAGCAAAAAGCATCATATAGATTGGCAAGATAAAGCCGTCCACCCGCAGATAGCTGACGCCGATAGCAATCACGTCAGGGTCGGGGGTAAAGCTGCGCATCAATAACGGCGCGGCGAAATAAAGCGTTGGGCAGGCCACCAGCATGAAAAGCCAGCCAAATTTCCAACACGTAAATAGGGCGATACGGACGCGCTCACGCTCGCCAGCGCCGAAATTCTGTGCCGCAATTGGCAATAATGCCCCAGTTAGGCCGAAAACCGGCAGCAAAAATAACTGTTCAACCCG
>RGCC01000176.1 GCA_009919335.1 Alphaproteobacteria bacterium
GCAACGACCAAGGGGGTGATTGCCCGCCTGATGGATCGCGGATTGCTGAGGGCGCGCCAGGATACGGATGATATGCGCCGCCTCCAGATTTCACTGACCGATGTCGGTCAGGCGGCGGTAGAGGCAGCCATAATCACGGCAAAAGATATCACCAAAGAAACCACCGAAAGACTGACCTCGCGTGAAGTTGCACGGCTCTTAACGCTGCTGGATAAGCTTCAGCAATGACGGGATGTCTGAGCACGTTTTTGAGATGAAGAGGGTTAAATAACGATCTTGACCGGCGCCACAGGATTGCTGACTAATAATAAGGTGAGTGCGTGTTATCAATGCGGCCTAAAAGACTGGTGTTTATGCTGGCAATAAAAGGTCATAAATCTGGGTGAACAGACTGTTAAGCGGTTTCGGCAAAAATATTGAGGGACAAAATCATGGCATCAGAAAAGCTTGTTATTACCAATATCGGCCAGATCCTGTCGGGTAAGCTGGAGGCGCCCATTCTTGATGGTGATTGCGTGGTTGCGGTTGATGGCCGGATTACCGATATCGGCTATGCCAAGGATATGGATTTGGACAATGCCACGGTGCGGGTTCATGCACATGGTGTGACGCTGACGCCGGGCCTAATCGACAGCCATGTGCATCCGGTGATTGGCGATTATACGCCGCGGCAACAGCAATTGAACTGGATTGACTCCTGCCTGCATGGCGGTGTCACAACGATGATTTCAGCCGGTGAGGTTCACGCCCCTGGGCGGCCGAAAGATATTGTCGGATTAAAGGCGATGGCGATTGCCTCGCAGCGCTGGTACGAAAATTTCCGTCCTTCGGGTGTTAAGATGCTGGCAGGAGCGCCGGTGATCGAGGATGGCATGGTTGAGTCTGATTTTAAAGAGCTGGCGGATGCTGGCGTCAAGCTGCTCGGTGAGGTTGGGCTTGGTTCGGTCAAGGCTGGCGAAACCGCTGCACAGATGGTCAAATGGGCGCGTAAATATGGTATTCAGTCGACCATTCATACCGGTGGGCCGTCGATTCCTGGGTCGGGTCTGATTGACAAGGATGTTGTGCTGGAGGCTGATGCTGACATCATCGGTCATATCAATGGCGGCCATACCGCGCTCCCCGATGATCAGATCACCTGCCTTTGCGAAAGTTGCAGTCGCGGGATCGAGATTGTGCATAATGGGAATGAGCGCGCTGGTTTGCTGGCGATGCGAACTGCCTTTGAAATTAAGCAGTCGGAACGTGTTATCCTTGGCACTGATGCGCCGGCCGGTTCTGGTGTACAGCCGCTGGGCATCTTGCGGATGATCGCGATGCTGTCGAGCCTCGGTGATATCCCGCCGGAAATCGCCTTTTGTTTTGCCACCGGCAATACTGCGCGGATGCGTGACCTTGATTGTGGCATTGTCGAAATTGGTCGCAGCGCCGATTTTGTGCTTATGGACACCGCCCAGCACGCGCCGGGCCGTAATATGCTAGAAAGTATCCATCAGGGTAATTTGCCCGGTGTTGGAATGACGATTATCGACGGTATTGTGCGCACCAATCGCAGCCGTAATACCCCGCCAGCGACTAATTTGCCGGAAGTTCTTGAATGATCATCGAATAATCATCTCGCGGCGATTCGTGATGAGCCAGAATATAAACCGATTGGTATATGACGCGCAGCAGACAATGGCGCTGGCGGAAATCTGTTCATATGAAAATGCTCTACCGGATTGTCTTTACAAGACGAAGTATTTTTGTTAGTATACAAATGAATTAACGCTGGGTATCCGGCATTGTTTTGAGGCATGATATTGCCGAACAGGAATGAAGATGCGCAAATTTATCACAATAGATCTTGGTAAGAAAACCACTGCCAGCCGTGATTTGTCTGGGCGTGAGATTGCCAAGTCCGGACGATATCTGATCGCGCGGATGCTGCTCGATCAAAATATAGCTACAGTCGATCCGATGGCACCGGAAAACCCGTTAATTTTTTCGGTTGGGC
>RGCC01000177.1 GCA_009919335.1 Alphaproteobacteria bacterium
TTGCTATGGCATCATCCTGATGCCTGATGGGCCAGACCGCACGATCGAAAATATTGAGATTTACTATGCCCAGCCAGAGGCAATGGAATCAGATTTTGCCGCCATGCGCAGCACCAACAGCAAAATGTGGCGAGATATTTTTGTTGAGGATGTGTTTGTCGTTGAGGGTATGCAAAAAGGTCGTCATGCCAGCGGCTTTGATGGCGGTAAATTTTCCACAATTATGGATGCACCAACGCATCATTTTCACAAATGGGTTGCCAGCGCCCTTAGTTCTTAGTTCTTGACTCTTAGTTCTTGGTTTCGGGGCCTGCTTGCTGGTGAGCTTAGAGGGTTGCATTTTGCCCGCTCAATTTCGGTGTGGAAACGGGTGCCTTTAATGCCATTAAGGCAGGTGAAACTCTGTTTGCCGGCGCGCGCGATCGACAACTCCGAAATTGGCGGTGCAAGGATCGCATTAACGTCTTTAATCACATCGGTGATTTGCTGAAAATTGCGCTGCAGTGGTGACACCAGGTTTTGTAAAACAATTACATGCGGCGTCACTGCTCAAACTTAACTTTGGCAGCCAGCCATAATTGCGTTTTCTGGCCATAATTATGCGAAGGAAAGAGATCAGCATCACTTAGGAGCGCCGCCAAAGATGGCGAGGTCTGATGCGACAAGATGAGTTGATCTCTGCGTGAAATGTTTGGCTTTGAGGATGTCGCGATGACCAGCCTTGTTAGGTGATTGCGGGCTGCGCCGTCGGCGCCGCACCGAAAATATAACTGGCACACCCGCCATGCCGATGCCGCTTCACTGGCTGAAGGATCGGTGCTTGTCCGCTGTCCCTGATGCCCAAGATCATGCGGTAATGCCGCCAGAAACAGCATCTGTAGATCAGCACGGCAACAATTAGCCTGATAGGAAAAAAGCGCCACCAACAACATCACCTACTCGCCAATCAGATCGCCAAAAAACCGGCAAAGAGACCATATGCCGGCCGTCAGAAACAGCAAATCATGTCGCCAGATTTGCTTTTCCTGGCTCGCTTTTTTGGCGGCTTTATGTGTCTAGCGCGCTACGTTTGAAGGGCTTTGGCTTTACCATAGAGGCGACGGGTCTCGGCAACATAGACATCCTTTAAAATATGTCCATCAGCATAAAGCTGGCGCACCGCAAGCATTTCCTGCTCTATGGCGGCCAAGTCCGCATTATCATCCGCCGCAGTTTTGCAGCTGCCGCGCCTAAAAAACTGAAATCCGGCAGAATTTGCCGTCCCAACGCCTGCATTATTAGTCATAACAGCCCGATCCTTTACAGCCTGCCCGCCATCAATAGCAGTTTTTGATGGTTGTTTTGTGCCGCCACCTAGGATGATTTGGATCACGCGGAGGAAAACCCAAAGACCAAGCAACCCAAAAACAACTGCTAACCCGGCAATGACATAACGGCCATTCGGTTTCGAAATCAATATCGCCAATTGCGGAAAATCCAGAAGCAGTGTTGACGGCAATTGCGCAATCAAACGGTCAATCGATGTTTCAATGATGTGCATCAAATCAGGCATGTTAGATTTTTGCATACTGAAAAGGTAAACGCCATTAACAATAGTCAACCATAGTTAATAAATTCTTAAACGGGGTTTGAAAACGTCCAATGGCTCAGACACTCGCTAAACTCGCAAAATTTTTTAGGCCAATCGGCAAGGCCAGTGATGATGTTGTCGCTATCACACTGCATGACCCTAGCGTCACCATTGCCGAAATCGAAGTAAAATCTGACATTATTCATTTAGAAAATCTTGCCAGCGCCGCCTTTCCACGGCCGATTGAATGGCAGCAACTGACCCGTCAGCAGGAAATGATCTCGGATAGTTTGCGCGCCATGTATGGTTGATCTGCAGCAGCAAACCACTCTATGATCTTATGTTTGGAACATCCTCTGGGGTCGTGCTTTGGAGGGTGCCGCCGTGGGGTTTAAACCCGAATTCTGCCGG
>RGCC01000178.1 GCA_009919335.1 Alphaproteobacteria bacterium
CGTGCCGGTAATGGTGCATGAACAAAATGCCTATCTTGGAAGAGCCAACCGGGTGATTGCCGCCCGCGCCCGCCTGTTGGCGCTAAGCTGGCCGCAAACCAAAAACCTGCCAGATGGCGTGCAAACCCATATCACCGGGATGCCTGTCCGCACCGCGTTTTTTGCCAAGCGGCGGCCAAGCTGCACAGGTGATGACCGGGTGCTAAGCGTTCTTGGCGGCTCGCAAGGGGCCAGCATTCTTGGCACATTAGTGCCTGACGCCATCGCGATGATTGATCCGCCATTGCGCAACCAGATCAAAATCTATCAACAGGCGCGTATCGAACAGGTTGAGGATTTGAAGGCGCGTTACACCAAACTGGGGGTCAGCGCGTCAATCAAGCCATTCTTCAGCAATATGCCCAATTTACTAGCAAAGAGTGACCTCGTGATCAGCCGATCAGGTGCCTCGTCAATTGCCGAGCTGGCCGCAACTGGCCGTGCCTCACTGATGCTGCCACTGCCAAGCGCAATGGATGATCATCAACGCGCAAACGCCATGCAAATGGAACAGGTCGGAGGCGGCTATTGCCTTGACGAAGCCACTGTCAGCTCGGCCTTTCTGGCAACCCGGATCATGCAGCTGTTCGAGGCGCCAGACGAGCTTAGCAAAATGGCCGCCAACGCCACCGTCCTTGCCAGCCCAAACGCCGCGACCGACATTGCCGTGCTCGCCGAAGGGCTGATCAGCAAACGCAACGCACCAAATCTAGGAGCAATCGCATGAGTGAATTGCCACTATCTATCGGCACCATGCATTTCACCGGGATCGGCGGCATCGGTATGAGCGGCATTGCCGAAATTCTGTTCGAGCTTGGCTATGCGGTTCAAGGCAGCGATATGTCTGATAATGCCAATGTCAGACGGCTTCGGGCCAAAGGCATTCCAATTGTGACCGGCCAACGCGCCGAAAATGTCGAAAACGCGTCTTTGGTGGTAATCTCAACCGCAATCAAGCCAGATAATCCCGAGGTGGTTGCCGCACGCGCCAAATTCCTGCCCATCGTTCACCGTGCTGAAATGCTTGGCGAATTAATGCGGCTTCGCTGGTCAATTGCCGTTGCAGGCACCCATGGCAAAACAACGACAACCAGTCTTGTCGCCACTTTGCTAAACAGTGCCGATATCGACCCAACAGTGATAAATGGCGGCATCATCACCGGATGGGGCAGCAATGCACGCCTTGGAAAAGGCAGCTGGATGGTTGTCGAGGCAGATGAAAGCGACGGATCATTTGCCAAATTAAAGCCAACCGTTGCTGTGGTCACAAACATTGATCCAGAACATCTCGACCATCACGGCAGCTTTGAGGCACTTGAGACCGCGTTTTTGAATTTTGTTGCGTCGATCCCGTTTTACGGTTTTGCCACGCTATGTATTGATCATCCATCGGTGCAGCGGCTTATGGCAGGCATTAAGGATCGCCGCATCATCACCTACGGCATGAGTGCAAATGCCGATGTTCGGGCGATCAATTTGCGGGCTGATGCTGGCGCGATGCTGTTTGATGTCCAGCTGTCAGACCGGATTAATGGTGATAGCGCCGCATTGCAGAATGTGCGGTTCCCGATGCTTGGCGATCACAATGTGCAGAACTGCCTCGCCGCGATCGGGGTGGCGTTGGAAATGAATATTGATGCGCCGCGTATCCGTGACGCGCTGGCCGCATTTGGCGGGGTAGGTCGGCGGTTTGAAACAAAAGGGATCAGTAACGGCGTGACCATCATTGATGATTACGGTCATCATCCGGTGGAAATCAAGGCCGCCCTTAAGGCTGGCCGGATGCTATCTGGCAATAACAAACTGATTGCCGTCGTCCAGCCGCATCGCTATAGCCGCCTCGCCGATCTATTTACCGATTTCTGCAGCTGTTTTAACGATGCTGATGAAGTGCTCGTTGCCGATATTTACGCCGCTGGTGAAGCGCCGATTGATGGCGCT
>RGCC01000179.1 GCA_009919335.1 Alphaproteobacteria bacterium
CAAGGCCGGATCTTCAGAATGGCGCACAATCCGCCAGTAAAATCCATTGCCGCCAAGATAAATAAGCCCCCCACCGTCATCCCGGTAATCTCTCAACGCATCAAGTGTTGCGCTGGTGTGATATTCAGGATGGCTTCCTGTTAAGACAGCTTTATAGCCTGAGATGGCGGCCACACCGTCACGATCAAGCTCATCATCGGTAATAATGTCATATGCAATTTCCTGATTATGCAACCATGCAATCAAATGGCTATCTGCCTGAAAATGGCGAAGGCCAGAACAGGTTGCTTCGCCAAAGGTTAGATAGCCGGGCCGAAGATTGAAAAGAACACGTTTATGTGAGGCATGGCAAATGCCCGAGCCGTCGGTATGATTATTGTAGGTCGACAGCCCATAATGCCGGTATTCGGAGGGGTTATTCGGGTAGGCATTCCATGCGCTGATCTTTTCAAGCCATGATGGCGCAAAGTCAGGGCGGGCATGATTGCCATAGATCGTGTAGGTAAACGTCGAGACCAGAACACATAAATCTGCACGGCGCTCGCCAATTGGTGGACACACAAAAAACGGCATAGCATCATAATGCCCTTCGGCCTCGATGCGCATAATATATATGCCGGAGGGCATATCATCGGGAACCACAAAGTCAAAATCTCTGTCCCATCCAAAATCATAAATATCGTCATCGTGGAACAAGATTGCAGCATAATGGTCTGGATTGTGTCGCCAGCAAAATTCAGTTGCGTCCCACTTATGACCCGTGACCCCCCTTGTAGGGGCGTTCTTCAATAAAAGATCAGGCCCGGTATGGGCCTTAACCGACAGCGATGATATGGATTGGGCAAAATCCCATTTCGCAATTAACGTGCCGTCAACCAGAATTTCTGGCGCCTCAATTTTCCCATTAAAGCAACAAGGGGCGTCACCAAATCCTGCCGCGATGCGAACCGATGCCGTCACTGAAAGTGGCAGCATCTGGGCACTGCCCAATTCTGTGTGGGCACTTTTTGCACCATCAATATTTGCGTTTGCAGTCATCATAGATTTTACATCAAGCGCCATCATACCCGATGCTAAAACCTTGAGCTCCAGGCTGTGCCATTGGTTGCACTTTACCAAGACGGATGAAGAAACCGACATGCCACCTGGTAATTTGGCAGTGATCATACCCTTTGGATCAAGGATAATCGAAACATGACCCCAAGCGAATAACGTTTGGTCTGCAGCCAAGAGAATTGTCGGCATAAACCATAATTTTATCGAAAGTTCAGTGTTGATTTGCGCCCCTAGATCGGTCGCACTTTGGGCAAATGAGCCTGGGGTAAACCCCTGATAGCGCGATGTGAAAGACGATGATTTGAAATGAATGCTGGCATCTTCTTCGACAATGCCGGGCCCATCCGGGTTCGGATCTGCCGAAATCGAGCGATGCAATGTTGCCTTAAAATCTGAAACCGCACGGCTGGAAACAAAAAATGTGATAGTCTCGCCAGGCCTTGCCGACAATTTATCTGAATATCCGGCAATAAATACATCTTGCATGCTTGCTCAATCCTGTTCGATGGAAAAAAGGTTATTGAGGCTTCATGGCGATAGCCCTCGCTCATACTGAAACACGCGCTGTTAAAATGATCAAGGCCGACTGATATAAGATCACTGCGCTAGAAACCCACTGCTGGGCAGGGTTAGTTGAAACTGTGATACCGGATTATTTCGCTAGCATTTACCCTGCAACAAAAGCAGCGACAAACACAAAAAAAACCGCCTCAAATGCGAGACGGCTAGGTATCTAATATTAAATCAAATTATTTGGTTGCGGGGGCAGGATTTGGTCAAGACCCTACGATTAAAAAATGGGTTTGAGGTAATAAATGGGCTTGCAACCGCCTTTACTTGCACCTTAATTATGTAGTGATTTAATTAGCTATTTAACAGCCACCCAACCAATCATTTAGTCAATGAAGGTAGCAAATTCATCA
>RGCC01000180.1 GCA_009919335.1 Alphaproteobacteria bacterium
AGTGTGGTAACGCTATTGCCGATTTATGCCGCTGATATTTTAATGATCGGGCCAGAACAGCTTGGCCTGTTACGCGGTATGCCGGCGTTTGGCGCGGTGTTTGTTGGCTTGCTTTTAGCCAGCCTGCCAGAGATGCGCGGCTGCGGTATCAAGCTGTTTTTTGCACTGTTCATCTTTGGCGTTTCGATTGTGGTGTTCGGCCTATCAACCAATTTCTGGCTGAGCATGGCGGCGCTGTTTATTTATGGCGCGGCAGATATGGTAAGCGTCAATATCCGGCTTAGCCTCATTCAGATTGCCACGCCCGATCATTTGCGCGGACGGGTCAGCGCGGTAAATGGCATTTTTATCTCATCGTCAAATGAGATGGGCGATGTGCGCGCTGGCAGTATGGCGGCGCTGTTGGGGCCGGTTGGTGCAGTGGTCATTGGCGGGGTGATGGCGATTGGCGTTGCCATCGGCGGCGGGCTGGTTTTTGGCAAATTACGCAGCCTCGACAAGGTGAATGACGCCGCCCCCACCGTAACGTCGCAAAAGGCTTAGGCCTTCGGGCTCGATGGCGACGGGACAGCAAATTTTTGCAGATTATCTAAAAAACGCGCTGCCCAGCAGCCGTTGCGCCAATTCAGGGCAATTGGATTAAATCAACCCACCTTCACCTTAACAGTATCTTATTGCAGTGATATGCGTTACCGTGACGGCCATCAGATGCGTGCGATCTCAAGGCAGTTTGTGTGACTTCAAAAGTCTTGCCCAAGCGCACGCCTCATTCAATTTGGCTACACAATGCTGTAGCGCAAGATTTATAAGTTGTTGAACCTATGCAAGCTAGGAACGCCCCTTATAATTCAGGGGGAAACCAACATGCCTAGCAACAACAAATCCAACGAATCTATAAACGCAGACGCCAAAAACAATGTCACCGCCCACATTTTGCTAATTCTGTTTGGCTGGCTGGGTGTTCACAGGTTTTATATCGACGCAAGAAATTCTGGCGTTTTGATGCTGGCACTTTTTTTACTGTCAGTTCTGATGCTGCTTGCCAATCTTGGCGTCGCCGGCTTTGTCGCTCTGTTTTTTTGGTGGGTTCTTGATGTTTTCACGCTTCACCAACTTGTGCAAAAGCGAAATGCAGCCCCTGCCTGAGCTGAATAAATGCAGATTTTTCAATTAAGTATCGCCAACCCATTTTGCGAAGAAAATGCGGTTTCCGATTTCAGAACTATTATTCATAAAGAGAGATAAATAAATGCAAAAAGGTAACGTCGCGTGGTTTAGTGCCGGCAAGGGCTTTGGATTTATTACGCCAGAAGGTTCATCCGAGGATATTTATATAAACATCAAAATCGTCAGGGATGCAGGCTTTGAAGCGCTGGAGAGCGGGCAAGCTGTCGGATATGAAACGGGTGAAGGACAGGACGGTAGGCCAAGCGTTGTAAAGCTCACGCTCCTCTAATTTTAGCCGCAAAACATCGCGCTGTTGGCACCTAACAAAAACATCAACTGCGCGCTATTGGCTGAACCGTCAGGCGCATAAACGGTGCGACCCTTAATCCTCGATAACAATAACCCAGCCTCGGCGTCGTCGGGCTGGGTTATGCGGTGTTCCCACTGTCGTGTTATTTACGTCTGACAATCAATCTTTGAAATCATAAACATTTGGCATCTCTCTGATATCATTATCAAACAATTGCGCCATGTCGCCCAGAGTCTCAACAATCGCCTCGGCACTTTCAGCCTTCCACCAGCAGAACATAACCTTATCCGTCTTGCCAGCATTCCATTGCATTTGAAATGATGCTTTTTCATTCTTCATTGCGCCGCGGATATCAGCCTCACTCATTGTTTCTAAAGCCTGAAAATAAGCATCCATTGCTTCATCTGATTTAAGAGTGTGGGTTACCATAAAATTTTTCATTT
>RGCC01000019.1 GCA_009919335.1 Alphaproteobacteria bacterium
TCCGATATTTTTGACCAGATGTTCTCTGAATTTTCTGGCGGCGGTGGGCGGCAACGTGATCAGAGCGGTAATGATTTGCGCTATGATATGTCAATCTCGCTGGAAGATGCCTTTACCGGATTACAGCAAGATATTTCGATTACGATACCGTCTGAATGTGACAGCTGTACCGGCAGTGGTGCAGCAGATGGTAGCAGGCCCAGCACTTGTGGTACTTGTGGTGGTGCGGGGCGCGTTCGGGCGCAACAAGGGTTTTTTGCGGTTGAGAGAACCTGTCCTGCCTGTCAGGGTAAGGGCCAGGTAATCTCTGATCCGTGTCGTTCATGTGGCGGCGAAGGCCGTGTCCAGCGGGCCAAAACCTTGGCGGTTTCGATCCCTGCAGGTGTTGATACCGGCACCCGTATCCGCCTATCTGGCAAGGGCGAAGCCGGTCTTAGGGGCGGGCCAGCGGGGGATCTTTATATTTTTGTCAATGTTGATCCACATCCTATTTTTACCCGCGACGGCAGTAACCTGCACGCCCGTATTCCGCTGCCAATGACGACGGCGGCACTTGGCGGCAGTATTGATGTGCCAACGCTCGAAGGGAAAATGGCGCGCCTGACAATCGAGGCTGGAACGCAATCAGGACGGAAATTCCGGATGCGCGGCAAAGGGATGCCTGCTTTGCGCCGAGGTAATCTGGGCGATCAGATCGTCGAGGTTCAGGTCGAAACGCCGACCAACTTGAACAAAAAGCAGAAAGAGCTTCTTGAAGCATTTTCGAATTCGGGCAATACCAGCCCTGAATCCGCCAGCTTTCTTGAGCGGGTAAAACGCATCTGGGCTGATGATTGACGCATCTGAATTCGATTCTGATTCTATTCTGGCGAAACTGAATTGGGGGCTTGCCCAAACGGGGCAGCTATTTATATGCTGGCTGCCAGCGGATGAAGCCGGTTATGATTGGTAACGGGGCAGGCTGCGCGACCATCAGGGATAAAAAGGCAGATTAATGATAAGAATTGCAATTCCAGGCGGGGCTGGCCGTATGGGCTCGATGTTAATCCGGGCAATCGCAGCGGCACCAGACCTTGAGCTTGTGGCCGCAACCGACCGGCCTGATAGCCCGTTCATTGGGCATGATGCCGGCGAAGTGGCGCAAATTGGGGCTAATGGGGTGATCATTGGCAGTGATCCTGAAACGCTGTTTACAACAGCTGATGTGGTGATTGATTTTACCAGCCCTGCTGCCAGCCTGCATCATGCCACGCTTGCCGCGGCGCATGGCTGTGCGATGGTGATCGGTACGACCGGCCTTAGCGCGGATGAAGAGGCCGAATTAAAAGCGACGGCAAAAAACAGCACCATTGTCTATTGTGCCAACACTTCGGTTGGGGTGACGTTGCTGACCCAGCTTGTTGAAGAGGTTGCAGCGAAATTAACCGATGGCTGGGATATCGAAATTTTGGAAACGCACCACCATCACAAAGTGGATGCGCCATCTGGAACGGCGCTGGCGCTTGGCAAGGCGGCGGCAAAGGGACGCGGTGTCGCGCTTGATGATGTTGCTGATATGGTGCGCAAAGGCCAAACCGGTGCGCGCAAACAGGGTGATATTGGTTTTGCCGTATTGCGCGGCGGTGATGTTGCTGGCGAACATTCGGTGATTTTTTATGGCGAGTCTGAGCGTGTAGAGATTTCGCATCGGGCGACCGACCGGGCAATTTTCGCGCGTGGTGCCGTGCGGGCGGCGCGCTTTGCGGTGGCAGCTGCTGATGGATTTTATGATATGACGGATGTGCTGAAAGGCTAATCATGCCGGCAAAGATGAAACTTGATGCCATTGATGCCTGTTTTGAGCGTTTGTCACAGCGTCAGCCAGACCCGCAAACCGAACTTGAATTTACCGATCCCTTTACCCTTCTTGTTGCGGTTGTCCTGTCGGCGCAGGCGACTGATGTTGGGGTGAACAAAGCCACAAAGGGGCTGTTTGCTGCTGCCAGCACACCGGCGGCAATGGTGGCGCTTGGCAGTGATGCTATTCGTCATCATATCCGCACGATTGGCCTGTTTAACACCAAGGCCAAAAATGTTTTTAAACTATCGCAAATTCTGCTCGATCAGCATGATGGTCAGGTGCCGCAAGATCGTGATGCGCTTGAGGCGCTGCCCGGCGTTGGTCGAAAAACCGCAAATGTTGTTCTGAACGAGGCCTTTGGTGAGCCGACAATTGCTGTTGATACGCATATTTTCCGTTTCGGAAATCGCACTGGAATGGCGCCGGGCAAAACGCCTGACGCGGTTGAAAAGGAATTGCTGCGCCGGGTACCGGATCGGTGGAAAAAGGGTGCGCATCACTGGATGATTTTGCATGGGCGCTATGTCTGCAAGGCCCGAAAGCCTGATTGTGCCGATTGTGTGATTGCTGATTTATGCCTGTTTAAGCCCAAGACAAAATAGCGCGGCTAATTTACGATCTGGCATCAAGCCTCTGATGCAAACGGTCAATGGCGGGTGATTGTTGGTTTTTTAATGCTGGGCGTATCTGTTCCCTGCTTGGCTACAGCATTATCTTCAGCCTGCGGGGATGATGGTGTTACCACTGACGGGGCGATCGGTTGGCAGGCCGCAATAAACGCGGCAAATCCGACAAGATAAAGATGTGATCGACGCATTTATCCGCACCCGCGTTGCAACGTTATTGGCTTTCGGTCTAACGGAAAACGTGCATCATTGCACTAACTCTTTTCGGTTTCGCGTGCCATTGGCCTTGTCCTTTAGGGGCGTCCGGCCTAATGTCTGCCCGTTAGAATTTCCGATCAGAAATTGCCATAATGAGGTTGTGATGGCCCCGAAAACCCTTGATGTTTTAGCTGTTGGCAATGCGATTGTTGATATATTCGGACAATGTGACGATGATTTTCTAAGCGCCAATGGTATTGAAAAAGGCGTGATGACCCTGCTTGACGAGGCCGGATCTGCACAGCTTTATGCGGCACTTGGTGCGATCGGAAACCCACAATTAATCTCGGGTGGTTCAGCGGCTAATACCGCCGTTGGGGTTGCTGCTTTTGGCGGATCGGCAAATTTTGTCGGACGGGTGCATGACGATGCGCTTGGCACAGCCTTTAGGCGTGATATTCAGGCGGCCGGGGTTGGTTTTGATCATCCGGCGGCAACAAGCGGGTCGGCAACAGCCTCATCAATCATTCTGGTAACGCCCGATGCGGCGCGGTCAATGAATACTTTTCTTGGGGCAAGCATTGAATTTGAGGCGGCTGATCTGGCGCTTGCCGATGCGGCGGCGGCAAAGATTATCTATCTCGAAGGCTATCTTTTTGATGCGCCTAACGGCCCGGCTATTTTTGCTGAGGCAGCGCGACTTGCCAGTCTTTATGACGTCAAATTGGCCTTATCGCTATCTGATCCATGGTGTGCCGAGCGGCATCGTGCAGCCTTGATCGATTTTATTGATGAGCATATTTCGATTTTATTCGGTAATGAAGACGAGGTCGCTAGCTTGTGTCAATCGGGCAGTGACGAGGCGATTGCTGCCTTGGTGGGCAGGCTTGATGAACTGGTTGTTACCCGCGGTCCAGCCGGCGCATTTATCGGTGCCGGCACCGCGCATCATGAAATTCCGGCAATGCCACAAGGCTCAGTGATTGATACAACCGGTGCTGGTGATTTGTTTGCCGCGGGCTATCTGTTCGGCCGGACAAATGGATTTGACGTTAAATCGGCGGGGCGGCTCGCCAGTCTTGCCGCTGGTGAGGTCATTTCGCATATTGGCGCGCGGCCACAAGCTGACCTAAAGCAGCTTGCGGCGATATTGTAGAACGGGCCAAGGGCATAGTATCTCTGAATTTACCGCCAGATTCACCGCCAGATGGCGCGTCATCTCCGGCGGTCAGCTTTTTTTGATGGCTAGCGAATGGCATCATGCGCGGCAAGCACCGCGGTCTGCACAATATCACTAACCGATGCGCCCATCTGTACAATCTGGAACGGATAGGCACCGCCAATCATCATTGGGCCAACGACTGAAACACTACCCAACTGATGCAGCAGCTTGAACGAAATATTTGCCGAATGCAGTCCGGGCATTACCAGAATATTGGCGGGTCCGCTAAGGTTACAGAACGGGTAGCGCGCCTTCATCAAATCATAATCAAGCGCGATATCTGCAGTCATTTCGCCGTCAAATTCGAAACCGACATCGCGGCTTTGAAGAATTTCAACCGCCCGGCGTGCTTCAACACTTGTGCGTGACTCAGGATTACCAAAATTAGTGAATGACAGGATTGCCACCCGCGGCGTATGTCCCATTTGGCGGGCTTTGGCTGCCATTGCAACGGCGATATCGGCCATTTCTTCGGCGTCTGGCCGTTCGGTGACGGCGACATCACCAACAAACACTGTGCGGCCCCGTGATATGATCATCGAGGTGGTGAGGAATTTGCTGCCTTCGGCGACATCAATGACCCGCCGGATATGCTGCAATGTCGGTTGGAATGCGCGGGTGACGCCGGTGACAAGCGCGTCGGCATGCCCACAGCTGACCATACAAGCGGCAAAAATGTTGCGATCGAGATTCACCATGCGCTGGCAATCACGATAAAGCGATCCACGGCGTTGTAATTTGGAATAGAGCAAATCGGTATATTCGGTCAGATGCTCGGAAACCTTTGCATTGGTGATCGGCAAATCTTCTGCCCCTTCAAGGCCAAGACGCTGGATCGTTTCCTTGACCCGATGTTCGCGGCCAAGCAGGATCGGCTGGCCATACCCTGCATTGCGGAACGCCAGCGCTGCACGGATTACGCGCTCTTCTTCACCCTCGGCAAAGACAATTCGCTTTTTATTTGCGCTGACTCTCTCAAAAATTGATTGCAGCGCGCCAGCGGTCGGATCGAGGCGGGCTGATAATAACCGGCGATATTCGTCAAGATCGTCAATCGGGCGCCGTGCCACGCCATCGCTCATCGCGGCCTCGGCCACGGCCGATGACACAGCAACGATCAGGCGCGGATCAAACGGTGTCGGGATGATATAATCCTCGCCATAGGTCAGTGCTTGCCCGCCATAAGCATCTGCCACCGCATCGGGCACATCCTCACGGGCCAGCATGGCCAAAGCATTGGCTGCGGCAATTTTCATATTTTCGGTGATCTTACTGGCACGAACGTCAAGTGCCCCCCGGAAAATATACGGAAAGCCAAGAACGTTATTCACCTGATTGGGGAAATCTGATCGTCCGGTCGCGATGATCGCATCAGGACGCACTTCTTTAGCTTCGGCCGGCCAGATTTCTGGCACCGGATTGGCCATGGCGAAAATGATTGGGCGGGCGGCCATTTTTTCGACCATGCTTTTGGTCAGGGCACCGCCTGATGACAGACCAAGGAAAACATCAGCCCCGACAAGCGCCTCTTCAAGGCTGCGGGCATCGGTTTCGGCGGCGTGCGCCGATTTCCACTGGTTCATTGACTCGGTGCGGCCTTTGTAAATGGGGCCAGTGCGGTCACAGATGATAATGTTATCAGCTGGAACCCCCATGATTTTGAGCAATTCGACACAAGCGATTGACGCCGCCCCAGCCCCATTGCCAACAATCTTGACCGTTTTCATGTCGCGGCCAGTCAGATGAAATGCGTTGATCAGGCCAGCCGCGGTAATAATCGCGGTGCCATGCTGGTCGTCATGAAATACCGGGATATCCAGTTTGTCGCGGAGCTGCTGTTCGATCACAAAACATTCAGGCGCCTTGATATCTTCAAGATTGATCCCGCCAAAGGTCGGCGTCATCAGCGCAACTGCATTAACAAAGGCTTCCGGATCTGATGTGTTTAACTCAAGATCAATACCGTCAATATCGGCAAATTTTTTGAATAGAACGGCTTTGCCTTCCATCACTGGCTTGGCCGCTGCGGCACCAATATCGCCAAGGCCAAGGACCGCTGTACCGTTTGAAATGACCGCAATCTGATTGCCTTTGTTGGTGTAATCATAGGCTTTATTGATGTCTGACGCGATCTCGAGACACGGCGCGGCAACACCTGGTGAATAGGCAGCGGCTTGGTTGCGGCAATCTGGAATTTCCCCGGGCGTCCATTGGCGTGGAATGCAAGGGCTTCAGCGTCGAGGAGTTTATCTTTATCTGTCATGTCTCAATTACTTTATTATCTGACCTAAAGCGGTCGTTTGGGTTAAAAATTTATTTCGGTGCAAACGGTCGATGCGAATAATACGTCATATCGCTCTGCTAGACCCGGTTCGATCTTGTTCTAGAGATCAAGTTGGGGCAATGTCAAAACATTATGACATCTCAACCTTCTACAGCAAATGCGCCAAAAGTAAAAGCGCCCACCCCAATGATGGCGCAATATTTGCGCGTCAAGGATTCGCATCGCAATGCGCTGCTTTTCTATCGCATGGGTGATTTCTATGAGATGTTCTTTGAAGATGCAGAAATTGCCGCAAAACAGCTGGGGATTACGCTTACAAAACGGGGCAGCAAAGACGGTCTTGATGTGCCGATGTGCGGGGTGCCGGTTCATGCGGTCGATGGTTATCTGGCGCGGTTGATCCGGGCTGGTCACAGGGTCGCAATTTGCGAGCAGGTTGAAGATCCGCAGGAACAAAAAAAACGTGGCGGCAAAGGCCCATTGAAACGCGATGTGGTGCGGGTGCTGACGCCGGGTACATTGACTGAAGACGAATTATTGCCAGCACGGGCGCATAATTATCTGGTTGCGCTTGGCCGCGCTGAATCGCAGCTGGCACTTGCCTGGGCTGATATGTCCACTGGTGATTTTTTCGTGCAGGAAATGGCCGATGATGGATTGGAAACCCTATTGGCCCGGCTGGATCCGGCAGAACTGATTTACCCGCAAGGCTTTGATCTTCCCAGCTGGTTTCACGATAGCCAGATTTGTCCAACCGAGCAGGCAGCGTCGCTGTTCGACTCGACCCGCGCCAGACAGGCGCTGGAAAGGTTTTATCAGGTTGCAAGTCTTGACGGTATGGGGCATTTCAGCCGCGCGATGCTGTCGGCTGGCGGGGCGCTTCTTGGCTATTTAGAGGCAACCCAAGTCGGGAATATGCCGCGCCTATTGCCGCTTACCGCGGTTAGTGATGCCGGCTTTATGGAAATTGATCCGGCAACGCGGCGGTCATTGGAATTATCGCGCACCCTGACCGGTGAACGCCGTGGCAGTTTGTTGCATGCGGTCGATCGTACCCTGACGGCAGCTGGTGGGCGTCTGCTTGGTGAACGGCTGGCAGCACCATTGTTTGATGTCACGGCGATTAATGCGCGGCTTGATCTGGTTGGCTGGTTTATTGCCGAGGCGGTTTGTGCTGATCTGGTGCGCGCCCAGCTCCGTATCCAGCCCGATATCGAACGCGCGCTGTCGCGCTTGTCTTTGGGGCATGGCGGCCCGCGTGATCTGGCAAATATTGCTGGCGGCCTTGATAGCGCCGGCCAAATTGTTGCACAGATTCGCGCCGTTGCCGCCAATGGAGAAAATGGTGCCGCCAGAATTAGCGAAGGAATTAGCGGAGGGATTAACGAAAAAAGTGGGCTTGGCGGGCTTATGCTACCCGACGCATTACCTGCTTGTCTTGACGCGATGCTGGGTCCGCGGGGGCTGATCAATGTGCTGGTTCCCGCCCTTGGTGATGATCTGCCGTTATTGGCGCGTGATGGCGGCTTTGTCCGGCAGGGATATGATCTGGCACTTGATGATTTACGCGGTCTGCGGGATGAAAGCCGCCGTTTGATCGCCGCTTTACAAAGTCGCTATGCTGATGAAACCGGCATTGCTTCGTTAAAGATCAAACATAATAATGTGCTTGGCTATCATATTGATGTGCGCAGTAATCATGCTGCCAAATTGATGGATCATGAGATTTTTATCCATCGCCAGACCACTGCACAGGCGGTGCGGTTTACCACGACCGAGCTAGCGGAAATGGAACGTGATATGGCCAGTGCGGCTGATCGTGCATTAGCGCTTGAGCTGGAAATATTCGACCGGTTGCGAAACGAGGTTCTGACGGTGGCGGCTGATCTGGGTGATGCGGCGCGTGCGCTTGCTGAAATTGATGTCGCAACGGCGTCGGCTCAGCTTGCGATTAGCCAGCATTACTGCCGCCCAAAAATTGTCGATGAACCCCTGTTTGACATTTCCAAAGGACGGCATCCTGTCATTGAACCGATGCTGGATTCGCAAACGCCGTTTATCGCGAATGACTGTAATCTTGATGATGGACGTCTCTGGTTGTTAACCGGCCCCAATATGGCGGGTAAATCGACATTTCTGCGGCAGAATGCGCATATTGCCATCATGGCGCAGGCGGGACTTTTTGTGCCGGCAGAACGCGCTGTTATCGGCCTTGTTGACCGGTTGTTCAGCCGGGTTGGTGCAGCTGATGATCTGGCGCGTGGACGATCAACCTTTATGGTGGAAATGGTCGAGACAGCGGCTATTTTGAACCGTGCAACCAGTCGATCTTTGGTAATTCTAGATGAAATTGGTCGGGGCACTGCAACTTATGATGGTTTGGCAATTGCCTGGTCAACGCTGGAATATCTGCATGATGCCAGTATGTGCCGAACCTTGTTTGCCACCCATTATCATGAATTGACGCATCTCCAAAAATCGCTGGAAAATCTGCGCTGCCACGCAATGCAGGTTCGTGAATGGCAGGGGTCGATTGTGTTTTTGCATCAGGTGGTCACGGGCGCCGCTGATCGCTCATATGGGGTTCATGTGGCGCGACTTGCCGGCTTGCCAGCTGTGGTTCTGGGTCGGGCCGAGCAGATTCTTGGTGAGTTGGAAACCGGCCAGCACGGCGCCGTAGATGCTGGGATGATGGCCGATAATCTGCCGCTTTTTGACTTTCAGAATACGCATCATGATGTCGATATGCCCAGCGATGAAATTGCCGAAATGATTGACGCGTTGCAGCCTGATAGTCTTGCCCCGCGTGAGGCGCTGGATATTTTGTACCGGCTAAAGGCGCTGCGGGCTGGTGCGGCTAAATCTGGTGATAAAACATGAGTCCGAATGATATATTAGCATCTGGTGAAGGGCGCTTGGGCAAATCAAGGCTTGGCAAAAATGCGGCGCTGGACGGCATCGCATGGCATCGCTGGCTATTGCCGTTACAAGGCGCGATGGATCGCTTTCAAGCACCGCTTGATCGTGCCGCAATCGAGGCTGAGCTGGCGACCCATGAAAGTGGCAAAACGCCTGTGCCGCGGCCTGAATTGCTGGGCTGCCTTCGGCGTCACCTTGACCAGGCCAAAGCCAATCTTCGCACGGCGTTTTACGACAGTAATGATGGCGCAATCTATGTCGGGATGCATGCTTGGACAATTGATATCTTATTGCAAAGCCTCTATGCGCAAGCACAGCGATATTGCGCCGGCGGTGATGAAGTGGCGCTGATCGCGGTTGGCGGCTATGGCCGCGGCGAAATGGCGCCATTCTCGGATGTTGATATCATGTTTTTGATGCCGAAAAAGCCAACGGCCAAACACACGAAATTCATCGAATTTGTACTTTATATTCTGTGGGATCTTGGGCTGAAAATCGGCCATTCCACCCGCAGCATCGACGAATCAATCGAGGCGGCAAGCGAAGACCAGACAGTTCTAACCAGCCTTCTGGAAATGCGTCATGTGGCTGGTGATGACTCGCTCTGGGTTAAACTAAGCCGCGCCGTTCAACGCAAGATAGCCAAGCAGAAACCATTGGCTTATGTCGAGGAAAAGCTGGAGGAGCGAGACATACGCCACAAGCGGTTTGGTGATACACGCTATGTTGTTGAACCGAATATCAAAGATGGTAAGGGCGGGCTGCGTGATTTGCACAGTCTGTTCTGGATTGCGAAATATGCCTATCGTGTTAACAGCATTATCGACATCGTAAAACAAGGGGTTCTTCGTGACGGTGAGGCGCGGAAATTTGCGCTTGCCCAGCGGTTTTTATGGACGGTTCGCTGTCATCTTCATTTCCATGCAGACCGACCCGAAGAGCGGCTTGATTTTGAGGCTCAAATGGTCATTGCACCACGCCTTGGTTTTGCCGATCGGGGCGGGCTTCGCGGGGTTGAGCGTTTTATGAAACGCTATTATCTGGCGGCGCGGAATGTTGGCAATCTGACGCGGATTTTCTGTGCGGCGATGGAAACGGATTTCCGCAAAAGCCTGACATTCTGGCGCCCGGATTTTCTGCGAACACATGAGCTTGATCCGTTTCGGATTGAGAGTGGCCGCGTGCGGCTTATTGACGATGTATTGTTTCGCGAGTCGCCGGTTCGTCTGATCGAATTATTCGCCATCGCCCAAACGCATGATGCTGATGTGCATCCAAATACCTTGCAACGGGTTACGCGCGCGCTTCCGGCGCTTGATGCAAAAACCCGCAAGGACGAGCAGGCGAACAAGCTGTTTCTGGATATTCTGACATCGCGAAAAAATCCGGAACGGGTGTTACGCCTGATGAATGAAAGTGGGGTATTTGGACGGTTCTTGCCTGATTTTGGCCGGATCGTTGCGATGATGCAATTCGACATGTATCACAGCTATACCGTTGATGAGCACACGTTAAAGGCCATTGGTATTCTGCATGGTATTGAAACAGGTGAATTGCAGGCGGCAGCCCCGGTAGCCACCGAGGTTATGCCCGAGATTGGGTCGCGGCGGGCGCTTTATGTTGCGATGCTTTTACATGACATTGCCAAGGGTCGCGGCGGTGATCACTCGGTTCTGGGCGCCGAGGTTGCGCTGGCGGTTTGTCCGCGCCTTGGCCTTATTGCCGAGGAAACCGAAACGGTAAGCTGGCTGATCCTGCATCATTTGCTGATGAGCAAGATTGCCTTTCGCTATGATCTGAATGATCCGCAGACGATCGAGGATTTTGCAAAAATTGTGCAGTCACCTGAACGGTTGAAACTGCTTTTGGTGTTAACTGTTGCCGATATCAGGGCGGTGGGACCGAACATCTGGAATGGCTGGAAAGCGGCTTTGATGCGCGATCTATATTACCGCTGTGATGCCGTGTTGCGGGGCGCTGATCCGGCGGTTATTGCGCTTGGGAATGCCAATGAGGCGCGCCAAGATGCGGCGGCTAAATTAACCGATTGGGATGATGCGCGTTTTGCCAATCATGCGTCAAACATGCCGCAAACCTATTGGACAGGTTTTGATTGTGACAGCCATGTTCGCCATGCGCGGCTTTGTGATGAATTTGCCAAGCTGGATGTCCCGCTGCTGATTGATTTCAGGCCGGACCCTGCGCGCCGGATGACTGAATTGACCATTTTGACGGTCGATGATCCGGGTCTGTTCTCGCGCATTGCCGGTGCGGTTGCAGCTGCTGGGGCAAATATTGTCGGCGCGCGCATTACGACCTGTCATGATGGAACGGTGCTGGATGTTTTCTTTTTGCAGGATATGAATAATCAGGCGATTGAGGATGCGGCCGAATTAACCCGTATTCGCACAACACTTGAACGCTCGTTAACCGGTGCGATGACCCTTGAAAAGGCGCTTCAGGCACGCTGGAAACAGACCCCGCTTCGGGTTCGGCAAATGCCTGTTGCCTCGCGTGTGTTTCTATCCAACAAGATCAGCAATACACATAGCGTTATCGAGGTGAATGGCCGCGATTTCCCCGGCTTGCTGCATAAAATCACGCATTGCTTGGCCGATCTTGGCCTGCAAATCCAGACAGCAACCGTTTCCACCTATGGCGAGCGTGTCGTTGATGTCTTCTATGTCAAAGATATTTTCGGATTACAAATCCAGAGCGAAACACGGCAACAGACTATTCGTAACCGGTTGCTGGCTATTTTTGACGATGCTGCTGGGGATCTGGCATGACGCGCGCGCCGGATCCGGATAAGGCGGAAAAGCCGGCCTCACTTGGCCGCGCCTTTGGGCAGATTGGCGGCCTGACCGCAATCAGCCGTATTGTTGGCTTTTTGCGGGATATTGCCTTTGCCAGCTTTTTGGGGGCAGGACCAGCGGCTGATGCGTTTCTGGTGGCGCTGAAAATACCGAATATGTTTCGCCGGTTAAGTGCTGAAGGGGCGATGACCAATGCCTTTCTGCCGAGCTTTGCTAAAATACGTCAAAGTGAGGGGCGCGACGCTGCGTTGCGGCTGGCGTCTGAGGCGCAGATTTTTTTGATCATTATGCTGTTTATTCTGGTGGTGATTGCCGAGATTTTTATGCCGCAATTTATTGCCCTATTGGCGCCCGGTTTTACCAAAACGCCGGACCGGATGGCGGCGGCGGTCGATCTGGCACGCGTGACGATGCCGTATCTACCAATGATTTCGATTGTTGCTTTATGGAGTGCGATTTCGAATGCGCATGACCGGTTTTTTGGTGGGGCTGCTGCGCCAATTCTGGCTAATCTCTGTTTTATCGGCGGCGCGGTGGCGATCCCGTTTGTTGCTGCCGATCTTGGTATGTTTCGCGCCTTGCCAATTGCGATTGGCTTGCTGATTGCGGGGCTTTGCCAACTCATCTTCATGTTTGTCATTCTGCGGCGTCTTTCGGCGGTGCCGCGGCTGCAATGGCCGCGCCTATCCAAAGCCGGAAAAACCATGTGGGTTAAATTTTTACCAGCGGCACTTGGGGCTGGCGGGATGCAGCTCAATCTATTGGTTGATTTGATCTTGGCATCTACGCTGCCGGTTGGGGCGATCTCTTGGCTCTATTATGCTGACCGGGTGGCGCAATTGCCACTTGGTATTGTCGGCATCGCGCTTGGCACCGCTTTGCTGCCCCGATTATCAGCCTTGGAGGCAGTTAACGACAAGGATCAGATCACCAAAACCCTTGATGAGGCCATTATCTTTGGTGGTTTTTTTGTGGTGCCGGCAGTGCTCGCTTTGATCGTTTTATCCGGCCCGATTATTGAGGGATTATTTGTCTATGGTGCATTTGGCATTGATGATGCGGTGATGGCGGCAATGGCGCTGTCGGCCTATGCGCTCGGCCTTCCCGGGTTTGTCATGGTAAAGGTTTTACAACCGGCCTTTTATGCGGCGGGTCAGCCTGGCACTGTTCTGAAAATCTCGATTATGACAGTGGCGGTGAATATCACTGGGTCGCTTTTGCTGATGCCGCTGCTGGGGCATGTTGGGCTGGCTCTAGCAACGTCATTGTCAGGCGTCGCTGCGGCGGTTGTTATGGCTATATTATTACGTCGTCGGCGCCGCCTTGCTGGTGGCTGGATCGGTATGACCGGCCGGATTTTTGCGGCGAGTGTAATTATGGCGATCTTGCTTTTGGCGCTACTCACCTTTGCCAGTGGGCTTCGCCAGTTTTTGCCAGCCGCAGGTTGGCTTGTCTTGCTAGTCATGGTTGGTGGGGGCGGTTTTCTGGTCTCGGCGTGGTCATTGCGGGCAATTCCAGACGAGTTTCTTCGCCGGTTACGGTACCGAAAGACTTGACCGCGGCGGCGCAAGCGGGGATAACGCTGGCATGATTATCAATTGTTTCAAGGGCAATCCGGCAGCGGTTTCCCCTTGTTCTGATTAGGCGTGATGGATAGATCAAATGACCGACTCAACCGTGCAAAAATCTGCAGAGAAAAGCCGTATTTTTTCGGGTATTCAGCCGACTGGCAATCTGCATCTTGGCAATTATCTTGGCGCCATCCGCAATTGGGTTTCGTTGCAGCATGAATTTGAGTCGATCTATTGCGTGGTTGACCTTCACGCCATCACGGTTCATCAGAATCCGGCAGATTTACGTAAAAGCACCCGCGAGGTCGCGGCGAGCCTAATCGCTGCAGGTATTTCAACTGATCGCTCGATCCTATTTAATCAATCTTGTGTGCCGCAACATGCCGAGCTGGCGTGGATTTTCAATTGCGTGGCGCGGCTTGGCTGGCTGAACCGGATGACACAGTTCAAGGAAAAGGCCGGTAAAAACCGCGAGAATGCCTCGGTTGGACTCTATGCCTATCCGACATTGATGGCAGCGGATATTCTGACTTACCGTGCCACCCATGTGCCGGTTGGTGAGGATCAGAAACAGCATCTTGAACTGACCCGTGATATTGCGCAGGCATTTAATTCGACTTTTGAGCGTGATGTATTTCCGTTGCCGGAGCCACAGATTTTTGGCAGCGCAACGCGTGTGATGAGCCTTCGCGATGGCAGTGCAAAAATGAGCAAATCCGATCTATCGGACAATTCGCGGATTAATATGACTGACAATGCCGATTTGATTATGCAGAAAATTCGCAAAGCAAAAACTGACCCGGATGCCTTGCCATCTGAAGTGGCAGGCCTTGCTGGTCGCCCCGAGGCTAGCAATCTGGTTGGCATCTATGCAGCGCTTGCCGATTGCCGGACCGAAGATGTTCTTGCCGAATTTGGTGGGCGCGGCTTTGGTGATTTCAAACCGGCTCTTGGCGATCTGGCTGTTGCCAAATTATCCCCGATCGGCGATGAGATGCGGCGGCTTTTGGAAAACCCTGCCGATATTGACGCTATTTTGGCCGATGGCGCCGAACGTGCGGCGGCGATTGCGCGGCCAATTCTGGCCGAAGTGCGTGATGTGGTTGGTTTTTTGGGTGCAAGCACCGACCGTTAACCGCGCTTAAGCAGCTGTTATATCATTGTCAGACGGGGATTGACTGGTCGGTTTTGCAGATCGCTAGCCAGATTGGCTGGAATATGCGATATTGCAGTGGCTGGGGTTGCAGTTTTTGCTGAAATTCCCATATGAATTTGAGGGTGCGTTAGATCGGTTGGGGTGATTTAATGCTGGCGGTAACAGGCTATTAGCTTGGTATCATCATAAAATAGCCCTCTTGAGCTGGACTCCGATTTTGCGTTTCAGCCCCGAAAGTAAGAGATTAGCAAAAGTAATAGATTAAAGAAAATTTACGGGTTTCTGTCTAAATTAGGGCCCTTGTTGATAGAAGTACGATCGTACCAAGAAGGATTGATCAGATGTTTATTCAAACTCAGGATACGCCGAATCCGGCTACTTTGAAATTCATCCCCGGTGTTCCGGTTATGGAACAGGGAACGGCTGATTTTGCCGATCCTGATAGCACAAAAACATCACCATTGGCGCGCCGCCTTTTTCAGATTGATGGTGTAACAGCGGTTTTCCTTGGGGCTGATTTTGTCGCGGTGACCAAGGCCGAAGGTCTGGATTGGTTTGCCCTTAAGCCGGGTATTCTTGCCGGCATTATGGAGCATTACGCCTCAGGTTTGCCGGTGATCGAGAAAGACGCTGATCTGGCTGATCCGCATGCTGAAGACGGCGATAGTGATACGGTGCAACAGATCAAACAGCTGTTGGATTCGCGCGTGCGGCCAGCGGTTGCAATGGATGGTGGCGATATTGTTTTTCAGGGGTTTGACGATGGTGTTGTGACCCTGCAAATGCGCGGTGCCTGTCAGGGCTGTCCAAGCTCGACAGCGACATTGAAAATGGGCATTGAGAATATGCTTCGTCACTATATTCCCGAGGTTCGTGAGGTTCGCGCGGCCGAGATGTAAGCTGGAATAGCGACTAATCGTATTGTTAGTGTCCACGCTTAGGGTTCAGTTCGTGATAGCGTCGATTTCCAATTTTTTTACCAACCGGCGGATCGTTTTGATCGCGGGGTTATTGATGGTTATTGGATTTACTGGCCCCGGTATATTTGGATTATCGCCGCCGCAGTTTCTTAGTTTACCCGCCTCGCTTGTTACCAGTGAAAAGACGCATTCATCCGACCAGACGGGTGCCGATCAAAGTGACAGGTCAAACTCTGCCGCCCCCAATTTGGACCGGCCCAATTTGGACCAGCCCTATTCGGATCAGGCCGATTTGGATCAGGCAAAATCTGGCGTTGATGCCCCGTTGCAGGTTGCGCGCGAATTCATCAATCATATCCCCGAATCACATCTAGGCCTTGCCGGTTCCGCGCAAAAGGACTCATTCATTACAATTGTTCTACCGCTGATTCTGGCCAGTAATGAGGAAATCATCAAGCGGCGCGAGGCCATTCAGCGCGCGTTTGAGAATAATGATCGGGCGGCGCTGGAAAAATGGGCGCATCTTTATAAACTTGGTGGTAGCAAGTTAGATAATGACGCGTTAACCGCGCGGTTGTTGCACCGTGCCGATACGGTGCCGGTGGCCCTAGCATTGGCACAGGCGGCAGTTGAGTCCGGGTGGGGAACGTCACGCTTTGCGCTACAAGGTAACGCTCTTTTTGGCCAGTGGGCGTGGCGAGAGCATGCTGGCATCCGGCCATTGGAGGCGACGAATAGCCGGGCGGTGGTGCGCAGCTTTGGTACCCTGCTTGGGTCAGTCCGCGCCTATATGCATAATCTGAATACGCATTATCACTATAAAGAATTTCGGACATCCCGTGCCGCTTTACGCGACCGCCCAATCATTGGTGAGTCAAAAATTTTAGCCAAACATCTTGATCGCTATGCCGAAATTGGTGACGCCTATGTCAAGAAACTCGAGACGCTTATCCGGGTTAATGATTTCAGCCGGTTTGCGCTTGCGTCTCTGAATTAACATCTATCCAAACTAGAGTTTCACATTAGCCGGCTTGTCTCACGTGACGGCGGTTTAGGGAACGAGAAATTGTTTGCCAAACCAACGCCAGCGTCCGTCTGGGCCGGGCATGGTGCAATTTACCCGCGCACGCCCAGACGGCAATGGCCCGGGAAATCGTACTTCGGCGCGCGGCCCTAAGCGGGTGACATCCAGCGCATTATAGGTGCTGTTGAAACATTGGAGATTATTTTGATCGGCTATTTCTGGAGCAAGGGTAAAACCGAAAGCCGGTGGATTTTTTGTAATCACAACATCAGCTGGTAGAACCTGATTAGCCTTCAGCGGTAAACCGTTGATCGCAAGTGACAGCCGATCCATTTCGCCATAGCGTTCATTCATCGCAAAACGCGGCAACTCAAAAAACCCGTTAAACCCATGAGCAATCCCGGAATTTTGACCAAAGCCTGCAATAAATCCGGCGGTCTTAACTCTGTCGATCACGGCAAGATTATATTCACCATAAGGATAAGCAAATAGATCCGGCCGCATACCAAGTTCGGCTAGAAAACGCTTATTGGCATTACCAAGCTCGGTATCAATGGCTTCGATACTGATCTTATGCATATGGGGGTGACTTGCTGTTTGGCTGCCAATGCCAACGCCGTCAGCCTGCAAACGCCGCAGCTGGTCCCAGCTCATATAATTGCGATGTTTTTGATCGACCGGATCAGTGGCAACAAAAACCGTAAAGGGAAAGCCCTTTGCTTTTAGACGCGGCCAAGCCTCGGTAAAAACTGATAGATAGGCATCATCAATGGTGATGGCGACTGTTCGGTCAGGCAGCGGTTTGCCAGTTTGCAAACGGTCGATGATTTTCGCCAAAGGCAGCACCGTGTAATTGCCATCGGATAATTTCTCAAGATGCGCGTCAAATTGTTCAAGTCGGATATTTGTGCTTGGATATTTGTCTTCACCAAACCGGTGATACATCAAAATCACAGCATGATCGGCAGCAAACGCCGTTCCAAAAAATGACAGGCCAAGGATCATGGCAGCGAAAAGGCGGCTGCTAAACTTCATCAGCCTATGTCGGATATTTTGACAAAGATTTTTGTCCATAGCAGATTTTCCACTCAAATAATGATACAAGCGAGACTTTACCGGCGCTGCTGCTAATGATAGAGCGACTTCAGTTAACGCGTCTTGGCAAAATGATGCAACTGCATAACCGAACATATACGACTCGGATAAAAAGCCAGATAAAGAAATAGGCTGTTTGAAAATGTCCACACACCCAAGCAAATCGCCGGTCATACTAGCCTTTGAGGCGAGCAGTAGCCACTTATCCGCTGCGTTATATGCCGACGGACAGACCCGGGCAATGAAAACATCCGAGGCTGGTTTTGGTCAGGCTGCATCATTAGTGCCATTGGCGGTTTCGGCATTGGCTGAAGCAGGGGTTGATTTCACCGCGCTTAGCCATGTTGCAGCTGGACGGGGGCCGGGATCATTCACTGGATTGCGGGTCTCGTTGGCAGCGGCAAAAGGGGTCTGTCTGGCGCATGATCTTCCCGGACTTGGTATCTCTGGTCTCGAAGCACTGGCCTTTGCATCTGCTGCGCCTGACCATGGCCAGCCGATCCTATGCCTTGCCGATACCCGGCGCGGCAATGTCTATGCCCAGTTTTTTGCTGCCGATGCGAACCCGCATGGCGATATTTTTGAAGCGCAGATTGCGCAACTGCCATTATTGGTACCGTCTGATATGGCACTAAAAGATGGCTTGTTGCTGACTGGTTTCGGAACAGAAGAGGCCCTAAATGCCTTTCAGGCGGCAAATATTGTCACTTCGGTGGCAGGGGTAAATGGCACTGGTGAGGCCGTTGATGCGGCGATGATCGCACAGCTTGCCGCACATAATCTAAAAGCCGGTATTCTCTTGCGGTTGATCCAGATCATCAGGGGCGCGGTATTGCCGGCGATTTGTTACTGCAGTTTATGACGCATTGCCGGACTTTTGATGTGGCTGTGATTACACTTGAGGTAGCAGCCGATAATCTGCCCGCACTTGGGCTTTATCGCCAGCATGGTTTCGCCGAATTTGGCCTTCGCAAGGGCTATTATCGGCATGGCAATCAGAAAACCGACGCCATTATGATGAAGTGTCGCATAACCGAGGCTTTTTCTTGACCATCTTTGCTTCTAGGCGGTACAAGGGGAATTGGATTCGCACTGCTGAAATGTGACAACGCGCTCTTGACCAAAAAACTCTTTATCAAAACCTACGGCTGTCAGATGAATGTTTATGATTCTGACCGTATGGCTGATGTTCTCGCACCGCTTGGTTATGCGCCAACCGATATGGTTGATGGCGCTGATATGGTGATTCTCAACACCTGCCACATTCGTGAAAAAGCATCGGAAAAAGTATTTTCCGAACTTGGCCGGTTGCGCCATTTAAAGGAACGTATGGCTGATCAGCAAGGCCGAAAAATGACAATTGCTGTTGCCGGATGCGTGGCTCAGGCCGAAGGCGAAGAGATTACCCGTCGCGCCCCATGGGTTGATATTGTTGTCGGGCCGCAAACCTATCACCGCTTGCCTGAATTGGTTGGTCAGCTTGATCCATCTAGCCGCAATCGGATTATTGATACTGATTTCCCCGAGGAAGTAAAATTCGACTTTTTGCCCGGTGAGCATGCGCCGCGCGGCCCTGCAGCTTTCCTTAGTGTTCAGGAAGGCTGTGATAAGTTTTGCGCTTTTTGTGTTGTGCCTTACACGCGCGGTGCCGAGTTTTCGCGTCCGGTTAAAACCGTTCTTGAAGAAGCCAAACGGCTGGTTGCCAGCGGGACGCGTGAGCTGACGCTTCTTGGGCAAAATGTGAACGCCTATCATGGCGCGCATGACAATGGTAAAGACTGGAGTCTTGGCCGATTGATCCGGGCACTGGCCGAGGTCGATGGGCTTGAGCGGATTCGCTATACAACCTCGCATCCGCTGGATATGGATGACGAATTGATCGCGGCGCATGGCGATGTACCACAATTGATGCCGTATCTGCATTTACCAATTCAGTCAGGATCAAATCATATTCTGCAGGAAATGAACCGTCGGCACACCAGCGATGTGTATTTGGCAGTGATCGACAAGCTGCGCAACGTTCGGCCTGATATTGCCATGTCGGGTGACTTTATCGTTGGTTTTCCGGGTGAAAGTGACGCTGATTTTGCCGAAACATT
>RGCC01000181.1 GCA_009919335.1 Alphaproteobacteria bacterium
TAACCATGCCAATAGGCACCACAAGGGTGATAAGCAAAACCGTGATGAGCAGCATGCCTAATTCGGAATAGTCGGCCGTAGTGACAATCGCATCACTTAGCTTGTCTTTAACCTCTCGTGTGATAACAAAGGCCTCGTTCAGATATTTGGTGGCAAGCGCACTCGCCGAAAGCGCCAGATTGGTAAATGACGCAAAAACAGCAAAAAATGTTGCCTTCATATGGACCGGAGCATTCCGCGCAATCCAGGCTAGAAGGGGTATCATCGAGACCTGCCCGAGCGGGGATTCAACAGCGGTATTGATAATCGCAATAAATTTCGCATCAACAATGCCGCCGCTAAAAGTGGCGGTCCATTCATGCAGGCCATAATACATACCAATACTGGGCAGAAAAAGCGCGGCACCGGCAATGGATAAGATAACAACAATGCGGGCAATCGAATTATTCGCCATAAACGGGCGCAACAGGATAATCAGAATTGATGCAATAAGAGAAAGAATGGACAGGAATTGTTCATTGAAAAAAAGCTGATCAATTTCAAACCATGTCAGTCCCGGCCCCGGGCTTGGCATTGCCCGGAAGGTAAAAATAATGATCGCTGTTCCAACAATCATTAGCCGTTTTTCAGGCGTTAGAAAGCGCACCAGCCGGTTCATTAAAAACAAGATAATACCCACTGATCCGGCAAAGACAATTTCCTGTGCATGGCTGATACCCGATGTACCAACACTTACTGAAAACACCACAAAGACCAGACTGCCAAGCAGAATTGACCAGTTGATCTCGGGCCGTTGATGCGGGCTTGCTGTGGTGTAATATGGTTGTCGTGCTCGGGCATTTCGATAGGCATGTTGCAAGCGTGCTAAACCGACCCCGGCAATCGAAATCACCGGAATGATCAACGCATAAAGATAGATATTAGCATAAAGATCAATCCGGGCAGCGGCATCAAGGCTATCGACATCAGCAAACATAGCAAACCGGCCAAGTGTCTGCATCGTGGTATGCATGATTTTTAACTGGTCCGGGGCGATACCATTACCATTTTTGTCCTGTTCAGGAACCGCCTCAACCGTCATCGCATCGGCCACAACATCCTGAATAACATAGCCAACCGGCCCCAAAATAACACTGGTTATAAACCATGTTTCAACCGGCATGATGCTGTCCATAAAGCCGGTATGACCAATCAGCCCGTACATGATCAAAAGGCTAGCCGCAATTACCGCCGCGCCAAGCCCGACCAAATAGGCTTTATAGTTCCAAATCAAATCGACCAGATGTCCAAGCGGCATTTTTAACGCCCACGGCAAGCCCGCCCAAAAGCCAAGGCTGGCCAGAAATGCAGCAGACAGATTCAAATAATCCTTGATAAAAAAAGTGCCCACAATCGCAGTCAGGCCAGAAACCCCAGCGGCGAGATAAACCATAAGAGGTGGAAGATAGCTCCAGCGCAGCTGCTGTGGAAGTTCGCAAAGACCCTGAATAGCCAAATGAAGAGCATTGTTCATAAAACTAGTATTCTGCATTCCGAAAATTTTTCAAGTTGCAATGAAGTTCTGCCAATCCACTAGCCGCAATGGTGCGATTAAACTGCGTCCATCACACAGGCCGGGAACAACTCTTCAGGCGCAACAAGGCGGGCAGCCAAATATTGTTCAATTGAGTATCTGCACGCAGTCTCGATTTCTTTTTGGTTTTGCGCATAGCCATAGGGCCAATAATCCGGGCCCATTGCAGACAAGGTTTTCTCCATCGCTTCGTTCAGCCAAGGCAGGGATAACCTATTGGCAGATCCCAGCCAGACATCACGCACGTCTTGCATCGCAATGTTGCGCGCCTCGGTGAATGCGCCCAATAACGCAACCGGAAGATCAGGGTTCTTAT
>RGCC01000182.1 GCA_009919335.1 Alphaproteobacteria bacterium
ATCTAGAACGGCTGTTGCCAGCCGCCTCAAGCAACCTACCCGGACATGATGCAGGATCGCACCTGAACGGGCGTGCCGTTCGTATGTCCCTATATGGTCTTGCTCCGGATGGGGTTTACCATGCCCGTTCTGTTGCCAGACCGGCGGTGCGCTCTTACCGCACCATTTCACCCTTACCATGGCAGGCCACGGCGGTATCTTTTCTGCGGCACTTTCCCTAGGGTTGCCCCCGCCGGGCGTTACCCGGCATCCTGATCCTGTGGAGCCCGGACTTTCCTCTCCCCCCGCTCTTGCGATAAGGGGCAGCAGTCACCCGACCATCTGACAGGGCGGGACTATAAAGCTGGCGGTGGTGTGCAGTCAATATATGACGCCTATTCTCCATATGACGCCTATTCTTCGCTGTTGCCCTCCAAGGCTTCGGCTTTTTCTGCGGCCTCTAGCCATTCCATCTCTTTTTGTTCTTTTTTGTCTCGCAGCGCCGTCAGACTGTCGACAAGGCGGTTGAATTTATCGGGATCTTTTTGAAACAGGTCGGGGGCGGCCAGCTTGGCTTCAGTGGCGGCAATTTCGGCGTCGATTGCGTCGATTTCACCCGGCAGGGTATCCAGCCGGTGCTTGTCGCGAAAGCTAAGCCGGGCAGGGCGGTTGCCTTTGGGTTTGTCTGGTGTAGATTTTTTCGGTTTCTTATTATCGGCCTTGTCGGTTTTACGGGCATCAGCGGCCTTTTTGCGTGCCAGATAATCGGAATAACCGCCCGCATGAGCAACGATTTTGGCATCACCTTCAAACGCCAGAATAGCGGTCACGGTGCGATCTAGAAAATCACGGTCATGGCTGACGATCAGCACAGTGCCGTCATAATCGGCAATCACCTCTTGCAGCAATTCCAGCGTTTCGATATCGAGGTCATTGGTTGGCTCATCAAGCACCAGAAAATTATGCGTCTGGGCAAACAGCTTGGCCAGTAATAGCCGGTTTTGCTCGCCGCCCGACAGCGTCGATACGCGCTGGGTCATTTTCACATCATCAAACATGAAATCACGAAGATAGCTGGTGACGTGTTTGGTCTGGCCGGCAACTTCGATCATATCACTGCCGCCCGCGCTTAGGATCGTCCAGGGCGACTGATCACGGTCGAGGGCTTCGCGCCGTTGGTCAAAATAGGCAGGTATCAGGCCAAACCCCTGCCGCACGCGCCCGCTATCGGGCGTGGTGATTTCCAGCAATAATCGCACCAGCGTGGATTTGCCCACCCCGTTTGGCCCGACAATACCAATGCGGTCGGTGCGCCTTACCAGCAGGTTGAAATGCTGCAATAATTGTCGGCGTTCGGCGGGGCTGTCATCGGCTTTGGTCTGATCCGGGCCATGCTGGGTGATCGGCACCGAGGCGCATAGATCAATCGCCTCGAGCACCAATTGGCCGCCGCCATCAGCGGGGCCTGTTTCCATGCGCATGGCGCGCTGGGTGATGCCGCCCGTCTTGGCACGTTCGGCGCGAAGTCCGGCAAGCTCGCGCAACCGCCCCTGATTACGTTTGCGCCGTGCCGAAATGCCCTCACGCGACCATTTGGTCTCGCTGGCAATGCGGCGATCCATCTTATGCAGCACCACCGCTTCTTCGGCAAGAATACCGTCAGACCAGGCTTCAAATTCGTCGAAATGACCGTCGCGTCGTCGCAGTTTGCTGTCATGTAGCCAGATGATTCCCGTGCCAAGGTTCCGTAAAAAAGCACGGTCGTGGCTGACCACTAAAAGCGCCCCTCGATGCTGGCGCAACATATCTTCCATCCATTCAATCGTTGGCAGATCCATATGGTTGGTTGGCTCGTCAAGAAGCAGAATATCGGGCTTGGTGTAAAGCGCGCGTGCCAGCGATACCCGCCG
>RGCC01000183.1 GCA_009919335.1 Alphaproteobacteria bacterium
CAGATGCACAATCTGATGCAACGGGCCGGTATCAGAGATGAAATAGCCCACCAGCTTTTTATCAAAGCCCCCCTTTTGCAAGGCAGGCCAGCCCTTGTTGGTATAGGCCTCAACCGCATCTTTCATCTTGCCGACAGTTACCTGATAGGTTCGTAATTCGTAAATAGCCATGATCTTTTTCTCACTCAACAGTCTTAAGATTAGTCAAATTAAAACCTGGGCGGGCGCCATAGCGCGTAACCGCCGCTAATTTAGCAAGCCAGCCGCTATCAGCGCCCCTTTAAGACGGGCAATTTCCGCCGCTTCTAGCTTGATCAATGGCGGCCTTACAATTGCTTGATCTAACCTGCCAAGCAGCACCAGACATTCCTTCATCCGGTTGTGCATATCAAGAAATGGTGCGCTATAGAATGCTTGTGCTAGCGGGAAAATCCGGTCATTTACCGCACGCGCTGCCGCCAGATCATCGCGCTGCATCGCGGTAAATAATTCAACCTGCAAATCGGCGATGACGCTTCCTGCCCCCGATAATAATCCGGCAGGCTTCATCGAAAGTGACGCCATCAACCATGATGAATGGGTCGATAGCACATTCACCTTACGCGGCAATGACTGAAAAGTGCGGATATGGCGCTCATGCAACATCGGATCGTTACACCAATCCTTGATTGCAACCACGCTTGGCACTTCATCAAAGATGCGCAGCATCGTCTCAACCGAATAGCCAAGGCCGGTACCAGCAGGATATTGGAACAAGATCAGCGGCAGGTCAGTGGCATCGGCAATCATCTTGAAATGAGCAAGTGCCATATCGGGGCGCAACTGTCCGCCCATGCTCATGCTGTTTGGCGGGAACACCAATAGCGCGCTTGCGCCTTCGCGGGCGGCCATTTTAGCAATTTCAACGGCGGCGTGACTGCCATCGGCATAAACACCATTTACCAGTGGCAGCGCGCCGCCAACCTCATCCAATGATGCAGCCAAGAGACGGCATTGTTCATCACGGCTAAAGGCGTGTATTTCCGATGCGTGACCATTTACCGTGATCGCACTTAGCCCGGCGATATCAGCAACATCTCGTAAATGTTTACGCGACGCCTCAATATCAATTTCAAAATCTTGGTCAAATGCAACAAGAGTTGCTGGAATCACGCCCTGTGCTTGGAATTTCATCTTCTAAACAACCTCATTAAGCAGTGACGATAGACCCCCGCTCAATTGTATATGTACGATCTATAACGTCCGACACATGCGCATCGTTTGACTCAGCGATGATAATTGACACACCCTCTCGCTTTAGAGACGCAAGAATTTCACCCATTCTAAGCGCTAGAACTGGCGCTATGCCCTCTGTAGGCTCATCAAGAAGCAAAAGTTTTTGTCCAACCATCAATGCCCGAGCGAGTGCTACCAACTTCTGTTGACCGCCGGATAATGATGTAGCCGCCATCTCTCTAAATCCTTTACACTCAGGAATGATTTCATAAATCCACGACAGCCGCCCCTCATATCCTTGTATATTGGTTGACCATACCGGCACTAAAATATTTTCTTCAGCCGTCATCTCAGGAACCAGACGTCTATCCTCAGGCATGTAACCTATTCCCATATGAGCGCGGCGATATCCAGGAGTGGACTCTAAAGCTTCAGCCTCAAACACAAACTTTCCACCGCGGATCGGCAAAAGACCCATCAGAGACCTAAGAAAAGTTGTCTTACCAGCCCCATTTCGGCCGATTAAACCCACTATCTCACCAGATTCAATTTCTAAACCAATGTCTCGTAATATTGGCGTTCCATTTATATCAACATCAAGACCATCCACTTTCAACATAACTAAATCTGCCTCTTGCTCTAGTG
>RGCC01000184.1 GCA_009919335.1 Alphaproteobacteria bacterium
GGCCATTCGCGATGTCGAACTGCTCGAGGATGTCGCTGGCGATATCTGGAAATTATCCTGTGCGCCGGCGTCTGCGCCATCAATTATCGCGGCCTTATCAGACCAGTTTGATCTGGCTTATTTTGCTGATTGGGCTGGCGGGCTATTATGGCTTGCAGGGCCGTCAGGGGTCGAATTCGGCGCGGCGTTGCGTGCCGCGTTAGCGGCGAATGGCAGCGGCTATGCGCAATTGATCCGCGATCAGGGCAATAGTAAAGCGGTTATCGCGCCATTCCAGCCTTTGCCCGCCGCGCATTACGCATTGCATAAACGGGTGAAGGCGGCATTCGATCCCATGTCAGTGCTTAATTTTGGCCGTATGCACGACGGCATCTAGGGGGCAAGGTCTATGCAAACTCATTTCACCGCAGAACAGCTTGCCGATCCGGTTATCAGCGAAGCTGACAATATTCTTCGCAGTTGTGTTCATTGCGGTTTCTGCACTGCCACCTGTCCAACCTTTGTGATTACTGGCGATGAGCGTGATAGCCCGCGTGGGCGTATCTGGATGTTGCGTGAAGTTTTGGAAAGTCCGGAGACTGTTTCGGTAAATACCAGCTATCATATTGATCGTTGTCTTGGCTGTTTGTCCTGTACAACAACCTGTCCTTCAGGGGTTGATTATCCGCATCTTCTCGATATTGGCCGGGAAAAGCTGGACAAGCTAGTACCGCGCCAATTTGCTGATAAGGCAATGCGGCGGATGCTTGGCATGATCATTCCGCATGCAGGCCGGTTTCGGGCATTGCTTGCGCTGGCGCGGATAGGGCGGGTATTTAGCTGGGTGATGCCGCGGTCAATGCGGGCGGCACTGACGAAAATTCCTGCACAGCTAAAGCCATTTGATCCGGTTGGCGCGCGTGATGCGGTGTTTCGCCCTGATCAAAAGCCAGTCAAGCGCGTGGCCTTGCTGGCTGGCTGCGCGCAGCGCGCGCTTGATCCGGATATTAACGCCAGTACGATCCGTGTGCTCAACCGCCTCGGGGTTGAGGTTGTTGTCCGGTCTGAGGCGCATTGTTGCGGTGCATTGGCACATCACATCGGCGAGACAAGCCGCGCGCATGATACGGTTCGTGCGGCCATTCTTGCATGGCATGACGAAATGAAAACAGATGGGATTGATGCGATTGTGGTCAATGCGTCGGGATGCGGAACGATGGTCAAGGATTATGGCCATATGATGAAAGATGACGCCGAGCTTGCTGGCATTGCCAAGGCTGTGTCGGATAAATGCGTTGATATTTCTGAATTGCTGGACGGGCTTGATATCGAGCCTGTCTTGCAACCAGCACCAGCTGGTGGCCGCGGCAAGATTGCCTATCATTCGGCTTGCTCGCTGCAACATGGGCAGAAAATCCACGACCTGCCGATGCGGCTATTGCGTCAGGCCGGTTTTGACGTTGTGCAACCAGCGAATGGACATCTTTGCTGTGGGTCGGCGGGTGTTTATAATATCCTACAGCCAGACATGGCCGATGCGTTAAAGGCGCGTAAAATAGAGAGCCTTGAAAAAACCGGTGCAACGCTTATCGCCGCTGGCAATATCGGCTGTATCAGCCAGCTAAACCGGCCTAGCCTGCCGGTCCGGCATACGGTGCAGCTTATCGATTGGGCGACCGGTGGGCCAAACCCGATCTAAGCCGATTCCCTAATCTGCCCTGGATTGCGGGCTGAGGAGACACAAAATGAATATGCAAACAAAAGTCGAAGAACTAGAAGTCGGCTATAACATCCCGGCTTTGGTTGGCATGGATGAGGCAGATATCCAGACACCTTGTCTTGTGCTGGATCTTGACGCGCTGGAACG
>RGCC01000185.1 GCA_009919335.1 Alphaproteobacteria bacterium
TTGCGAGGATCAGATGGCAAGACATAGACGGAGTTTTGGAGCGGTAATTATCGGTGGGGTTTTCCGCCTTATCGTGACGGCGGGATTATTAATTGGCGTATTTGCCGGTTTGTCTGCCTGTGCGCGAAAGGACGTCACCCACCTTTTGGAACGTCGGCCATCGCTGGTGCTGGAAGATTTCTTTGCCGGTGACACGATTGCTCTTGGTATTTTCGAAGATCGGTTTGGCAATCTGCGGCGACAGTTCAGGGTAAATCTGAAAGGTACGATCACCGGCAACCGGCTGGTTCTTGATGAAACCTTTTTATATGAGGATGGTGAAAAAGCATCACGCATCTGGACGATTGATAATCTTGGCCGCGCCGAAGATGGCACATTCCGCTATGAGGGCCGTGCCGATGACGTTGATGGCAGTGCCAAGGGACGCATCGCGGGTAATGGGCTGAATTGGCAATATGACGTAAGCCTCGAAATGGCAGGCAGTAAAATGGATGTCCATTTTGACGATTGGATTTATCGCCAAAGCGAGGATATCGCAATTAACCGTGCCTATGTCAGCAAGTTCGGCGTTGAAGTTGGATCAGTGACAATCGTGTTCTTGCGTGGCAAAGCGGCGGCGGCGGTTGGCCCGCTAGACGTTGAACAATGGGTTGCCCGATAAGGGGCGGCACTGGCAATGGCATCTTATCCGCCAATGAGGCTTGTTTCTTTCTTTCTGGAGATTTTACCGCTTGCCGGATTTTTTCTGGGATATGAGTTTTACGGATTATTTGCGGCGGCGGTCATTTCGGTCGTGCTTGGCGCGCTGGTTATGGCGCTAAACTGGATACAGACCCGGCGGTTAGCCCGCTTTGCGCTGTTTTCGCTGTTGCTATCTGGCGGCATGACGCTGGCGGCGCTTTATTTCAATGCAGCTATTTTTATCAAGATTCAGCCAACCTTGTTCAATGGCATTTTTGCTACTGTACTGCTTGGCGGTCTGTTGCTTGGGCGCGCTATGATGCGTGAGTTTTTTGGCACACAATTTCACCTGACCACGCCAACATGGTTTTTGCTTAGCCGGCGATGGGGGCTGTTCTTTTTGTGTCTTGCGATTGCCAACGAGATGGTTTGGCGCAATGCCAGTGATGCTGACTGGGTGGCGTTTAAAACCTTTGTCGCGGCGCCTGCCAGCGTTCTGTTTATGATGGCGCAATTGCCATTAACGCTTCGTGGCCGGATTGCCGCCGATACGCCCGAGGCTGATTAGCGCCGGTTTAATAGGGGATTGGCTGGCCGTCATAGGCAAAGAAACTGCCGCTATCATTTGGTGAGACTTGATCAAGAACCGACCATAGGCGGGCCGCGCATTCTTCCGGGCTTTGCAATTGACCTTTGGCAAGCTGGGTACGAAAGGGCGCGGATAAATTGGTGGCAACAGTGCCCGGATGCAGGGTGACAACCGTTGCCTCGGGATTATAGCGGGCAAGCTCGATCGACAGCGTGCGCAGATACTGGTTCAAAGCAGCCTTGCTGGCACGATAGCTGTACCAGCCGCCAAGCCGATTATCTGAAATTGACCCAACCCGCGCAGAAATGCTGGCGGCAACCACCGGATGGGCGCGCCGCAGGGCAGGCCATAGGGATTTGAAAAACAGCACCGGCCCCATCGCATTGATCTGATAAAGCCTTAGCATGGCATCAGCAGATAGCGCGCCAACGCGCTTTTCTGGCTGGAGATCGCCATCATGCAGAACGCCAGCGGTGGTGATAATGCGGTCAGGGTTGGGCTGGCTGGCAAGGATCGTATCACCGGCAATGGCAATGCTGTCCGGGTTTAGAAAATCCAT
>RGCC01000186.1 GCA_009919335.1 Alphaproteobacteria bacterium
GCTGAAATTGTGCGGGCTGGTATTCTGGCTGTCAATCGAGGCCAGACAGAAGCTGCTTTTGCTTTGGGCATTAGACCAAACATCACTTTACGATTGGTAATTATTCCACAAGCGATGCGAGTGATCATTCCGCCGCTGACCTCACAATATCTTAACTTGACTAAAAACTCCTCCTTGGCGGTGGCTATTGCCTACCCCGAACTTGTCTCGGTTTTTGCCGGTACAGCGTTAAACCAAGTTGGTAAAGAGATCGAGATGATCTTTATGATGATGATGGTCTATCTAACATTCTCGCTTTTGACCGCAGCTTTCATGAACTGGTTTAACAGCCGCGTAAAGTTAGTGGAGCGCTAGAATGGCGAAGAAACCAATCAAATCAGCGTCGCAGAGAGCCAATGTGAAAAAGACATTATCAGGGGCTGTTGATCCGCAGGTTGGGTTTGTGCGCACCGAACCGGCGCCATTATTGCCGCCACCGCCGTCAGAGGGTGGCTTTACCGGCTGGCTCTATAAAAATATCTTTGCCAGCATGTCGGATTTTGGCTCTTTTGGTGGCGCCACCAAATCGATTTTTATGGGCTTTGTAACACTTATTTTGTCATACTTCCTAGTAACACAAACTTTGGCTTTACTGGATTTTGCAATTTTCTCGGCTGTTTGGTCGGATCCTAAAGGACTGGAGCGCGAAGCTTGCTGGACTGTTGAACAGGGTTTATGGTGCCTATCCGTCGGATGAATTATGGCGGGTGAACCTTGCCTATCTGGTTGGCGGTGTCATGCTGGCATGGGTGATGATTGAGCGCCTGCCCTACAGGAAAATTGTTGGTGCGTTACTGCTGACAGCCTATCCGGTTTTGGCGACGGTGCTGTTAACTGGTGGTGCCTTTGGTATTTCGACCGGCACAATTGGCGTTTACACAATTCTTGGCCTTGCGCTGATTACCATGGGGCGGCTTGGCAAGGCTGGCTATGTTTCCGGCGCGCTTGGTGATCTTGCGTCAGTCACTGGGGTTTGCGGCTGGGTGGTTATTCTGCTTGCCGCGGTGCTGGCGATATTCTCGGTCGATTTCAGTCTTGAAGCGATTGATACCCGCGATTGGGGCGGCTTGCTGATCACGCTAGTGGTCGCGATTACCGGTATTGTTGCGTCATTGCCATTGGGTATTTTGCTGGCACTTGGACGGCGTTCGGACATGCCGGTTGCACGGTTTCTGTCGACTGTTTTTATCGAGTTCTGGCGCGGCGTGCCGTTGATTACGGTGCTGTTCATGGCATCTGTGATGCTGCCGCTATTCATGCCCGAAGGGGTGAATTTCGATATGCTGTTGCGGGCATTGATCGGGGTGACATTATTTTCTGCTGCCTATATGGCCGAGGTTGTACGCGGCGGTCTGCAGGCGATCGACAAGGGTCAATATGAAGGCGCCGATGCGGTTGGCCTATCCTATTGGCAGTCAATGCGGTTGATTATCCTGCCGCAGGCCCTGACCCATGTGATCCCCGGCATTGTGAACACATTTATTGGCCTGTTCAAAGACACGGCGCTGGTCAGCATTGTTGGTATTTTTGACCTTCTTGGGGCGGCGCAATCAACGCTTGCCGATGCGGCATGGTCAACACCGGTTCAAGGCCTTACAGGCTATCTTGTCGTGGCAGTTATTTTCTTCATTTTCTGTTTCGGCATGTCACGTTATTCAATGTTTATGGAACGGAAACTCAGCCGCAGCCGTAACCGCTAGGCATTGAGCGTCAAAGGGAGTTAGAGATATGGCACAACCGCAGCACAGTCCCGCACCGGCT
>RGCC01000187.1 GCA_009919335.1 Alphaproteobacteria bacterium
ATAAAGCAGCCGGTTGCTTTCCTCGGCCGCCAGCGCTGCTGCGGCCATGCTCGCATCTTCAATAAAATCAGGCCGCGGCAGACCTGATGGCGGTAGCCAATAATGGACCCGTCCATCGCGTGATGGCAGGACTGGCGCTGGCCGATTTTTACCGGTCAGAAGGTCAGGCAGGATTACAATTGGCGCTTCTAATCCTTTTGCCCCATGGATTGTCATGACGCGCACCTCGTCGCTGCCGGATGCGTCCATATCGCGTTTAACCTCGCCGCCACTACTGCGGATCGTGGTCAAGAACTCAAGCAACGACACACCGCCACCAAGGGCAAAATTTTGCGCCAGACTCAAAAAATGATCGAGCGATTCATCAACCGCGCGACCAAGGCGATCTCTGAATTTCTGCCGCCCACCATCAACAAGAACATAGCTGAAAAAACCGAATACGGATTCGTACTCGGCGCGATTTTGCCATCGGCTGAGCTGGTCAGCCATCTTGCCCAACGCACTGTCAGCACCGCGATGCACCATCAGCCGCGAAATCAAGCTAGCCTTGCCACGGTCATAAGCAAGGTCATAAAGCTGATCCTCGGTCATGCCAAATAACGGCGATTTTAACACCGCCGCTAATTGTAGATCATCGTCACCAAGATGCATCACATCACCAAGCGCCAGCAAATCCTGAATTTCAATCTGTTCGGCAAGTTTCATCCGGTCAGCCCCGGCAACCTGCACATTCATGCTTTGCAGTGCCGATAATAGCAATTCGAAAAACTGTCCGCGTTTACGAAGCAGGATCAGAATATCACCAGCATTCACCAATTTACCGGACGGCAGCTGGCGGCTTCCAATCCAGCTTTTAACCCGCCGCGCCAACAAGGTAGCCGCATGCACCTCGGGCGCAAGATCATCATCCCCCGTTACCAATGGCCATAATTCAACGAAACCGCCAGCGCCACTGCGAGCCATCTCATGCTCGGTAAAATCACTAATACCAGCAAGATCGGGGATCGCGTCATTCACCAGATTTAAAATCGGGCTTGCCGAACGGAACGACACCGATAAAGGCACATCACGAAAAATCGCAGAAACAGCATTGGCACGGCGCGCAAGGTCACTCCGGTTTTGGTTCA
The DNA here is from genome assembly GCA_009919335.1 of Alphaproteobacteria bacterium. GTDB lineage: Bacteria > Pseudomonadota > Alphaproteobacteria > Puniceispirillales > Puniceispirillaceae > UBA3439. The sequence continues at coordinate 1,128 of RGCC01000187.1, forward strand.
TGACCGCCGGATCGGCCCCCTGAAATGAATAGATCGACTGTTTAAAATCGCCAACAGCAAACATTGTTCGCCCCGGATCTTGGTCGTCCTTTTTGTGGTGCGCGGCGCCCTCACCGTCGAAAAACTCATCAACCAGCCGCCGCAGCAATTTCCATTGCGCTGGGCTGGTGTCCTGTGCCTCATCAATCAACAGATGATGGATGCCGTTATCAAGTTTCCACGCAACCCATTGCGACGCCTCACTCATCGCCAGCAGATCATTCGTGCGGGTAATCAGATCATTGTAATCAAGCAGACCCCGTTGCGCCTTTAGGCGGTTATATTCTTTATGAAAGGCTGTGCCAAACTGATAGAGAGCCATCGTGCGGTCGCGGCAAATCTGCGCGGCCTGATCAATCAAGAGCGGGCGCAGCCGGTCGGCAACCTGCTGTTGGATCGCGTCTATATCGGGCATAATCTTGCGAATAGCCGGATTGGAAAAACTGGCACGTTGGCGGCCTTTGCTGAATAATGCATCAACAAGAAATGACCATTTATCAATGCGGCCTGCGGCATCCTGTGCCAACCACACATCCATTTTGGCACCACGCTCCTGCTGAGTTGATACCCCTGACGCCTGCAACACCGCCGAAACTGCCCGCAGCCTCTCATCATCAATTTGCGCCAGCTCGTC
>RGCC01000188.1 GCA_009919335.1 Alphaproteobacteria bacterium
GGCCCTATGCGTCGACGGTTTATGATTATGTGTATCGCGCGATGCCGTTTGGCGAGGCTCAATCACTTACCCATGACGAGACCTACCAGGTTGTTGCGTATATTCTTAATATGAATGACGTGATTGACGATGAGTTTGTGCTAAGCAACAAGACTATTGGCTCGGTCAAAATGCCAAATCGAAATGGTTTTAGCTTGCCCGATCCGCGTCCCGATGGTCAGCCAAAAGGCGAGCCATGCATGACGAACTGTAAGGTTTCAACCAAAATTATGGCCGGTCACTAAATGGGAAGAAGGTGTAGAATGCGTTTCACCCGTCGTCAATTTACCGCTTATATGGCGGCCAGCATGACTTTGGCCGCGATACCAAATAGCCTGCTTGCCTCAAGTCAGCCGTTTGCCGGTGGCAGGCTCTACAGCTTTTCCGATGGGGTGATGAATTTACCGGTTGAAACATTATTTACTGATGTGCCGGTCGCTGCACGTGATCAGATTTTGGCAAAAAGTGGTGTTACCGATGGGCGTTTGCGCCGTCCGGTGAATGTTAATCTGCTTGATCTTGGCGAGCGCAAGATATTGTTTGATGTTGGCTCCGGGGTAAATTTTTTGCCAACCCTTGGTGAATTACCGGCCGCACTTGATGCGGCTGATGTTGATATCAGCACGATCACTGATGTGGTCTTTACCCATGCACACCCCGATCATATCTGGGGTATCCTTGATGATTTTGACGATTTGCTGATGCCTGATGCCGCCTATTATATTAGTCAGGCCGAGTGGGATTTCTGGGATTCGGATGATGCGATGAGCGTCATGCCAGCTGGCCGCGAAAATTTTGCCGCTGGTGCAAAGTCACGCTTTGACAAGCTGCGTGATCAAATCTCACTGTTTAGGGTCGGGGATGAAATTCTGCCGAACATCGAAGTTGTTGACAGCGCCGGTCATACGCCGGGCCACGCGTCTTTGTTGCTGCATGATCCAGCCGGATCAGTGCTGATTGCTGGTGATGCGCTGACCCATTCGGTGATTTCTTTTGAGCATCCAGACTGGCTGAACGAGTCCGATATGGACCGCGATCAGGGGGCTGTGGCACGCAAACGTCTGCTTGACCGGCTGGCCGCTGATAAGGTCGGGCTGGCGGCTACCCATCTTCCTGCACCCGGATTTGGCCGCGTGGAAAGAAACCAGTTGGTATGGCGCTATGTTGCCGCTGACAGTTGACCAATGTTTATGTTGACCAGTTTTGAATAGGGAATAGATTTATGTTGTCTCGTCGCGAATTTATGCAAATGGCCGCCGTAACTGCGGGCATTTATGGCACTACATCAAACTGGAACCGTGCTGCCGCGCAGCAAGCCATGACCCAAGATGATTTGCTAAAATTTGACAGCAAAGGTCAGGTCACCCTGCTGCATCTTACCGACATCCATGCCCAGCTAAAGCCAGTTTATTTCCGCCCACCATCGGAGAATTATGGTGTTGGTGCTTTTGAGGGACGGCCTCCGCATCTGGTTGCCGAGGATTTTTTGAAGCATTTCAACATTGATCCCGGAACACCGCTTGCCTATGCGCATACGATGGTCGATTACGCCAATTTGGCACAGACCTATGGGCGGCTTGGCGGGCTTGACCGTACTGCCACATTGATCAAATCAATCCGCGCTGATCGCGGTGATGACAAGGTTTTGCTGCTTGATGGTGGCGACACATGGCAGGGGTCCTATACCTCACTAAAGACCAATGGCCAGGACATGGTCGATGCAATGGCGATG
>RGCC01000189.1 GCA_009919335.1 Alphaproteobacteria bacterium
CGATGCCGCAATTGCCGCCGAGAAGATCAGCCAGATGCAGGCGGCCAATGTTATCATTGGTGATGATCCGGCCAGCATCGCCGGCGAGGCTGACATGATTTTCAGCACAGTGACAGCAGATCAGGCTCATGCCGCGGCCGCCGCGGTGGCAGCGGGCATCCGGCCCGGTGCCTATTTCTTTGATCTGAACAGCTGCGCGCCATCAACCAAACAGAAAAATGCTGCGCTGATAAATGAGGCTGGTGGACGCTATGTCGATGTGGCGGTCATGGCAACGATCACGCCCAAATATCACCAAACCGCAATGCTAGTGGCAGGAGACCACGCCGAGGCGGCAATTGACCTGATGCTGGCACTCGACATGAAGCCGGTTCACGTCCCCGGCCCGGTCGGCCGCGCCTCGACGATTAAAATGATCCGGTCGGTTCTGGTCAAAGGCATTGAGGCACTGACCGCCGAATGTTTCAGCGCGGCCTCAATTGCCGGTGTTGCCGATGCCGGTGTTGCCGATGAGGTGGCGGCCTCGCTTGATGCCTCGCAAACCAGAGATGGCTGGAAAGATCAAGCGGCCTATAATATGGAGCGAATGACCACACATGGCATCAGGCGCGCGGCTGAAATGCGCGAGGTCGCAATCACCCTTGCCGACCTCAATATAGCTGGCCGCATGACCGCAGGCACGATCGATTGGCAGGACGAGTTTGGCAATCTTGGGCTTTCATTGCTGGACACCGAGGGGCTGGAGCCGCGGTTAAGTGCCATCCGCGGCGCATTGGACGCCAAGAAAATTAGCTAAAAGTTTAGGCTAATTTGGGCTGGGCTAATTTGGGCTGGGTTCTGTTCTGCTCTATGCGGTGGCTGCCGGTTCAGATTTGCCCTCAAAAAGGCCGATCAGAACACCGGTTGTAAGAATGACGCCAACCCCCACCCACTGGATCACGCTTAGCGTTTCACCCAGCCAAAACGCGGCGGATACGGCCGCTACCAACGCCTCGGACAGCATCAAGATGCCAACAAGGCCGGGCGATACATATTGCATGATGCGGAATATCAGCAAGGCCGACGGTAAAAATACCACCGCTGACGCAATAAAGGCCGGAGGGGTGGCTTGGATCACGATATCCAGTTGCGGAAGCGGGTCACCCAGATAAATCGCCGCGATTAACGCCAGCCCTGCACCACATAGATATTGCAGAAAACTGACATGGATAAAATTTACCCCGTCATACCGCCGGATCATCACCGACCCTAACGCCCAGAACAAACCAGATAAAAGCCCCAACAAATCAGCCGGATCGAATGTTAACTGATCGGGGCTGATACCGGTTACCAGAACACAGCCGCAAAGCGCCGCAAAAATGGCAAGCCACCGGCTCCACCCGACCCGCTCACGCAGCACAAAATAGGCAATGGCCGTCGACCAGATTGGCGTCATATAGAACAGAACAACGGTTTTTGTCACCGATGCAACAACCAGCCCAAGGGCATAAAGCGTAAAGCCGGCCCCCATCAGCAAACCGGCGATCATTGCCCGCGACCAGTCACCGCGGGTTGCTGGTGCGGTTTTCAAGATCAGTGGCAGCATCGCCAATGCTGGCAGGAAATGAAACAAAACGACAACCCAGAGGGCGGACAGTCCCATCCCCTCGATATAGCGCATCGGAACCCATAAAACGCCCCAGAGCGATGAGGCCAGAAAAATAATCAGCAATGCCTGCCGATGTTCATACTGCCGCGTAAAAAGCGATAGAAACCAGATCATATCTTCTCT
>RGCC01000190.1 GCA_009919335.1 Alphaproteobacteria bacterium
AAAACAAGCGACTGCAGCTTTCTGATCGCCGGGCTAAGCGGCTCATCAGCATATAGGATTGCGCCGTTATCAGGGATTGCAAGGCCATGCAGACAGCGCATGAAAAGACTTTTTCCCGCGCCATTTGGCCCCATGATAATACTGATCCCGCCAGATGTAATTGTGCAGGACAGATCATCAATCAGCGTGCGATCATTGAGCGTCAGGGTGATGTTCTGAACCTTTATCGGCATGACGCGTGAATTTTTTGCCACGGTTTGCTTAGACATAGGCGCGCCGCTTTGCCGAGGCCTTTAACCACTGCACCAGAAAATTCACTGCAAGTGATATCGCCAGCAAAATAAACCCAAGTGCCAACGCCAGCGCGAGCTCGCCCTTTGAGGTCTCTAGCGCAATCGCCGTTGTCATGACCCGCGTCAGGTGATCAATATTACCACCGACAATAATCACCGCGCCCACTTCTGACACAGCCCGGCCAAAACCGGCAAGAATAACCGTCAAAAGCGAATAGCGCGCGTCGATAATATAGGCCAGAAGGGCGGTTCGCCTTGGCACCACAAGACTGTCAAAAAAATCCTTATAATCTTCGTGCAGATCCTCAAGAACCTGACAGGATAGCGCGACAATGATCGGGGTGATCAATATCATCTGGGCGATCACCATCGCCTCTGGCGTATAAAGTAGCCCCAGCCAGCCAAATGGCCCAGACCTTGATAGGTGCAAATAAACCAACAGGCCGACAACAACTGGCGGCAGCCCCATCATTGCATTGAAAACCCCCACAAGAAAATCGCGCATGGGAAATTGGCGAATGGCCAGAATGGCCCCAAGTGGCAGGCCGATCAAACAGGATAGCGCCAGAGATGCAAGGCTGACATTAATTGAGAGCGCCAGAATCTCCATCAGATCATTGTCTGAACTTGCCAATAAATGAAAGGCAGCGGTGAAAGATTCTGAATAGATTGGCATGATTATCCCTAGCGGTGAATGCCTACATCTACTATGAAAAAATCACATGAGCAACCGTTATGCTTAAAAGATCACAACGAATAGGTTTTGCCAGCTTATTTGTCGCTAAATTCGATGCCAAGTGCCTTTTCATAAACCTTGATGATTGCGCTTTTGGGCTCGCGGCCAAAACCGGCGGCAATGGCATTTTGATAGCTGCTTGTCATGGCGTTGACCAACGGTGTCATGGCGCGTTTTTCAATCGCAATTCGCTGGACGTTCAAAATATCCTTATAGGCGTCTTCCATCGGGAAATCATTGTCGAACTGGCGCGCAAGCATTCGCGGCACAAAGTGATCGCCGGCAAAGCTGCGGGCGCTGGCTGTGGTCACAACCTTGGTCAATGCCTCGGTCGACAGGCCGCCAGCAACCGCGAGTGGCAACACCTCGCACAGCGCGACAATATTAATGTCATAGATTATGTTATTGACCGCTTTCATCATTTGGCCGGCGCCACTATCGCCGCAATAGACGATAAACTCGCCCATCGCATCAAGCTGTGGTTTAACCTGATCAAATAGGGATTTGCTGCCGCCAAACATCAGCGTCAATGTGCCATCAGTGGCGCGAAAGGGCAGGCCAGAAATCGGACAGTCAGCATAGGCAATGCCGCGACTTGCCAGCTTGTCATGGATGGCGATGGCCTCGATCCGGTCAATGGTCGAAGTGTCAATGATGGCAAGACCGTCAAGCGCAGTTTCGGCAATGCCGCCAGCGCCAAAAATGACCTCATTCACATCTTTGGCGGACGGCAGGCATAAA
>RGCC01000020.1 GCA_009919335.1 Alphaproteobacteria bacterium
TGCTGGTCGGCGCTAACAATTGGGCTAAAAATCGGGCTAAACAGGGCAATGGTTACAAACACTATCACCGGTCGCCAGCATAATTTTCCCCAGTATATTTTCGTAAGGTCTATGTTGGGTCGAACATCCATCACCATAGCTTACCGCGTGATTATTTGATTGCCAAGCGGAAGGCGTGGGTGCGTGGCATCGTTATTTTGTGACAAATCCTAATTGAGATAAAATTAACGCGTTACGAAGCAGATTTTTATCTGCCTCGATTCTTTAAGGGGTTTGGTGGGAGATATTGTTTGGGTAATCTGATTTTTTACCGACGCTGGTTCCGTTTATGCGTTCTTATCGGCGTGGCGTGTTGTTGGCTTGTCGGTGGCAGTATGACCGCTGTGGCGGCCGCGGACAGGCTTTATGCACCGTTGAAGGCAGCATTGCAGGCAACCATGATCCGCTTCATTGATAACGCGTCAGATGATGATGGCGGGTTTCGCTATATTGATCGACAAAGCGGGCGCAATCCATCCAAAAATCAGTCCGGTTGGAGCGGATTATTTTCTTTGTATTGATATGGTGGCGGCAAATGGGACGCGGCGGCTTGTTGATTTTCTGGTTCGTGAAGGGCGCGAGGGCTGGATGGTTGTTGATGTAATCATCGTGTAACAGCAATGAACCAAATTGGTGGAACCGATCAAATTCCATCAAAAACAGCCTTTGAACAAATACAACAGGCTGGCAGAATGCTGCAAATTAAGAATTTGCTCAAATTGAAATCTTACATGCGGGTATTTTTGCGGTAATCAAGCACAGTTTTTTAGCGGTTTATTGCTGGCTAGCTTTGCCGCCATTGGAGGCCGCTAAACCGCCAGCCATTTATGTGACCACGTTGCTGATGGGCATCAAGATCGCCCTCAAATCCGTCACTGATGTTGATTACGCTCTTGTAGCCGGCCGCCAGTGCGGCATTGCCCGCCGCCAAAGATCGCACCCCAGATCTGCACAGCATCAGCACGCAAGTGTCGGTTGAGACTGCGGCAGCCAAATCTTCGATGAAACTTTGGTTTGCCGTGCCATCAGCACTGACCCATTCAATGAGAATCGGTTGCCGGTCAAGATCATCCAGATTGGTGATACCAACAAAATGCCACTCGGCACGGGTGCGCACATCAACAAGCTGGGCGTCTGGGTTCTGGGCCAAATGAGCCCAAGCCTCGGCGGCGGTCATTTCCAACATGGTAAAAATCCTGCAACAAACGGTAAGATATTTAATATTAGCCAAAGGATCATTGATGCCAAGCCTCAATTGATTAGGGCCGGCGGCTCTAGCATAGAGGTTTGACGCCAGCTTGATTAGGGCTGTTTGGCATCGGTGAAAAATGCTATTGAAAATTTGTCAGATAATTACATCAGATACATATAGGAGCAACGCCATGTCTAGTTTTAGAGCCCTTATGGTGCATCGCGGCGAAGATAAATCTATAAGTCATGAAATGACAGATTTGCGGCATGATGATTTGCCTGCAGATGGTGATGTTCTGGTGGCAATCAAATATTCAACGGTCAATTACAAGGACGGTCTATGCCTGTCGGGCAAGGGCGGGTTGGTGCGAAACTATCCGCATGTTCCGGGCATTGATTTTGCCGGTGAAGTGGTCAGCAGTGCCGACAAGCGTTACAAGGCGGGCGATCTTGTGGTGCTGACGGGATGGCGGGTTGGCGAGGTATGGTGGGGCGGTTACGCGCAATTTGCCAAGGTGCGCGCCGACTGGCTGGTGCCGCTTGCAGATGGGCTGGATTGCCAGCAGGCAATGGCGATCGGTACCGCCGGTGTCACTGCGATGCTATCGGTTCTGGCGCTTGAAAATGCAGGGATTACGCCAGATCGCGGGCCGGTGCTGGTTACTGGCGCTGCTGGCGGTGTTGGCTCGCTTGCAACAGCATTGCTGGCCGCGCGCGGCTATCACGTTACCGCGGTAACGGGCCGGCCTGAAACGGCTGATTATCTGCGGGGGCTTGGTGCCAGCGATATTCTGCCGCGGGCTGAGATGCTGGACGGCGGTGGGCGGCCGCTGGAATCGGAAAGCTGGGCCGGATGTGTCGACTCGGTTGGTAGCGCAATATTGGCAAGAGCCCTTGCCCAGATGCAATATGGCGGTGCAGTGGCGACGGTCGGGCTTGCTGGTGGTGCTGACCTGCCAACAACGGTAATTCCATTTATTATCCGCGGCGTGTCGCTATTGGGAATCGATTCGGTAATGGCGGCGTATGATCGCCGGGTTGCGGCGTGGCAGCGTCTTGCAAGCGATTTGCCAACGGCGCAGATCGCAGCAACCATGTCGGTGATCGGGCTTGGCGAGGTGCCAGCGGCAGGTGCCGATATTCTGGCGGGCAAGGTTATGGGCCGATTGGTTGTTGATGTAAATGCCTAGGCTAGGGCCGATGGCTGTGCCGCGATCGCCAATGATAAAATGATTGCCATATCGCAATTTTAGCGTTTAGCTGAGGCAAAGATCAGGCCAATCTGCTTGGCAATAGTGGCAAGGAGGCGGCGATGGATAAAACCATTATTGGCTCAAACCGAAAAATCGACCCTAGCCGGCGGGTGCATCTTAAAGCTGATTTAACACCAGATGATAATGATCGTGTCGAGATTGGCCCGACCGCAGTGGCCTTTGATGAGTGGCACGCTGCTGGCATCAGCCCGCCCGATCTTCCCGCTTTGAGATCATATCGATTGTCACGCTTGCAAGCGCAAATCCGCCAGCATGATTGTGCCGGTTTGCTGTTGTTTGATCCGTTGAATATTCGCTATGCCAGTGATTGCACTAATATGCAGCTTTGGATTGCGCATAATCCGGCACGGGCGGTGTTTGTGCCGCCTGAGGGCAAGATGATCTTGTGGGATTTTCATAATTGTGAGCATCTTTCGGCGCATCTGCCACTGATCGGTGAATTGCGCGGTGGTGCCAGTTTTTTCTATTTTGAAACCGGCGACCATACTGCGCGGGCGGCCAAGGATTTCGCCACTCAGATTGTCGATGTGATGGCGCATCACGCTGGCACAAATAAACGCTTGGCGGTCGACCGGATCGAGCATGTTGGCTATGCCGCATTAACTGATCTTGGGGTCGAGGTGCTAGAAGGCCAAGTACTGACCGAACATGCACGCTCGATCAAGAATGATAATGAATTAAACGCGATGCGATGCGCCATTCATACGTGTGAGCGGGCGGTTGATGAAATGCGCGAAATCATGCGCCCGGGGCTGAGCGAGACTGAATTATGGGCGGCATTACATGCTGGCAATATCAAACGCGGCGGTGAATGGATTGAAACGCGGATTTTGGCATCGGGCCCGCGCACCAATCCGTGGTTTCAGGAATGTGGGCCGCGCATTATGCAGACCGGCGATCTGATGGCCTTTGATACTGACCTTGTCGGCACATATGGCTATTGCTGCGATATTTCACGGACATGGATCGTGGGTGATGCTGTGCCAACTGACCGGCAAAAGCATCTTTACCAGATTGCCTATGATCATGTGATGACCAACATCGGCCTGATCGAGGCCGGCATGAGCTTTGCCGATATGACGCGAATTGCGCACCGCTTGCCAGAGGCGTTTCGCCCGCTGCGCTATGGTGTATTGGCGCATGGCGTTGGGCTTTGCGATGAATATCCGTCGGTACGCTATCCAGAAGATGTCGAGGCGCATGGCTATGGCGGCAATTTTGAGGTCGGAATGACACTTTGTGTCGAGGCCTATGTTGGCGCGGTTGGCGGTGTTGATGGGGTCAAGCTTGAAGAACAGGTGCTTGTCACCGACAGGGGTGCGGTGCCGCTATCTACCTATCGGTATGAAGACCAATTCCTAGCCTGAGCGGATAGGCATCCTAATAGCGCGCCACCATAAGTCAGACCAGCAGAGGCAATAGCTAAAGAGGGATTATCGGCAAAGCTGTTATTAAAGGTCTTTAACGACACCAATATGTGGAAGATTGCGACCTTGTTGGGCAAAATCAATGCCATAGCCAATGACAAATGCGTCTGGAATGTCAAAGCCAACCCAATCGACATTCACATCAACTTCGCGCCGAGACGGTTTATTCAACAGCGTGCAGATCGACAGGCTTTTTGGTGATCGTGTCATTAAGATTTTTTGCACTTGCGACAAGGTATGGCCGGTGTCGACAATATCCTCGACAATCAGGACATCGCGGTTTTTGATCGGGGTTTCGAGATCTTGAATGATTCGCACCTGACGGGATGAAACCGTGTCATTACCGTAAGACGAAACGGTCATGAAATCAACCTCGACGGGAAGCGCCAACCGGCGCACAAGATCGGCAATAAACACAAATGACCCGCGTAATAGCCCGACGACAACCAACTGTTCGGTGCCTTTGTAATGTTCGGTAATTTGACGGGCAAGATTAATCGTTCGGGCGGCAATCTCGGCTTCGGTAATCAGAATGTCGATTTCCTGCTGGCTTGATAATACGGTCATGCGCTAAGATCACCCCTGTCTTGGCAAGTGGTATTTGATTGTTAGATCGGCTGCTTCTTGATGTTACACCGCCGAACGCGCCTCAGTATAATCGTGCTGACGGAAATGGCTATGGCAAATTACGGTGGCGACAATCTCATTAAGGTTTCGACCATTGAGGTTCTGGCCGATAAATTGAAAAGGAATATTTTATGTCAAAAGTTGCATTTCTGGGTATGGGTGTCATGGGCTATCCGATGGCAGGTCATATCGCAGCTGCTGGTCACGACGTGACCGTTTATAACCGGACACCAGCTAAAGCCGAGGCGTGGGCTGGCCAGCATGGTGGCGCTTTCGCGCTGACCCCGGCTGCCGCTGCTAGGGACGCTGATTTCGTGTTCTGCTGTGTTGGTGATGATCCTGATGTGTTGTCAGTTGCGCTTGGTGATGAGGGCGCGATTCCGGCAATGAAGAATGGCGCGGTCTTTATTGATAATAGCACTGTTTCGGCCGATGTCGCGCGGCAGGTTTATTCAGCTGCCAAGGCGGCGGGTATCTCCTCGCTGGATGCACCGGTTTCTGGTGGTCAGGCAGGTGCTGAAAATGGCAAATTGACGGTGATGGTTGGCGGTGATGATGCGGCGTTTGCGGTGGCGCTTCCGCTGATGGAATGCTATGGAGCGCGGGTTGTCCATATGGGTGATGCTGGCAAAGGTCAGCAAGCCAAGATGGTCAATCAAATCTGCATTGCCGGTCTGGTTCAGGCGCTGTCTGAGGGGCTTAGCTTTGCGATGGATGCGGGCCTCGACACGGATAAATTGCTTGAGGCGATTTCAGGGGGTGCCGCGCAATCATGGCAGATGGTCAATCGCGGCGAAACCATGGTCAAGGGCGAGTTTGATTTTGGCTTTGCCGTCGACTGGATGCGCAAGGATTTGCGGATTTGTCTGGAAGAGGCGAAGCGTAATGGGGCGTCCTTGCCGGTAACTGAAATTGTTGCCGGATATTACGCCGAGCTTAGTGCCGATGGCTATGGCCGCAATGATACCTCAAGCCTGATCCGCCGGTTGCGGCAGGGCTAGTCAAAATCTGTTGGAATCGAAAAAGGCCGGGAACTCCCGGCCTTTTTTATAGCGTTGATTCTTAAAACGTTGATCCTTAGTGCGTTGATTCTGGTGGATAGTTTTTGACGTGGTGGCGGTAATTACACGCCGATACAGACAAATTTAATCTCCAGAAACTCATCAATGCCATATTTCGACCCTTCACGGCCAAGGCCGGAATTCTTGACCCCGCCAAACGGGCCAACCTCGGATGAGAAAATGCCTGTGTTGGCCGCGACAATGCCATATTCCAATGCCTCACTGACGCGGAACAGGCGCGATGCATTTTCGGTAAACAGATAGGCAGCAAGGCCAAATTCAGTGTCATTTGCCGCTTCGATGGCTTCGGCTTCATCGGTAAATCTGAACAGGCCAGCGACTGGACCAAAGGTTTCCTCGCGGAACATCCGCATCGACGTGTTCATGTTTGTCAGGACTGTTGGCTCAAAAAATGTGCCGCCAAGATCATGTGGCTTGCCGCCGGTTAATGCCGTCGCCCCTTTTGCCAGCGCATCCTCAACATGGGCTGACACTTTTTCAAACCCCTGCTGATCAATTAACGGACCCTGTTCAACACCATCCTCAAGGCCGTTGCCGACCCGCATCGCGGCCGATTTTTCGGCGAGACGCTTGGCGAATTCATCATAGATTCCATCTTGAACGAAAATCCGGTTTGCACAGACGCAAGTCTGCCCCGCATTGCGGTATTTTGACATCATCGCGCCTTCGACAGCAACGTCAAGATTGGCATCATCAAACACCAGCAATGGCGCGTTACCGCCAAGCTCAAGGCTCATTTTCTTTACCGTATCAGCGCTCTGGCGCATCAGGATACGGCCGACTTCGGTCGATCCGGTAAAGGTCATTTTGCGGATACGGCTGTCGCTGCAAAGCGCCTGACCAATCGCCGGCGCATCGAGGCCAGTGACGATGTTCATTACCCCTGCCGGAATACCGGCGCGGGTTGCAAGTTCGGCAAGCGCCAGCGCAGATAGCGGGGTTTGCTCGGCCGGTTTCAACACACAAGCACATCCCGCGGCAATGCCGGGGGCAACTTTTCGGGTAATCATCGCAATTGGAAAATTCCACGGCGTGATGGCACCAAAAACGCCGATCGGCTGTTTGAATGTCAGCAGGCGTTTGTCGGCCTGCGGGCTTTCCATGACATCGCCACAAACCCGGCGCGCTTCTTCACCAAACCAGTCAATAAAGCTGGATCCATAGGCAATTTCTCCTTTTGCTTCGGCCAAAGGCTTGCCCATTTCAGTGGTAAGGATCATCGCCAGATCATCGGTGTTTTCGACCACCAGATCATACCAGCGCCGCAAAATCATTGCGCGGGTTTTGGCCGGCGTAGCTGCCCAGGCTTTTTGCGCTGGAACAGCAGCATCAATCGCCGCAGTAATGGCACCGGCGCCAAGATCGGCAACCTCGGCAATCAGGCTGCCATCGGCCGGATTATGAACACCAAAAACGCGGCCATCTTCGGCGCTAACCCATGCGCCATTGATATAGGCCTCAGTGCGAAGAAGTGACGGATCCTTTAATTTCATTTTATCGGCCTCCAATGCCGCTAGACGATCGGTAAATCTTTTGGAACGCATGAGAGACCAGCTGGCCTGCGCCCTATGTGGTTAATTAGCATCATTTATAGCCGGCTTACAATCTACGAAAACAGATGATCCGGGCAATTGGTCACATGGACGGCACCAAGCCTGTGCGCCCGCCCAACCTCGACATAATGGCGGGCAATACGGCGGTTATTGGCAATTTCATCGGCTGTCAGATCGCGCATCTTGCGCGCCGGGCGTCCGCCCCACAGCTCGCCAGCGGGAATCCGTTTTCGCGGTGTCAGCATGCCGCCAGCAGCCAACATACCGTCAGACTCGATAACCGCGCCATCCATTACGATTGACCCCATCCCGACAAAGGCATGGTCATGTAAATGACACGCATGGACAAGCGCGCTATGGCCAATATTCACATTATTGCCGATGATCGTTGGAAAATCGCGGCTGTTAATGTGAACGCAGCTATTATCCTGAATATTGGTGCCCTCACCAACGGTAATGAAATTATTATCACCACGCAAAGTCACCTGATGCCAGATGGTGCTGTTCTTGCCGATGCGCACCGCGCCAACGACTGCAGCGGTCTCGGCGATATAAGCACTATCATCGATTTCCGGGTGATGATCTAAAAAAGGGGCAATATAGGCTTTTCGGCCAGTCATGCTATTTTCCTCTGTCTTGAATCCTATTTCTCGGGCCAGTCTGTCTTGAGCCTTATGTCTTGATGCCTTTGCTGTAGGGCGGAGATGGCATTAACCCAACGCTGTTTGGTGATAATTTAGCAGGTTGCCGCCGCCTGTCAGTTTTATTTTGTTGGCATTTGAAAATTCGTGACTATATCTGTTTAGAGATAGATTAATCACCAGAGATAATTTTGGAGACCAAAATGGCATTTGAACTACCTGACCTTCCTTATGCGCACGATGCACTCGCAGATTTTGGCATGAGCGCCGAAACCCTTGAATATCATCATGACTTGCATCACAACGCCTATGTGGTCAATGGTAATAACCTGATCGCTGGTACCGAATGGGAAGGCAAAGCACTCGAAGATATCATCACCGGCACTTATGATGCCAATGCGGTTGCGCAAAATGGCATTTTCAACAATGCATCGCAGCATTGGAATCACATGAAATTCTGGGAAATGATGGGGCCAAAAGGGCGCGCCATGCCATCTGAGCTGGAGGCCGCATTGACGGAATCATTTGGGTCGGTCGACGCGTTCAAAGACGCGTTCAAGGCTGCAGGTGCAGGTCAATTTGGCTCAGGCTGGTGCTGGCTTGTCAAAAATAGCGACGGTGGCCTTGCTGTGACCAAAACCGAAAATGGCGTGAACCCGCTATGTTTTGGGCAAACAGCACTGCTTGGGTGTGATGTGTGGGAACATTCCTATTACATCGATTTCCGGAATAAGCGCCCTGACTATCTGGCAAATTTCCTCGAAAATCTTGTTGATTGGGAATATGTTGCTGCCCAGCTATAGGCATCTTTGTTGGCTTAAAGCCGCTATAGATTTGCGGTGAATTATGAAAGCCGTCACCCTGCTAAAGGGCGACGGTTTTTTTTATGGTTCTTTTGGTGGCCTGAATTTAAGCGAAAATTAGCCTCAATTGACTGTCAAAAACCCCTCATCCAAAGGCCTCGTTGTCGGCGGCGTCATGCCAAGCCGGATAGCAAGGTTAACAGCAACTAGAGGGAGAGGCATCACAATGGGCGTTGCAATAGCAATTCTGGTCATGCTCGGATTTTATCATTCTGAATCGATGCAGGAATTTCGAGCCAACAGCAACCACAATCCTGTTTATAAATTTGTCCCTGGGGTTCCGTGCGATTCGGGCCTAAAACAGTCAGGCTTTTCGGTAGTTCCGACGGGAAGACTATATCTTAAACAGGTTAATCGCGATGGCAAGGTCGGTGATATTTGCCGTCCGCAAGACTAGCTGTCCTGCACCATTTTCTGCACACGAAGGCGAAGTGCGTTCAACCGGATAAAGCCGTGTGCATCGCCGTGATCATAGTCAACGGCGCCATCCTCAAAGGTTACAAGATCAGCGTTATAGAGTGAGTTTGGCGACTTGCGACCGGTCACGGTAACATTGCCCTTATAGAGTTTGATCCGAACCACCCCATTGACTGCATCACGGCAGCTATCAATGGCGGCTTGCAGCATTTCACGCTCGGGCGAGAACCAGAAACCGTTATAGACCAGCTCGGCATAGATTGACTCCATTGCCCGCCGTGCGGTCAGCAAAATTGTGCCGCCCGGTGTTTCGTAAACACCGCGTGACTTCATGCCGACAAACCGGTTTTCAACCAGGTCAAGGCGGCCAATACCGTTATCGCCGCCAAGCCGGTTCAACGCGGCAAGCAAATTGGCTGGTGACAACTCTTTGCCGTCAATGGCAACGGGATCGCCAGATTTAAAGGTGATTTCGATTTCAGTCGGCTTGTCGGGTGCCTGTTCGGGCGACACACTTCTCGAGAAAACATATTCTTCCGGCGCGACCCATGGATCTTCCAGCACTTTACCTTCGGCGGAAATATGCAGCAGGTTGGCATCAACACTAAATGGCGCTTCGCCGCGTTTATCCTTTGGAATTGGGATTTGATTGGCCTCGGCATAGGCGATCAATTTTGTGCGGCTGCTAAGGTCCCATTCGCGCCATGGTGCAATCACTTTAATATCGGGCTGCTGGGCATAATAGGCCAATTCAAAGCGCACCTGATCATTGCCTTTACCGGTGGCGCCATGCGAGACGGCCTCGGCACCAACATCTCGGGCAATTTCGATTTGCCGTTTGGCGATCAATGGTCGTGCGATTGATGTGCCAAGAAGATAGGCACCCTCATAGAGCGGGTTTGCCCGGAACATGGGGAACACATAATCGCGCACGAACTCTTCACGCAAATCCTCGATGTAGATTTGCTTAATGCCCAAAAGCTCGGCCTTGGCGCGGGCTGGTTCAATGTCTTCGCCCTGACCAATATCGGCGGTAAAGGTTACCACCTCGGCGCGGTAATGATCTTGCAACCACCGCAAAATAACCGAAGTATCAAGGCCGCCGGAATAGGCGAGAACGACTTTTTTAATATCTTGCTTGCTCATAAGAAATTCCTATATCCGATCACCGGCTGCCTCGCAACGACGTTTTTTGTGATTTGGATTTTGGCGAGGATCCATTCGCGCTCCAATTTATAGTTCGCGCCCCGATTTATAGTCTATAATTCGCGAAGCAAAGGTGCCGGCTTGCGGCCAAGCGTTTTCATCGCTCCGGTCAGTCCTAAAACCGCAGTCGCCACCGCACCGGCGAGCGTCGTTCCAAAGACGAGCCAGCCATCAAGGATGAATTCAGCCCCCAGAAACCCGCTTACCAAGGCCCAGCTTGCCAGACTGCCAATCACTGCGGCGGCAATCGCTGTTAGTAAACCCAAGAACGCATATTCGAGAAACCAGGCAAGGCCAATCGACAGGCGGGTTGCGCCAAGCACCTTTAGAATCACCGAGTCTGCAAGGCGCTGTGACTCGCTGCTGGCGACGGTTCCGGCAAGAACCGCAATGCCCGCAATCAGCGTCACAAATGCGGTTAACCTTACCGCACCACCAAGCAGGCCAATGACCCTTTGGGCGGTTGCCACCGCCTCTTTTACCGATACTGCAGAAATATTGGAAAAACGGCTGGTAATGGCACGTTCGACCGCATCGGCGGCGGCGTCATTATCGGCATGGGTAGTTGCAATCCAGCTATGCGGGGCAGCATCCAGAACGCCCGGATTTAGGATAAACACGAAATTAATTTGAAAACTCTGCCAATCAACCTTGCGAAGATTGGCGATTGTCGCAGTGACTTCCCGGCCAAGAACATTGATGCTAACCGTGTCTCCGATGCCCATGCCAAAATCGGCAGCGGCGTCCTCTGACATCGACACCAAGGGCGGGCCGCTATAATCTGGTGCCCACCAGTTGCCGGCGACAATCTCGCTGCCTTTTGGCGCAGTGGCTGCCCATGTCAGGGCGCGGTCGCCGCGTAAAATCCATGCCGACCCCTCTGGCGGCGTGATATTGGCGGCTGAGACACCGTTCATTTTAACAACACGGCCGCGCAGCATCGGGGTTTTGGTAATTTGCGAAATACCGGCGATCGATCCAGCCAGTTTTTCAAAATCATCAATTTGGCCCGGCTGGATATCAATAAAGAACCAAGCTGGCGCATCCTCGGCGACACGGTTATCAATCTGGCGCCCCAAGTTTGACTCGCTGACCGATACCGCCACAAGCACTGACAGGCCGAGGCCGAAGGCGATAATAACTGACCGAACCGGCGATCCGGGGCGAGTAATATTAGAAAGAGCCAGCCGTGCAGGCACAAAATTGGGTAACGGCGCAAGCCGCAAGAGGCGCACAAGAAGATTGCCAAGGAGTGATAGCAGCAACAAGGCAGCAAGCGACCCACCAATGAAGCTGGCAGTAATCGCAAGATTATGCGTGGCAAGATAGGCAAGTATGGTCAGGCCGCTGGCGGCAAGCAGCATCATCACCAGATAGCGCGGTTTAGGCCAGCCATCAGGCATTTCTATCAGACTACGAAACAGATCAGCCGCGCGCACTTCTTCGGCTTTGGCAAGCGGCCAGACAGCAAATAGAAAGGCGGTACCCATTCCAAAACCCGCAGCGATCATCAATGACAGTGGATAGATCGTCATCTCCAAAGGCACGGTGACGTAACTCGACAAGATGCGAATGGCAAATAGCGGTGCAATCGCAGCGACAATCAACCCTGCCAGAACGCCGCAAGCGGCAATGACCAAGATTTGTAAAAGATAGATCCGAAAGATCAATAATGATGGCGCGCCGAGACATTTCAATGTGGCGATCACTGGCATCCGGCTTGCCAGCCATGCGCGCACGGCACCAGCAACCCCCAGCCCGCCGATCAACAGCGCGGTAAGCCCAACAAGCACCAGAAAGATTTCTGCCTGATTGATAAAGCGGTCAAAACCGGGCGCGGCATTGGCAACTTCGCGCACTCTTACATGCGTCGGCTCGGTAATCTGGCGCAGCGCAGCCAGCGCCGGTTCGCGCGCCGCAGCCTGATCCAGCAAAAGCCTGTAACGATATGTAATAAATGATCCGGGCTGTTGCAGCCCGGTAGCTGCCAATGTTGCATCTGAAACCAGAACGCGCGGACCAAAGCTGACAAAGCTGATCGAGCGATCAGGCTCAATCGTCAGAGCCGCGCGCACGCTAACGTCCATGCCACCAAGACGGGCCGTATCACCCGGCTTTAGGCCAAGGCTTCGCAGCAATGCGTCATCAGCCACGATCCCGCCATCAGCAAGCGCCTCGGCAAGGGGCATATCCGGTTTCAGTTCGGCAGTGCCGACCAGTGGCCAGTTTTCATCGACAGCTTTCAGTTCAACCAGTTTGCGCCGGTCACTAGCCTGCAGCATGGCGCGCATCTGCACCACTTTTGATACGGTGCCAAACTTGGACGCAGTTTCAAAAATTTCGGCTCCGGGCGGGGTGTGAAGGCTGCTGATTTCAAGATCACCACCAAGCAGGATACGGGCATTATCATTAATGCCGCTCCGCATCGCATCGGCGACGGAACCAACCGTACCGATGGCAGCAACGCCAAGCAGCAATGCGCCCAGAAAGACACGGAACCGGCTTAAATTGCCGCGCATCTCGCGCTGAGCCAATTGCCAGGCAAAATGCCAGCCATCTCGGCTTGCAGAAATCCCATTCATACTATAAAGGCCAGCCCCTTGGTCGGCGCCTGTTTTGATATCTTTGTTGGTGCGGGTCACTTTTTTGTGTCTCCGGCAATGACGCCATCTTCGATCTGAAGGACACGTGAACAGCGCGCCGCCAATGCGGCATCATGCGTTACAAGCACCAGCGCAGCGCCTGCATCCTGCGCACTTTTGAATAATGTATTCACGACCTTTTCACCGGTGGCACTATCAAGATTTCCAGTTGGCTCATCCGCAAGAAGAATCCGCGGTTTGGGCGCAATCGCCCGCGCAATCGCCACGCGTTGCTGTTCGCCGCCAGACATCTGGTCGGGAAGATGCGTCATCCGGTGGCCAAGGCCAACCGATTTCAGGGCGGCACCGGCAATGGCTTCGGCATCAGGCCGGCCGGCTAGCTCCAGCGGGATGGCAACATTCTGCAGGGCGGTTAACGACGGGATTAGCCGGAACGCCTGAAACACAATACCAACAAGATCGCGGCGCAACGCTGCCAATGGGTCTTCCGGCATTCTGGTGATGTCAGTTCCGGCAAGCGCGATCCGCCCTTTCGTCAGGGTTTCAAGGCCTGCCATCACCATCAACAGGCTGGTCTTGCCAGCACCACTTGGCCCCAAGACGCCAACAGTCTCGCCAGCGCCAATCTGCAAATTAATGCCTTTCAGGATTTTAACAATCGCCGCTGCATTGCCGAGGGTCAGATGTGCCGCATTCAGATCAATGACCGGCTGCACCGCAACCTCATCTGATTTTGCGGCCTTCGAAGATGATGGCCGGGACGATGGTGGCGTGGAAGATGATGGCATGGAAATTGTCCAATTCTTGATCGTTGCCCCGAAATCAGGGCGGGTGGGCAACAGAAAATGCGCCCGCTCTGGAAAATCTGACTTGCCCATCCTACATGCAGTTAAACCTTATGACAGACGCGACATCGTGTTTTACGTAACTGTCAGTACCGCATGGTTGAATAATTAGGCCTTCGTCGGTAGCCGAGATATGGGTTTACCGACCAGTGAGATCAAGGGAAGCGTGATGATCTATACCAAATTTTTCCGTTGCCTTTTACGGCTGATAAACCGGCTTTGTGCAGCTGTTCTGGGGTTTATCGCCAAAACCGTGATGATCGCCTTGATTGCGGCGGCATCATTGCAGCCCGCATTTGCCGCAAGCCCGCCGGTGCTGATGGTGCTGGGTGACTCGTTGGTCGCAGGTCACGGTTTACCGCAAGGCGAAGCGTTCCCTGACGTGCTGGGGCGGATGCTTATTGCTGACGGAATTGATGTGACGATGGTGAATTCTGGTGTCTCGGGGGATACGACAGCTGGCGGGCTAGCCCGGCTGAACTGGTCACTCGCTAGCAAGCCGGAGGCGGCGATTATTGTTCTGGGCGGGAATGACCTGCTTCGGGGGCTTGAGCCATCAGCCAGCTATGAAAATCTTGAGGCGATAATCGAACAGCTAAAAGCCCGCAATGTTGAGGTGCTTTTGGCGGGAATGCAGGCGCCGCGCAATTTGGGTGCGGATTATGCCAATGAATTTGATGCTATCTATCAAAAATTGGCACAAGCGCATGACATATTATTCTATCCGTTTTTTCTAGACGGGGTGGCGTTACAGCCCGAAATGAACCTGTCCGACGGAATGCATCCAAACCAGCGAGGGATCACCCATATCGCCGAAAAGATTCTGCCGCAGGCAAAGGCGTTGCTGGCACGGGTCAAAAGTGCTGAGTAAAGGCGAGACAAAATGCGCCAAACCGCGATTTGGAAAGTCTTTGCATCACAGCGCGAGGTATCCTAAAACAAACTGTGTCGCCGCATAGCAGGTTAGGTGTCCTTTTCATATTGATGCCACAAACCACTGACAGACTATGGAGACGCTGGGACATTAGGGCGCGGATTAGGGGTCGCGGATTATAGTGCGCGCCTGAATATTTGTGTCAATGAGACCGTCACCTCAGTTAAGACCGTGAAACAAATGAGACTTGCAAGACGAATAAAGCAATAGCGAACGCAACCACCCCAGCGAAGAACGCGACTAGAGCGAAGATAGCGCGACCAGTTTTGCAGCGTTGCCAGCAATCGCCGATCCGGTTGAGATGCTTGTTGAAAAAGACTGGGGTGCCTATCGGTATGACAATGACGGCAGCCGCATCTGTTTTGTCAGCAGTGTGCCGACCAAGAGTGAGGGCAAATATGACCCGAAAAACCGCGGTGACATCCGGGTTTTTGTCTCGCATGGCCCGGGCAAGGCCGAACGCGATGTGGTACAGGTGATTGCGGGTTACCGTTACAAGCCGCAGTCTGATGTCACATTGACGATCGACGGTAAAAAATTCAAATTATTCACCCTCGAAGATCGTGCCTATGCGGAAAGCGAAGAGGATGATCGGCGTATTATTGTGCTGATGAAGCGCGGCTCTAAAATGACTGTTGTTGGGACGTCAAGCCGCGGCACGAAAACGACTGACACTTATTCATTATCAGGCTTTACCAAAACCAAAGCCGTGATCGACAAGACCTGCAAATGACCGTTGCTCCTGCCACTGCTGCTGCCGATCCGTTAATGGCAATAGCGCCAAAGACCAACTTGCTTGGCGTGGCCTTTGCAGAGTTGGAGGCAGAAATGCAAGCGCTTGGCCTGCCAAAATTTCGGGCACGGCAAGTATGGCGTTGGATTTGGCGGCATGGGCTGACCAGCTTTGATGAGATGAGTGATCTTGGTAAGCCGGTGCGTGAATTGCTGGCGGCGCAGTTTTCGGTTGACCGGCCAGCGGTATCACGGCGGCTGCAGTCGGTTGACGGCACCATCAAATGGTTGATCCGCTTTGCCGATGGGAATGAGGCTGAATGCGTTTATATCCCTGATAAAGCGCGCGGTACTTTATGTATCTCATCGCAGGTTGGTTGTACCCTTACTTGCAGTTTCTGTCACACAGGCACGCAAAAACTAGTGCGTAACCTGACTGTTGCGGAAATTTGCGGTCAGGTGTTGCTGGCGATGGATGAATTGAATGACTGGCCTGCGGGCAAGCCGGATCGCCGACTGACCAATATCGTGCTGATGGGTATGGGTGAGCCTCTATTCAATTATGACAATGTCGCAACGGCAATGCGAATGATCATGAGTGGTGAAGGCGTGGCGATTTCTAAACGCCGCATCACCCTGTCAACATCAGGCGTGGTTCCGGAAATCAAGCGTTGCGGTGATGAATTGGGGGTAAATCTGGCGATCTCGCTTCATGCTACCCGCGATGAATTACGCAATGAACTAGTGCCGATTAACCGTAAATACCCGCTGGCTGAATTGATTGATGCCTGCCGCAATTACCCGGGCCTATCGAATGCTCGCCGGATCACATGGGAATATGTTATGCTAGATGGGGTGAATGACAGTGATGAGGATTGCCGCGCGCTGTTGGCGCTGATTAAGGGAATTCCGTCAAAGCTGAACCTGATTCCGTTCAATCCATGGCCTGGCAGCCCGTATATATGCTCGTCTGATGACCGGATTGAGGCCTTTGCAAAGCGGGTTTTGAACGCCGGTTACGCATCGCCGGTTCGCACCCCGCGTGGCCGCGATATTCTGGCTGCTTGTGGGCAATTAAAGTCTGAATCCCAACGTGAAAGACGGCAAAAAACTGGCATAGCTGGCGTAGCATAGCCGAATAGAAATCCAGTATTTTTCATTGTCCAAGATAACAGTCTGACCTTGAAAAATTTGATTTTGCACCCTACATTCAAGACACATCAATGCAATCTGATGGCAATGCTATTTTGGGGAGTTACAAAATGCAGGATAATCGCTTTATGAATACCGCCGCAGCGGCCGCTGCCCAGACTGATGTCGGGCTGCGGGCTTATATGCTTGGCGTGTATAATCACATGACCACAGCCCTGTTGCTGACAGGCTTTTTTGCCTATGCGACGAAATGGGCGGTGATGAATGTTGCAGGTCTTGGCCAGCTTATGTACGGCACACCGCTGAAATGGGTCATCATGCTGGCCCCGCTAGGCATGGTGTTCTGGTTGTCAGCACGCATCAGTCATATGTCAGCCAGTAAGGCACGCACATTGTTCTATGTCTATGGCGCAATGATGGGTCTGTCGCTTGCATCAATCTTGCTGGTTTATACCGGAGAAAGCGTGGCGCGGGCGTTCTTTATTACGGCAGGTGCCTTTGCTGGTCTCAGCCTTTATGGCTACACCACAAAGCGCAGCCTCTCGGCAATGGGCTCGTTCATGATCATTGGTCTGTTTGGCCTGATCATCGCATCCGTGGTGAATATCTTCATGGCATCAAGCCAGATGGAATTCGTAATCTCGGTTGCTGGTGTCTTGATCTTTGCCGGTCTGACCGCATGGGATACACAGCGTATCAAATCTATGTATCTAGCTGGTGACAGCCGCGAGGTTGCCGCAAAGAAATCAATCTTTGGCGCGCTGACCTTGTATCTGGATTTCATCAACATGTTCCTGTTCATTCTGCGCCTGTTCGGAAACCGCGAATAGCAGAACTGCCAGTGACGAAAGAAACATTCGCGAATTAGGAAATGATTGAAACGCCCGTGCCGCTATGGTGCGGGCGTTTTCTTTTTGCTAATCTACTAATCTTTTTGGTCGGGCGGCGCTTTTGCTAAATTGCCTGCCGGTCAGTCTCTATCCCGTTGTAAAACCTGGTGCCGTCTCATGTCGAACCTCTCTTCTATGCTCGAATCACTCGCCAACAAAAACCCGGCCAAGGCTGCGGCCTGTGATGCGGTGGCGGCGCTGGCAGCGGCGGCGGCATCTATTTCGGCGGTGATCCGGCAGCCAGATGCCGATGCCGCGCTTGGCGCGATAAGAGGCAGTGCTAACGCTGATGGCGATGATCAGAAGGCGCTTGATGTTCTGGCTGATGAAATGATCGAGCGTGCGCTGGCTGTCGTGCCGGCGGTGGCGGCCTATCTTTCCGAAGAACAGGATGCAGCCGTTCCGTTGCATGATGACGGGCAGGTGATTGTGGCAAGCGATCCGCTGGATGGATCGTCAAATATTGATACGAATGTGTCGGTTGGCACTATTTTTTCAATATTACCGGCATCTGGTGGGATCTTACAGCCCGGTCGAAACCAGCTTGCTGCGGGGTTTTTCGTCTATGGGCCGCAAACCACTTTACTGGTGAGTTTTGGGGGGCCGGTGATGGCGTTCCAATTAGGCGATGATGGTCATTTCCATGATATGGGCTGCTCGGTGTCGATTACGACCGACACGCGCGAATTTTCGATTAATGCTTCGAATATGCGGCATTGGCGGCCCGATGTAGCGGCTTATATTGCTGATTGTTTGGGCCATCAATGGCGATGGTCCTATTCTTGACCTTGTGCCAGAAACGCTGCATGCGCGCGTTCCGCTGGTTTTCGGGTCTGCTAATGAAGTTGACGAATTTGCCCGCTATAGGCCATAACTAATCATCAGAGTTTTGCTTCGACATAGGATAATCATATGCTGATTTCACTCCGCCAACTTCTTGATGATGCTGCCGAACATGGGTATGGCGTCCCGGCTTTCAATATTAACAATATGGAACAGGGCCTTGCCATTTTAAAAGCAGCTGACCGGGTTGATGCGCCGGTAATTATTCAGGCTAGCCGCGGGGCGCGTAATTATGCAGGCGATGTCATGTTGCAGGCGATGGTGAAGGCGCTGGCTGAAATGTACCCGCATATTCCGGTTTGTATGCATCAGGATCATGGCAATAACGAAGCCACCTGTATGACGGCGATTCAATATGGGTTTACCTCGGTGATGATGGACGGCTCGCTAGAGGCCGATGCTGCGACACCTGCCTCTTATGACTATAATCTTGATATCACCCGCCGGGTTACGGAAATGGCGCATCATGCCGGTGTATCGGTTGAGGGAGAACTTGGCGTTCTAGGCTCGTTGGAAACAGGCGAGGGCGAGCAAGAAGACGGGCATGGTGCAACCGGCAAGCTATCTGAAGACCAGTTGCTGACCGATCCGGATCAGGCGGTAGAGTTTGTCAAGGACACCAAAGTTGACGCGCTGGCCATTGCGATGGGGACTAGTCATGGCGCCTATAAATTTACCCGCAAGCCAGATGGCGAAATTCTGGCGATGAATGTGGTTGAAGAAATTAACCGGCGCCTGCCAAATATACATCTTGTTATGCATGGTTCATCCAGCGTGCCACAAGAGTTGCAGGATGTGTTCAACGCGCATGGTGGTGAGATGCCGCAAACATGGGGCGTTCCGCTTGAAGAGATTGAGCGCGGGATCAAACATGGTGTTCGCAAGGTGAATATCGACACTGATTGCCGCCTTGCTATGCTTGGCGTGATCCGCAAAATTGCCAATGAAAACAAAGCAGAGTTTGATCCACGCAAATTCCTTAAGCCCGCAATGGATGCAATGGAAACTCTTTGTGCTGACCGGTTTGAGCGTTTTGGAACAGCCGGTAATGCCGCGCGTATTCGGCCGCTGTCCCTGTCAGCAATGGCCGCGCGTTATGCGAATGGGTCGCTCGACCCGTCTATCGGCTAGGCGGCTAGCCACCTGCCGCCAAAATCGCCGCAAGGCCGGTTTCATAATCAGGATATAGCAGATCAAGCCCTAATTCGGGCTTGATGACTTTTGAGCCAACGCGCCGCCGCGAAACGTAAAAACTCTGTGCCATCGGTGACAGATTGGCATCTTCCAGCTTTTGCGGCAGCGGCGGATCTACCCCAATCAATGCGGCGGCATGGCGGACAACATCACCTTGTGGTGCTGGTTTATGATCGGCAAGATTAATAATGCGCGCCGTTCGTGGCGTCGTCATCGCAGCGATGATAATCCGGCAAAT
>RGCC01000191.1 GCA_009919335.1 Alphaproteobacteria bacterium
GCGTATGACCATCAGCAAAATGTCCGGCCACCTGTTCATGCGGGCAGTTGATCACCTTCATCTGGCATTCCATAAAACCTTCAAGCGCAGGATTGCAAAAACCACCTGACAGGGTGAACACATGTTCAACGCCCTTTTCCTGCAAGGCGCGCGCGAGCAATGCTCCGCCTCGTATCTTTTTGGGTGACGTCATTCGGCAGCCCTTTCCAGCATCGTTCGCAACATTAATGTTTCATAATTTCCAGCTAAATTCGCAGCGCCCAGTTCGGCAATATTTCGGCAGCCAAGCAACCCCATTACCGCGCTTGCTTCGGCCTCAATCAAATCCAGAATTTGCTCAAGGCCAGCCGCACCGCCTGCTCCAAGGCCATACATAACACTGCGACCAAGCATAACAAAATCTGACCCAGCAGCTAGCGCCTTAATTACATGTTCACCATTGCGGATACCACCATCAAAAATCAATGGAAAACCGCCACCAACCGCATTACGGATTTCGACAAGCGAGTCAATTGCCACTGGCGCGGCATTAAGCTGGCGGCCGCCATGATTTGACACATAAATAGCATCAGCCCCGATTGTCTTTATGCGTAACGCATCCTCAACCGACTGCACTCCTTTGACCACTAGCTTGCCCGGCCAGCGGTCGCGCAAAGCGGCAAGAAATTTCCAGTCGGCACCGGCGCGGCTGGCATTCCGCACAAAGGCTGTCTTCTGGCTTGATGTGGCATAGTTCATCGGCTGCGGCATTTGATGCCGGATCGCGTGAAGCGCGGTTTCAAGCGACCATCGGGGATGGCTGACAAAATCCCATATCTGTGATGCACCCCAGCCCATTGGAAAAGAAAACCCGTTACGTTTGTCGCGTGTCCGCACTGATGGAATTGGCACATCAACAGTCAGGATCAGCACTTTATAATTGGCAGCAATGGCGCGGTCGATCAATTCATCGACAAACTCGTTTGATTGATCGGCATAAAGCTGAAACCACGCGTGACCCTCAGCCAGCTCGATTACCTGTTCAAGCGCCATCGACGATGCTGTCGATACACATAAAGGAATGTGCCGCTTTGCCGCTTCGCGAGCTAGGTTAAAATCAGCTCTTGGCCATGACAGCGCGCACATACCCATTGGCGCAATCCCGAACGGAAGCCCTGTTTCCTGTCCAAGAATAGAAGTCGACATTGCACGTTCAGAAACATCAATCAGAACACGAGGCATCAATCTGATATGATCAATCATCGCCGAATTGAGATCACGCAATGATTCATCCCCCGATGCGCCATCGATAAAATCAAACATCATGCGTGGCAGACGCCGTTTTGCGACTTGCCGTGCCTCAGCCACAGAAAATAGTTTTTTGCCCAATGTCTACCCCAGTCGACGCTATTCCCAAACGCTATCAGTTGGCTTAATTATTAGGCAAATATAATTATTGGATGAATTGATAGAAAAAAGGTATGATTAAACAGAGGGGGATAACATGAATTTTCGTCAACTCAAGGCCTTTAACGCTGTAATGCAAACTGGTTCGATTACTGGTGCAGCAAAGCAAATGCTGGTATCGCAACCAAGTGTAACGCGGCTCATTCGTGACCTTGAGTTAAATCTTGGTTTTACCCTCTTTGTTCGGCAGGGGCGCGGCATTATCGCGACTGTCGAAGCGCGGCGCTTTCATTTGGCGGTTGAGAGCACTTTCCTCAATATTGAGCGGCTTGATGATCTGGCAGCCTCAATTCGTAAAAAGGCGGTTGGCAGGATTTCAATCGG
>RGCC01000192.1 GCA_009919335.1 Alphaproteobacteria bacterium
GGTGCGCAGACGCTAATCCAGCTAGAGGTTGACGAATCATACCGGGCGCGGGTGATGACATGGTGGTCTAGCGTTTCATTTGGCAGCTTGACGCTGGGCGGCATATTGATTGGCTTTTTTGGCGATTTCATGCCGATTGGTGACGCCATTTTCATGGTGATGATCCCGGGCGGGATGTTGGCAATATTTGCGTTAGTGAAATTGCCATTGACCCGGCGTCAGGATGAAAAAATAACGTAACCTTGGCCAAATCGGCCATCAAGCTTTCAGGGTGCTGTTCTAATGCTCACATTCGCGCTGGCTGTTTTTCTGCTGATTATCACACCTGGGCCGGGCGTCTTGTCATTGGCTGGTGTTGGTGCCGCGTTTGGGTGGCGCCAAGGCATACAATATCTAGCCGGTTTGTTCATCGGCACGAATATCGTTTGCCTTGCGGTTATTTCCGGTCTTGCCGCAATTGTGCTAGCAGATCCAATAGTCCGAACGATTCTGCTGGCTGTCTCAGCGGCGTATCTTGCTTATCTTGCTTTCAGAATTGCCTTTGCCGGTGCCAAAATCGCCTTCATTTCAATGTCGACACCCGGTTTGATGGCGGGATTGACACTTCAGTTTATCAACCCAAAAGCCTATGCAGTTAACACCACGCTGTTTAGTGGTTTTGCGTTTTATCCGGAAAGCCTTTTTATTGAAACTGGATTAAAGCTGTTGATTGCCAATGTAATCTGGTTACTGCTGCATTGTCTGTGGCTCTATGCAGGGGTCAAAATTAACCGCCTGGAACTGGCGCCGCGCACCCAGCGCGCAATAAATTTTGGAATGGCAGCTTGTCTCCTTGCCGTTGTTATCCTGTCGGTCTGGTCGCTGCTGCGCTAGCCCCCAGATATGGGCCCACCTTTATCCCAACCTCAGAACAAAATAGATGACAGCATGGCTCCTACTTCCTCAGAACGTTGCAAACTAACTTACGTCCGTTAGAGGCATCAATAGTGATTGCTGGCACATCAGGGTTAGCAGGGCGACAGGGTATCTCAACCCACCTGTACCCTTCTGCCAACTGCCGATTCACCGCTTCATTGTAAGCAGCATTACACCCTCCAAGAGAAAGGAGCGTGGCTGCTAAAAATATCTTTTTCATTTGATAACCCTTAATTGACTGAGGGATTTATATGCATGCTATTTGTTCTCAATTTGTGGGAAATGTGGCAAAAGCTGGAAACCTTGACAAACCCACCCTCCAACGCCTCCGCCAACCAATCAAGTAAACCGTCGATCCGAGACGCAAGCCCCTGCTTCCTGCGGCCCCACCCCTATGATCAAATCCAAACCTGATCCAGAAATGCCCTCAGTAACACCCGTTCAAGGACCGAGGGCGGAGGTTGCAGTCGCTTTGTTGGAGAGAGTTGGCTCGTGAAACTGGGAACTTAGGTTCAGACAAGGTTGCAGGTAGGATTTTGATAGTCGACCATACGTGAAGATCTGTTAAGCTATTGATATTAATAGATTCAGTCACAGATTGGCGCATCGGATAGGCATCAAACTACCCTTCACCCGCTCCAATTCTCAACGTCAAAGGTCCTTGGACCGAGATACAAGTGACGGTTTACTTGGATCTCAGTTCTTTTGCTGGTTGTCCTGTAAATTTATACCCAAGAGTGCTAGTCTTAGCTTTGGATGAGATGTTTTTGGTCCAAGCCATATTGCTGCAAAATTCTTGGCAAATTTTAGGTCTTGGAATGAAATGGGTTCACGATTTTTTGACCAAAATTCGAT
>RGCC01000193.1 GCA_009919335.1 Alphaproteobacteria bacterium
GGCTTTGACCCGGGCTGCAAGGCGTGAAATTTTCCGTGATACGGTATTTTTATGCAGAATACCGCGTGATACTCCGCGCTGCATTTCCGGCTGTGCCTCACGAAGGGCCTCGCGCGCACTATTCGCATCACCAGATGCAATGGCTGTTTCCACTTTTTTCACAAAAGTACGGATCCGGCTCATGCGGGCACCATTGATCATGGCGCGGTTGGCGTTGCGGATGATCCGCTTTTTAGAAGACTTATGATTTGCCATCGGGTTTTTACGTCCCTGTCGTTCGAAACTACTTAACTGAAGCGGGCTTATAAGCCTTTTTTGCCATCATCGTCAAGCGATTTTGCCATCATGCGGATACCGCAGGTTTTAACACCAGCCTTGGCTTCAGCCGCTAATCAACACTTAAAACAGATGCTAGCGCGGTTGCAGCATTAATCGCCAAAGCGGGCCGCGTGCGGTTTCAACCTTGCCAATCACCAGCTTTTCCGCATCACGCGACCAATTTCCGGCACCACCCGTCCAGCCAAGCTGTGCCAAGCTTTTCCCATAGAACGCCATAATCGCATCTTCACTGGCCGCCGATGACGCAAAAATCATCACAATACGCCCATTCGGCGAATCAAAGGCAAAACCCAGCTCAGGTTCAATTTCCCACCCCTGCATGATCGGCACATCACCTGCCCACCGCAGTTGCGGCGCCTCGGCTAACGCTGGCTGGCCGCCAAGTAGTCCGCCGCCAATCAATCCGCTACCAACTAATCCGCCGCCAAGCAAGATCAACAAGCAAGCCCGCGCAAGGCCACGATAAATGAGTGTAAAAAGCTTGTGACACGACAGGATCATTTGGATCACCGCTGTTAATTGACCGGAGCTTTACTATAAACCTAGCCTTGGCAGCGAGAACAGTAAAAACTGGATCGGCCCGACTGGATCAGGGTCTTTACCGGTTCAGCACAAACCGGACAGGGCTTTCCCGCCCGCCCATAAACGGCAAGGCGTTGGACAAAATAGCCGATCTCGCCACCCGGCTGCACATGATCGCGAAGCGATGTGCCGCCATCTTCAATCGCGGCGCGCAATACCGAAACAATCGATGCCGCCAGCCGTTCGGCGCGCCGACCAGCGATTGTACTGGCCTTGCGGCGCGGCGAAATCCCCGCATAAAACAGGGCCTCGCTAGCATAGATATTGCCAATGCCGGCAATCAATTGCTGGTTCAAAAGCGCGTTCTTTATCGGGCCGGTCCGGCCCTGAAACACGGCCTTGAGATGGGCCGCAGAAAATTCATTACCCAGCGGCTCTGGGCCCATGCCGCTTAGTAATTTGTGGTTCGGCATTTCCGATTCGGCAAAAAGGTCAATCCAGCCAAACCGGCGCGGATCATTCAATACAACATAAGACGCTGGATCTTGATCATGCGCTGGTGCCATTTCCAGCATAAAATGGTCGTGCTTGCCCAATTGGGGTGGCGATTGGTGGATACGGATTGATCCAGACATGCCAAGATGCAGTAACAACACCTCGGCATTATCAAGCGTCATCAATACATATTTGCCGCGCCGGCTAAGCTGGGTAAAATAGCGTCCGGTCAAACGTTCGGGCAAATTTTCCGGCAGGGGCCAGCGTAAATCCTTGCGGCCAACATAGGCCTGACGCACCATACGGCCCTGCAATGCGGGCACTAGCGCTAGCTTGACAGTTTCAACTTCGGGCAATTCAGGCATTGGGTTTGGCTCGTTTCA
>RGCC01000194.1 GCA_009919335.1 Alphaproteobacteria bacterium
AGGCCGGTGTGCCATCAAGGCGCTGTGCCTCGGCAAGATCAATGATTTGCTGGCGCGCCACCATCACCCTTTTGATAATCCAATAGATCGAGCCACCATCCAGTAATTCTTCGGCCCGGCGCGGTTTATTTCGGGTCACATGAACTATCTTGCCTTCATGGGCAAGCCGCAATGCCTGCCATTCGCGCAAGCTATCAAGCGATGTCGAACCGACCGATAATTTTTTCAGATGAACTGTCATCAAAACACCAGAATTTGGAACCCACACCCGCGAAAAAACTTTTGTCAGCCACGAGGTCACGCACCATTGATCAGCCTACATCAGATAAAGCGCGGCAAGCCCAAGAAACACAAAAAAACCAACAACATCAGTGATGGTCGTTACAAAAACGCTGGACGCCACCGCCGGATCGACGCCAATACGCAGCAATCCCAACGGCACCAAAGTACCGCTGAGGCCGGCAATCAACAAATTCGCCAGCATCGCAACCGCCATCACTGCAGCGATTTCCGGATCACCAAACCAGACAAATGAAACCACCGCCGCCAGCACCGCAAACAACAAGCCGTTCAATAATGCGACCAGCCCTTCCCGCACAACAAAATTACGGGTCGAAACAGCATCAAGCTGTCGCAGCGCAATCGCGCGCACCGCAACCGTAACGGTCTGTGTTCCGGCATTGCCGCCCATCGACGCCACAATTGGCATCAGCACCGCCAATGCCACCAATTGTTCAATCGTCGCATCGAACACACCGATCACCACTGACGCCAGTATCGCTGTCAACAAATTCACCAAAAGCCAGGTTGTTCGGCCTTGTAATGTTTCAAGAATGCTCGACCGCAGGCTAGCCTCACCAACACCGGCAAGCGCCATCAAATCTTCTTCGGCCTCCTCATCGATAACGTCAATCACATCATCAATCGTGATCATCCCGACCAGCCGTTCGCCATGATCAACAACACCGGCGCTTACCATGCCATAGCGCCGAAAAAGAATCGCCACCTCTTCTTGATCCATATCAACCGGAATTGAGCGGAAATCAGCTTCCATAATTTCAGACACACGCCGCGGACGTTGCGCACATAACAGCTTGCTAAGCGGCACCTCTCCTAGCGGTTTTCGGGCCGGGTCAACCACAAAGATCAGGTAAAATTCATCGGTTGCCGATTTGCCACTTCGAAGATGGTCAATCGTCTGCCCCACCGTCCAGAATGACGGCACGGTAATGATTTCACGCTGCATAAGGCGGCCGGCCGAATCTTCTGGAAACGACAGCCCCTCTTCAACAAGAACACGATCTTCAGCAGATAAAGCTGCTAATACATCAGCAAGCGCATCATCTTCTAATTCTTCAATAATATCAATTGCATCATCAGTTGAGAGATCATGCAGCTGGCGCGCCAATGCCTTTGCGCCCATCACCTCGACAATGGCCTCACGCGTATTTTCATCAAGATAAGTCAGTGTCTCGGCATCAAGATGATCGCCAAGAAAGCGCACAAGTGACGCTGCGGTACGCGCTGGCATCCGCTCTAAAAGATCAGCCTGATCAGCGGGATGAAGCGGCGCAACCAGCGTTCGAAGCCGCCGTACAGCACCAGCCTGAACCGCATTAATAATCGCAGTCTCAACCTTTGGCGTCAGGCCATAAAGCGCTGTCAGCCGGTCACCACCGTCATCTTTGCGATCACTCTGTTCATTATCTT
>RGCC01000195.1 GCA_009919335.1 Alphaproteobacteria bacterium
GCAGCGACAACTGGCCGGAACCCAAGAACTGGCGAAACCATTCAGATCAAAGCATCAAAGCAGCCTAAGTTCAAAGCTGGTGCCCCTCTGAAAGACGCCGTAAATAGCTAAATTTTAGACTTTCCTTTTTAACGCCGGCCCGATATAAGGGTCGGCGTTATCTATGCCATTGGCGTGACCAATGGTACCGGAATGTTAAGGGTGGTTAGCTCAGCTGGGAGAGCAACTCGTTTACACCGAGTAGGTCGGGGGTTCGAACCCCTCACCACCCACCATTCCCGTTTTAGTGCCCCATGAAAAATAATGACGATCTAGACGCCCTTTTGATGGGGTCTGATGGCGTGCGTGATCGGTGTGTGATGGCTTGCGTCAATGGCGTGTCTTTTATTTGATTCCCGTGTTTCACGTTACTGATAAAGATATAACCCGGCGCTATGGCGTGCTGGCATCGTTGTTTTTTTTATTTCTTGCCTGTTCCCTTGTTTCAAGGGGGTGTAGCTCAGTTGGTTAGAGCGCCGGCCTGTCACGCCGGAGGCCGCGGGTTCGAGTCCCGTCACTCCCGCCATTATTTTCCAAAATAATTAGACATTTACCGCCTAGTCGTCTTAGCTAGGCTGTTACTGGACGATCCGTTATGGGATATTTCGTCACGGGGATGATCTGGGGCGCGGTCGCATCACCTGCGCGCCAGTTTTTTGGCTGTAAATATAAATCTTTTGAAGCCAGTAAAATGGATATCCATCTTGCCTTCAACCGATTTGGAAAGGCTTAATTGTGAGCCGTAACATCACATTAATGGTCTTTTACCTTGCCGTTTTTTTACAGGCCGGCGCATATGGGTTGACATTTATGCTGCCCCGGCTGTTCGAAGGGCTGGGCTCGGATGAAAAGGCGGTCGGCACAATGCTGATGTTTACCGTTCTTTCGACGCTGTTCAGCGTTTATTATTGCGGACATCTCTCAGATGCTTTCGGCAGGGTGAAAATGCTCGCCATTGGGTGTCTGGCGATCGCGCTTGCTTTGGCTTTTTATGGCAATGCGACAGCGGTTGGCAGTTTGATTTTAGCCGCCAGTCTGCTGCTTGGGTTCGGCTGGGGCACGACCTATGCGCTTTGCCCTATCGTGCTAACCGAACTTGTAGCGGATGAATTTAGGGTGCGTTTTTTCACATTGCTCTCGATCGCTGTTATGGCTGGTTTTGGACTTTCGCCAGTCCTTGCCGCGCTGTTAGAGGCGGCGGGGCAGACGGTGGCTGCGGCTTTCTTGGTGACGTCGGCACTTTGTGTGCTGTCTGCGATCATGTTTTTCTTCCTCGCGAAACCGGTCAAAAATCACGCAATAAGCACCAATTCAGCCGAACAGTCCAAGATTACGCTAGCGTCAATAAGGGCTATTTGGCGTTCGCCCGCATGGCGGCCGGTCACAATGGTTTTTATAGGTGCTAGCGTTTTTGCGGGTGTCAGCAATTTTCAGACGGTTTACGCCGATGAACGTGGGCTTAATTACGCCGATTATTTCCTCATTTACACGGCAACGGTGGTGATATTCAGACTGGTACTGGCGCGCTTTAACGGCGGGAATAATCCGTATTTCACAATTGCCTTCCTGCAATATGTGATGTGTGGAAGCGTTGTTTTATTCTGCCTGATTTCTGGCGATCGGTATCTTTACTGGCTGTTTGCTGTGCTTTTTGGCAT
>RGCC01000196.1 GCA_009919335.1 Alphaproteobacteria bacterium
CAGCTCGATGAGATTGCGGCAATTATGGCCGGCGCCGGTGACGCAGTGCATCATCAAATGGCCGATTTGAAATTTGCCCTGCCAGTTGCAAATCCGGGCAAGATTCTGTGTCTTGGTCTCAATTACATGGATCATGTGGCCGAGGGGCCATTTGATAAACAGCCGTTCCCAGCTATTTTCATGCGTAGCGCAACATCGCTGGTCGCTGCCAATCAGCCGATCATTGCTCCAAAAGTTTCTGAAACGCTGGATTATGAGGCTGAATTGGCGGTGATCATCGGCAAGGAATGTAAAAACCTTACCGAGGCGAACGCGCTAGAGTCTATTGCGGGCTACAGCTGTTTTAACGATGGATCGGTGCGTGAATTTCAGCGTCATACCATCCAATGGACGATGGGAAAAAACTTTGACAAGACGGGCCCTTTTGGCCCGATCCTCGTAACGCCAGATGAATTGCCAGAGGCAGCAACTGGGTTGAAAATTGAATGTCGGCTGAACGGCCAAACTGTGCAGTCAAGCACAACTGATATGATGATTTTCCCAGTTATCGAAACGCTGGTATATATCACAAAGGCCTTCACTCTCGAGCCGGGCGATCTGGTTATTATGGGCACGCCGTCTGGCGTTGGTCATGCCCGAAAGCCGCCTTTGTGGATGAAGCATGGTGATCTGGTTGAGGTGGAAATTGAGGGTATTGGGATTCTTGCTAACCCCATTGAGGCCGAGTAATTGCTATATTTTTGGCGGTTTTTTGAAAAAAAAACTCAAGAATTTTTGACGGGCAAGACCTGCTGTAAAATCGAAAAAAATTGCGTCAAAGCTACCCTACAAAGAATTTAAATTCATTGATTGGGAATTTTCGTCAAATTCTCGCTGCATTGGTGTGCAGGCTCTAAAAAAGGGGCTTTATATCATTGACTTTTGAGGTGCCGCCGCATCGCTGCGGCGTTGAAGTTTTGTCTTTTACCGGCTAAGAAAGCATATTATTTTTCCTAAACTGGAGACTCCCCCAAATGACCCCCCTTAATATCCTAATCCTCGGTGCATCATATGGCTCGCTTTTGGCAACCAAAATTGTCTTGGCTGGTCATAATGCCAAAATGATCTGCCTCCCGGCCGAGGCCGATTTGTTTAATGCCGAAGGTGCGATTATCCGCACACCGGTAAAAGGGCGCGATGGCCTTGTTGAAATTCGGACCAGCGGACTGGCTGGCCAGCTGTCTGCAGGTGGGCCTGCTGATGCCAATCCGGCAGAATTTGACCTGATCGTGCTTGCTATGCAGGAACCACAATATTCATCACCCGGTATGAATATGCCACCGCTAAGCTTTATGAAGCGGTTGCCGAATATGAATATTGATGCGCTGCGTCCGTGCTATGCTGAATCAAATCTATGGGATGCATTTAATCCAGAAAAATTTACCCTTTGCAGCCCTGACCCACAGGCATTCCGTCCGCCTGAAGAAAATCTGAATGTCTTGCAGGTTCGCTTGCCAACTAATTTCAAGGCAGCTGGGTTTCATCATGCAGAAGATAACGCAATGCTGCGCCGCCTGCAGGCCGATATTGAGGCTGTTCGCTTCACCACTGACGATGGTGATACAATCGAGTTGCCGGTCAAGC
Source organism: Alphaproteobacteria bacterium (assembly GCA_009919335.1). GTDB lineage: Bacteria > Pseudomonadota > Alphaproteobacteria > Puniceispirillales > Puniceispirillaceae > UBA3439. Next base: position 1,624 of record RGCC01000196.1, read on the forward strand.
TGAAGGTGCATGACTCAGTTTTTGTGCCATTGGCCAAATGGGCAATGCTGGTTGCTGG
>RGCC01000197.1 GCA_009919335.1 Alphaproteobacteria bacterium
TGCCTTGGCTTTACCGTATTTCTTACGCTCGACAACGCGTGGGTCACGGGTCAGGAACCCGCCTGCTTTCAACACAGGGCGAAGACCCGGCTCAAACAGCGTAAGGGCGCGGCTGATGCCATGACGAACCGCACCGGCCTGACCAGATAGGCCGCCACCACGAACCGTTGCAATGACATCGAACTCGCCAACACGCTCGGTCGCATCAAACGGCTGGGCAAGGATCATCTGCAACACCGGGCGGGCGAAATAAACCTCAACCTTGCGGCCATTGACGGTGATCTGACCAGTGCCCCGCTTTACCCATACACGGGCAGCGGCGTCTTTCCGGCGGCCAGTCGCATATGAGCGGCCAAGATTGTCAATTTTAGGCTCAGCTGGTGCTGCTGCAACTTCGGCAACAGGTGCATCTGCGCTGATCGCGCCCAATGCCGCTAGACCTTCGGCCTGTGTTTCTGTGTTTTGTGTATCTTCGGCCATGACTACCTCACATTCTTTTTGTTCATGCTAGCAACATCCAACGCGACCGGCTGCTGTGCTTCATGCGGGTGGCTTGGGCCTGCATAGATATGCAGGTTGCGCATTGCTTGACGGCCAAGTGGGCCACGCGGGATCATCCGCTCGACAGCTTTTTCAATCACACGGGTCGGAAACCGACCATCGAGGATTTTGTCAGCTGTGCGCTCTTTAATGCCGCCCGGATGGCCTGTATGCCAGTAATAGGTCTTGGCATTGCGCTTGTTACCGGTCAGATGCACCTTTTCGGCATTGACGATGATGATGTGATCACCGCAATCCATGTTTGGTGTATAGGTTGGCTTGTGCTTGCCGCGTACGCGCATGGCAACAAGCGATGCAAGACGCCCAAGAACGAGATCGGCTGCGTCGATGACGAACCAGTTTTTCTCGATGTCTTTTGGCGTTGCAACATAAGTCCTTGGCAAAGGCATGTTATCATCTCCATTTAAAAAATAGCCTGCGCTTATGGCAATCCAAAACCCCCATAAACCCTCGCAAGCGCTACTGTGGCGGGTTATAGGCAGTTTCCCTGACAGCGTCAAATGTTATTTTGAACTGAAAATAATAAATAGTGATGTATTTCAATATCTTATTTATACGGTATTATTTTACCACATATTTTTTCGTTGTTTTTTCGTCTTTTAGAAACCGTTATTGCTTTGGTTGTAACTTGGTTATGACTTGGTTATGGCGGGATTTGTCGATATCACGACTGCCTCCTTGGGCAGTCTTGCCATAGCGGCCTTGGCAGGTTTGATAAAAGCGGGTAAGACATTAGTAGATGCCGCATGGGAAAAAACCGTCTGGCAACTGGCATAAAACACGTTTTTCAAAAGGGCAATATTTTGTTCGTTCTGATCGATAACTACGACAGTTTTACATGGAATTTGTGGCATTTCCTGTCAGATCTCGGTGCTGAGGTCGAGATTTTGCGGAATGATGCCGTGTCGGCTGATGAGGTGATTGCGCGTAATCCGGACGGCATTATTGTCTCGCCCGGCCCCGGAACGCCGCAAAATGCCGGCATTACGATGGATCTTATTCTGGCGGCAAAGACAGCGGGTACACCGCTTCTTGGGGTTTGTCTTGGGCATCAGGCCTTGGCGGCGGCGTTTGGTGCCACCATCATGCGCGTTGATCCGCCTGTTCATGGCAAATTG
>RGCC01000198.1 GCA_009919335.1 Alphaproteobacteria bacterium
TGCATGCTCCTGAAAAGCAAGCCCTGTATCCATATTTTTTCCAGAGATACTAATTTGCATGGATAAAAACCCCCCGATCTTTGGCCAAAAAGGGCCAGGCATCAACGCTAGCTGGAACTCGCGTGGATCAGGCACCATTCTCAAAAACGCTTGTATAACGTGGTCACAAGCTGATGAGCGGAGCAAGAAAACAACGCTCCAGAAACCAAGCTTGCCAAGCTTTAAGCAAACTGACAAGCGACGAACCAAATTATTTTTCTAGAACCTCTACCCGCAACCCGATTGATAAGCGACCATGACGAACCCGATCTACACCATGCAACGGCCGTGCAGCCTCATCATCACGACCGGCAAATTGCGATGCCGATAGTAAAACGATGCGTCCCGGCCGATCATCAATTACATGACGCACTTCGCCGCTGCGGGTTTCGGTCGCAAATAATCTTGACTGACCAGCCAGCGTAACAATTACCACGATATGGCGATATCGCAATCCGTCACGGTGAATGCCGATGCCTCTTGATTTGGGGGCATAGCGCTGAATGGCAAAATCATTAAATCTGAACACCTCGCAGAATGGTGACTGCGGCATCATTTTTCCTGCCTGATAAAGCCCGGTTTCCAAAAAATGCGCAAACTCGTCAAATGCCCCCACGCGCGGTGCCGGAAAACAGATGTCAAAATCCTGCACGGTCTGACGGCCTCGATAATTTACTTGAGGGCGTGCGGTTCGAAACTCCTGATCTTGGGCTAGGTTACGAAGACAGGCCAGCTCATTATCACGAAGATAGGCAAAACTGACCCACCTCCGATTCGGCCTTGCTAAACGGACCAATGCTTGCCGCAAAATAACAAGCCTCTCCGGATCAAGCGTAAACATTGGTGTTGCAGCCGACATCAGCGGCGCTACTCGGCATCACTGCATGTTGCAGCCTTACCATTCAGCGCCGTTTCTCCCGGAATAAAACTCACTGCAGTTTTACATTTGGCACAAACAAGACCTGATTTACGCCGGTGGCGCTCTATAGAAAAACAGCCATTTGGACATTGCATAATCCACCGCGCGCGAGAAAAGCTTAGCGTATGACAGCGCGTGGCAGTACAGCCTATTTCACGCGCTTTTTGACGCCAGACCGCATCATGCCCATGGTGCGGCCCAACAAGTGCATGTGCGATTTCATGCAGGATTGTATCGCGGATATGCGCTTTATCAGCATTGCGGACATAAAGCCGCGACAGGGAAATAACCTTGGTATTGTAATCGCATTGTCCAGCGCGACGACGCGCATGATCCAGCTTAACCCGCCAACCGGTCAGCCCATATTGTTGCATCAATTCTGTGGCAGTCTCAATTGCGTCTCCTAGCGGGCGATACACCGCCTGATCAGGTTCCAGCGCGGCTTTGGTTTCGGCTGTTGGCGCTGCTTTAATGACTTTCATGTCTCGCCAACCAGCCGACAACTTTACTGGCTGCCGGTATCCATGCCAGTCCCGCGATGAGATAAAACAGAAAATCAAAAAACATATGAATATCGGTTACCATATCTGCAATCTGCATAACCAAACCGACATAGATAATCAATGCCGGCACAAGCCCAATTGCAACGGTCAAATGCCGCCAACGTGTCATATCTGTCTCTCCTGTGCAAT
>RGCC01000199.1 GCA_009919335.1 Alphaproteobacteria bacterium
TTTGGCCTTTTCGATAGCGTTCAGGGTTTCTTGCAATAGTTGTGGCAGATCTTTTTGTTCAGCCTCGGTTGGCGTGAAATTCACCACAACATTCTCGCCAAGCGTTTCGACCGTAATATCCCCGCGCGAAACGGCCTCTTGCAGTGCCTTTACCAGATCATCGGCATCGCTTTGTTTTTCTCCATTACCTTCGCTGTCTTTGGTTTTGGTCTGGGACTCAAGCTCAGGTTTGGTCGTTTCGGTTGTTTGCTGGGTCATCTCATCGGTGACAGATTTTGCCGGTGAGGGGCTGAAATTCAATGAGAGAACAGTTGTGCCTTTCGGCTGTTCTACAATCGGAACAATCTTTTGCACACCAAAGGCGTTTTTCAATGAACCTGAAATCTGCTTGAATTTTGGTACATTAAATTCGGCAAATGACAAGATTAGAACGAAAAAGGCCATCAACAAGGTCGCCATATCGGCAAAGGTAGCCATCCATGCTGGCGCGCCCTGTTCTTCGATGACTTCGTTTTCGTCTTGCTCAGCCATTGTTCTACCCTTGTGCGGAAATAATCATGCGAGTTTCTGCTGGCTTCTACCGTTAGGCGGCCTCGAGCTTTGCTTGCATCTTAGGTGGAAGATTGGCGACCATCTGGTCTTGAATGTTGCGTGGTGACTCGCCGCGAGCAATGTTACGCAAACCGATTACGACAAGATCACGATAAATCAGTTCATAAGCTGTATAGCCCTCTAGTTTTACTAGCATTGGCATAAACAACACATTGGCAATGAACGCCCCATAAAGCGTGGTTAACAAAGCCACCGCCATCGCCGGGCCAATCGCTTTTGGGTCGGCCATGTTGCCAAGCATAAGCACCAGACCAATCAGAGTACCAATCATGCCCATTGCCGGCGCAATATCAATCCAGCCCTTAACGACGCCCTGATTTGCCTCATGCCGGCTTTTCATCGCCTTGATCTCCTGATTAAGCTGCGTAACCAGTTTGCCTTCATCGGCGCCATCAACAAGCATCTGCAGTCCTTTTTGAAAGAATTTATCCGGCACATCTTGGCCCTCAAGAGCCATCATGCCATCTTTGCGAGCAATCGCTGCGAGCTCGGACATTCTTTCGACAAGTTGGTCCATTTTTTTAATAGGAGGCAGAAATGCTTTGGCCATCACAGCAAAACTGCCGAGAAATGTTGGCAACGGTGCGGTGTACATCACGGCAAAAAAGGTGCCACCAAATACGATAAGGATAGAGGGGACGTCGATGAAAGGACCAATGCCGCCACCTGATATCATGGCACCCAAAATCATGCCAACAGCGCCAATGAGTCCGATAATAGAAGCTATATCCATTGTAAAACCGCTCTTTTCCTGACTTTGCTCTTAAATCTGACCGTTCAACTAAGCAAAAACGATACCAATGCAACTATGCGGCATGATTTTTACAGGAAAAACAAAAAATATTAGAATCTGGATATATTTAAATCTGATTTGGCGCAAGATATGCTTATTCTTGGCTATAATTAAAGACATGCATTAATTTTTGACCTAGGGAGATCAGAATGCGGCAGATGCGGTTTTTTGCGTTTTTCCCAGCGATGACGCGCCGGTTTTTCATGGCTGGGTTAGCGCTGATTGTCGCTGAAGCTAGTCCGGT
>RGCC01000200.1 GCA_009919335.1 Alphaproteobacteria bacterium
AAATACCAATTGCAAATAGGCAAAAGGCTGGATGGTTGATGCCTTGGTGGCGTCTAACGCCTTGATCAGCAAATAGTGCCCGCCAGTGCCGGTTAGGCATAATAATCCCATCCAGTACCAATCAGTGCCAACGGGTGGTACCCAGAAAAAGGGCCCGATTGCCAGCATGGCGATGCCGCCCGCAATCGCTGTCCAGAAAAAACTGGTAAGTGCTGCATCCCGCCGCGCCGCATAGCGGGTCAGGATTCCATAAACCGCTATCATAAAGGCGGCCAGAACGGGCAGGATGCTGGCACTGCCAAACATTTCCGTGCCCGGTCGTAAAATTAACAACACGCCGCAAAAACCAATACAAACCGCCAACCAGCGTCGCCAGCCCACCGCCTCGCCAAGAACCGGCACCGACAGTGCCATGACCATCAGCGGATAGCTGGCAAAAACCGCGTGAAAATTTACCAATCCAACCGTGCTAAAGCTCAAAATGGCAACGCATATCTGGCCGGCAAGCAAAAGGCCGCGCCCGATCTGCACGGGTAATTGCGGGCTGCTGGCAATTTTCCGGATGCCGCCATCTTGGCGCGCACTATAGGCCAGAACAAAAGCCATGAAAAACATATAGCGGATCGTAACAACGGTAATGACGTTGTAATGTTCAGCCAGATATCTTGAAATGCCGTCTTGCACCGAAAAGACAACCGTCGTGGCAATCATCATGATAATGCCTAGGCGCGGGTTGTCTTGCATGGGGTGAACCAGTCCTTGTTCGCAACCGACAACGGCAAGTTGCGGCATATATTTTCCGGGTTTGGTTTTCAAAGCCCCAGCGTCTAGGCGCCTAGCTTACAGATTTATGATCGCTTTGACTCGTAAAAAATAATCGCAGGCTGTTCTGCAGATCATTGCGCTAGAGCGTCCAGTCGATTGGCGGGATTGCATGGGCGCAAAGATAATCATTCGTGCGGGAAAAGGGACGACTATTCCAAAAGCCATTATGCGCCGCCAATGGTGATGGATGCGCCGACTCGATTACCAGATGACGCTGTCGATCAATCTTCGCCCCTTTTTGCTGGGCTTTTCGCCCCCAAAGAATAAACACCAGATTGTCGAGTGCCCCGTTCAGCGCCGCGATTGCCGAATCGGTAAACCTCTCCCAGCCCTTGCCGCTATGCGAGCCGGGCTTGCCATCTTCGACTGTCAGGCTGGTGTTCAACAGCAAAACACCTTGCCGCGCCCATGCCTCGAGATTGCCATGCGTTGGCCTTGCTAAGCCTAGATCACTGGCCATTTCCCGATAGATGTTCGCCAAGGATGGTGGCGGCGCGATATGCGGGCGAACTGAAAAGCTGAGGCCATGTGCCTGACCCGGTCCGTGATAGGGGTCTTGACCGAGTATGACCACCTTGACCTTGGCAAACGGGGTCATGTCAAAGGCAGCAAAGATCTCGCTATTTGGAGGATAAATGCGTTTGCCAGCGGCCTTTTCATCGCGAAGAAACTGGCTTAATTCGGCCATGTAATCGGCGGCAAACTCTGCCGCAAGCTGGTCTTTCCAACTGGCTTCGATTTTGACCTGACGCATGGTTTTTCCTCAACCGATCGGTTCCCACCGATCTATTTCAGT
>RGCC01000003.1 GCA_009919335.1 Alphaproteobacteria bacterium
GGCATAAATTTTGCCATATCTTCATTGGGTGGGTTATCTTGCTCTTTGCCAATCCATTGGGCAAATTGAGCGGTCATCTGGCTGGCATCAGCAGGCGTGATCCCAGCAAAATTTTCAATTAACAGCCCCGCACCAGCCTCGCATAACGCACAGCCGCGGACTTTGATGCCGATCTGGCTGATTGCGCCATTATCCAGCGTGAAAGAAACATCAACACGGTCACCGCAGGTAGGGTTGTCACGGCTGGCCTGAAACGGTGCTGTGGGGTCTAGCTCACGCGTTCGCGATAGTTTAGCAAATTCCAGAATCTGTTTCTGATAAAGCGCGTCCAAAAATCTGGTTCCCGCGTGAGCTGTTAAAATTATCCGGCTTTGGTGATTAACAAAAACACCGAAACTGCTGCTGAAACATAAGTGGCGACAATGAGCCAGTGCATTGACATATAGACGTTTTCTTCAGGCACGTGGGCTGGGCGTGGTTTATTCGCTGATGAAGCCATTGGTGGATCCCCCGACATTCTTAAAATCAATTTAGACCTGTTGTTGTCATAGCCCGAGGATAGGCCAAAAACAAGCCATTTGCGTTTGATTTCCAGAAAAATTGGCAGCGGTTTTTTAATAATTATTCATTTTGTTAAAAAAATGATTATTTTCAAGTTCGGGTGTTGAAGCCCAGAAAAAACCCCTCTAGGCTCTTCGCTGGTTTACACAAAAAAAACGTATTCTCGAGAAAGTGATCCCCCAAATCTTATGCGTTTCCTGATCTTGTTCATAACTCTCTTGGCCGGTTGGCTGCTGATGTCGGGCTATTATAACGGCCTGTTGATTGGGCTTGGCGTCGCGAGTTGCTTGCTTTGCGCCTGGCTTAGCCTACGCATTGGGGCAATTGACCGTGAGGGGCTTCCAACCCATTTATTTTCCAAATTACCTGCCTATCTGGTGTGGCTAATCGGCGAAATCATTTCATCAAATATTGCCACCGCCAAAATCATCCTGCGCGGAACATCGGATCCAGAGTTATTTGAGGTGCCGGCCAATCAGAAGACCGCGGCAGGCCTCGCCAACTACGCTAATTCCATTACCCTTACACCCGGCACTGTAACAGTTGACATTGACGAGGCTAAAACAGGGCCAAGCCGGTTTTTAGTGCATGCGCTTCATCCGCAATTTGGCGATGATGTGCGCAGTGGCGATATGGATCAGCGCAATTGCGCGCTTGAGGGCGATACAGCAAATATCGCACTTCAGCCTGCCAGAAACGCAGCTAGGAAACCTGCCAAATGATGATGATTGTTGCGATGATCGCCTGTGCGGTGTGTTTGGTGATGGCGCTCGTGCGGACTGCATTAGGGCCAACAGCTTTTGACCGTGTGCTTGCCGTGAATGCGATTGGCACGCTGATTATTCTTGGCATCTCACTGCATGGGTTTGTGATGGGACGCCCAGAATTTGTCGATATCGCGCTGCTTTACGCGATTTTGAATTTTATTGGCACCTTTGCGGTTTTAAAGATTTTCAGCACAGGCTCGCTTGGTGATAATTCCGCGGGGTCGAAATGATGGATATGCTCATCACCATCCTGTCCGGCCTATCAATTGCCATTGGCGTGATTGCGTTATTGATTGGCAGCCTTGGCCTTATTCGCCTTCCAGATGTTTTTTGCCGAATCCATGCGGTAGGGATGATTGATACTGCCGGGGCCAGCTTTATTATTCTGGGTATGGTAATCCATCAAGGCTATAGCCTTGTCAGTGTTAAATTGCTGCTTATTGGTGTTTTCCTATTTTTCACCAGCCCAATTGCAACGCATGCGGTCGCGCAGGTTGCGCATAAGATGGGGGTAAAACCTGTTGGACGAGACCTCATCAAAAAAGCACCGGCCGCGCCTGTAGTTAAAAATGGGCCAACGAAAAATGGTTCAGCGAAAAATGCTTCAGTCAAGAATACCGGCACCAAAGCGTCAGCGGCTAGCGCGAAAAGGAAATCATAATGGCCGGTTTAATCATTAATATCTTTCTGCTAGCGCTGCTGGTCCTTATCGCAGTTATGGTGGTTCGCTCGGGCCGTCTTTACGCGGTTATTGTCATGTCAGGCGCCTATTCGCTGACGTCAGCGGCGATGTTTGTCAATCTGGACGCGGTTGATGTTGCGTTCACCGAGGCCGCGGTAGGCGCAGGTATTTCGACAGTGTTGTTCCTTGCCGCGATGGCTTATGTGCCAGCGGACGAAAAAAGTGGCAGCGCGCTTCATATCCCTAATGTTGTGACCACAGTTTTGGCTAGCTATCGCGGCTTTGACACGCTTGGCGAGACGATCGTTGTCTTTACTGCCGGTCTTGGTGTTTTGATGCTCTTGGCGGGATTCACCCGAACCGGGCGGATAAACCCCGTCCCGGCAAAAACTGGGTCGGCGAAAACTGGGCCGGCGAAAAGAGTTGCGGCGAAAAAAGATAGCGGCAAGTCAAAATCATCATCGGCCACGCCGAAAGGGAGCAAGGTATGAAACAAAATCCTGTTTTCCGAGTCGTTGCTAAAATTCTGTTTGCGCCCATCATCATGTTTGGACTTTACGTGCAGTTTCATGGCGATTTTGGCCCCGGCGGCGGGTTTCAGGCCGGGGTAATTATTGCCGCTGCATTTATTCTTCACGCGCTTGTTTTTGGGCTAGAGGCGGGACGTCAGGTTATTTCGGCCCGGGTCAACCTGTGGATGATGGCGCTTGGCGTGACGATATACGGCGCGGTTGGTATCGTCTCGATGGCCAAAGGCGGGCTTTTTCTGGATTATACCGCGCTTACCGGATCGGTCGCATCGGGCCAGCATATCGGCATTATCCTTGTCGAATTTGGCGTTGGTCTGACTGTAACAAGCGTCATGCTGGCATTGTTCCATGCGTTTGCAGGTTTTGTTGAGGATCGCGCAAAATGATTGAGCAATTAGCAGGAAGCTGGAACCATATTATCGTCGTCATTTTGATGATGATTGGTTTGTTTTTGGTGATCGCCCGCACAAACTTAATCAAAAAGCTGGTCGGGCTGTCGATCTTCCAGACTTCGGTTTTTATTTTCTACATATCTCTTGGCAAGGTGGCGGGTGGCACGGCGCCAATTCTTGATGGTAATCCTGACACATTATATTCAAATCCATTGCCGCATGTTTTGATTCTGACCGCGATTGTGGTTGGGGTTGCAACGACCGCGCTGGGTCTTGCTTTGATCCTTCGTATCAACGAAGCCTTTGGCACTATTGAAGAAGATGAAATCATCGAAGCCAAGGCACGTGAATCTTTGCCACGGCCAAAACGTCCAACAGGTGAGGCAGCAGAATAATGGGGGCCGCTATTATTACGAATTTACCCGCATTGCTTGTTGTGGTGCCGTTGTTACTAGCACCGGTTAGCGCGCTTTTACCATCGGCTCATCTTGCTTGGATGTTAACGCTGATCGGGGCGGGCAGTTCTTTCATTGCGGCCTTGATGCTGCAGTCGATCACCGAGACCGGTGTGCGTATCAGTTATCACCTCGGTAATTGGGAGCCACCATGGGGCATTGAATTTGTTGTAGATTCTGCAACTAGCTTGACCCTTGTGGTGATGACCGGCCTTGGATTTCTTGCCACGTTGGCAGCGCGCCGGCTTGTCGCAAGCGAAATTAACGATAAAGACAGTGGAAAATTCTATGCCGCATGGATGCTGGTAAGCGGCGGTCTTTTTGGCCTCGTCCTGACGGCTGATGCCTTTAATTTGTTTGTTTTCCTTGAAATATCAGCGCTATCGTCAGTAATTTTGATCGGCATGGGGGCTGGCACTGATCGGCGTGCGCTTGTTGCTGGCTATCATTATCTGGTGATCGGTGCGGTTGGTGCCACCTTTTATGTGATCGGCGTTGGCTTTATATATGCGATGACCGGTACGCTGAATATGGGTGACATGGCCGCCCGTATTCCCGAAGCCGGCGGCAATGCGGTGCTATATGTCGGTTTTGGTTTCATGGTTGCCGGCATGTTGGTGAAAGCGGCAATTTTCCCGGTCCATATCTGGTTACCCGCCGCCTATAGCTACGCCCCGTCAGCGGTGTCAACTCTGCTTGCAGCGATCGCCACCAAGGCCGCACTTTATGTATTGGCGCGAATCCTATTCACAATTTTTGGCGGCGTCCCCGAGATTGTTGATATTGCGGTGACGAACGTAATTGTTCCATTGGCGATTGGCGGCATCTTTGTCGGCACGATCATGGCGATTTACGAGGCCGATATTAAAAAGATGTTTGCGCATTCATCGGTGGCACAAATCGGCTATATCGCGCTTGGTCTTGGGCTAGCAACGCCAGCCGGGATCAGCGCCGGTTTTATCCATATCGGTAATCACGCGCTGATCAAAGGCGGTATTTTTATGGCGATTGGCGGATTTGTTGCGGCGCTTGGTGCACGGGCCAGTCTGGACAATATAACCGGCATTGGCCGCCGGATGCCGTTGACCGCAACCGCGTTTCTGATTTGTGGGCTTAGCCTTGCCGGACTGCCACTAACCGCTGGCTTTATCTCAAAGCTCTATCTGGTACGGGCAATTCTTGAGACCGAATCATACCTCATTCTGGCACTTGTGCTGATCAGCAGCGCCCTGTCAGTCGTCTATCTTTGGAAGATCATGGAGGTCATGTGGATGCAGCCCGCACCAGTACGATCACCAAAACTAGTGGAAAATCCGGCGATTTACCTGCCGCTTTGGATTGTTGCTTTTGGCAATATATGGTTTGGCATTGATGCAAGCTGGCTGGTTGCTGCGGCGCGCTTCGCTTCGACAGCCTTGTTAGGAGGCGGGGCATGATGTCACTTCAAACTGCAATGCTGGTTGGATTGTTGGCGCCTCTTGTCGTCGCGCTATTGACCCCATTTTTGGCGGTTCGCCACGTCTGGCGCGATGCTGCTGGCCCGATTGGCGGTGTAATCACCTTTATCGCCGCCCTTGAAGTTGCGATGGCGGTTCTTGACGGTCAAACGCCGCGCCTGTTTGTTGCCCAAATTGCCGAAGGTCTGGCGATCGAATTCGCGGTGACGCCGCTTGGGGCTATTTTTGGTCTTGTTGCCTCCGGCCTCTGGATCCTTGCCGCGCTCTATACGGTTGGCTATATGCGTGGCAATCACGAAAAATATCAGACGCGTTTTGCCGCCTTTTATGCCGTTGCTGTTCACGCCGCGATGGCTGTTGCGTGGTCGGGCAATCTTCTGGTGCTGTTTATCTTCTATGAAATTCTAACCTTTTCGACCTATCCGCTTGTAACACATAAAGAAAGTGCCGTTGCCCGTAACGCGGGGCGGCTCTATATGAGCATCCTTGTCGGGACATCTGTGGTGCTGTTACTGCCCGCAGTTGTGTGGGTCTGGTTCAGCACAGGAACCCTAGATTTCAGGCCCGGCGGCTATCTTGCAGGGCAAATTGATCCGGCGATGGCACCGATATTGTTAGGACTTTTTGCCTTTGGCGTTGGCAAGGCTGCGTTGATGCCGATCCACCGCTGGTTACCAGCCGCGATGGTGGCACCGACGCCGGTGTCGGCTTTGCTGCACGCGGTTGCCGTTGTTAAGGCCGGTGTCTTTACCATTCTGACCGTTGTTGTTTATGTGTTTGGCATTGATTTTCTGGCCGAAACTGGCGCGGCGGACTGGCTTGTTTGGCTTGCTGCTTTTACCATTCTGGCGTCGAGCATGGTGGCAATCACCAAGGATGATATCAAGGCCCGCTTGGCCTATTCAACGATCAGCCAGCTATCCTATATTATTTTGGGAGCGGCGATTGCATCCTCGCTGGCGGTGCAGGGTGCGGCCTTGCATATTGTCATGCACGCGGCAGGTAAGATTACCTTGTTTTTCTGCGCTGGTGCGATCTATGTGCAGGCCCATCTTACAAAAATCTCTGAACTTGACGGGCAGGGGCGCGAGATGCCATGGGTGTTTGCCGCCTTTTTCATTGGCGCATTGTCTATTATCGGCATTCCACCACTTGGCGGCAGCTGGTCGAAATTCATGTTGATGGTTGGTGCGGTTGAAGCTGGCTACCTTGTAATCCTTGCGGTTTTGGGGCTGTCGTCGCTGTTGAACATATATTACCTTCTAGAGCCCTTATCGCGGGCATTTTTTCGAGAAAAAACAAAAAATGTCGAGGTGAAATTTCATCCCCTCGTGGTGATACCACCGGTTCTCACCGCATTAATCTCAATCGGTTTGTTTTTCTATGACGAAATATTTTTAGACCTCGCGATACTTGCGAGCAGAGGGCAGCAATGAAAAACGATATATCAACTAATTTAAAAATCATGGGCGCGAGGTCAAAACTAGTTTTGATCATTTTATCTCTGATATTGCTAGTTCTGGAGTTCGTTTTTCATCGCCACGCTGAAGTCGAAATAGAAGCACTGGTTTTTTTTCCTGCTCTATATGCGTTTGTTGTCTGTATCGCCATTGTTTTGGGTGGAATAGTTCTCAGAAAACTTATCATGCGTAAAGAGGATTACTACAACAATGGCTGACCTGTTTACAAACATCCCGCCCGGGTTAATCATGGTCGTTCTGGCCATGCCGATAGCCTTTGTGCCACACCATTACCGGCAATTTTGTCTACTTTCGGTTATAGCCATATCCGCTTTTTCTATGACAGCCGGCTCCGGTGTTCACTGGGAAGTTGAGGTTTCTGGATTCAATTTGATTTTAAACAGGGCAGATCACCTTACTCTGCCTTTCTCTATCGTGTTCCACATTGCAGCCGCACTGAACGTAATCTACGGATGGCACGAACCAAAACCTTTAGAACATTGCAGTGGCTTGGCTTATGCAGGCGCTGCCATCGCTGCGATCCATGCGGGGGACTTGTTCTCGCTCTTTATTTGGTGGGAATTGACTGCGGTTACCTCTGTCTTTTTGATTCTGACAAGTGGTTCCCTCCAATCCAAACAGTCCGCAATGAGATATCTAATCATTCAAGTATTATCTGGGATGTTCCTTCTAAGCGGTGCCGCTTTACTCTTTCAAGATAATGGATCACTCGCGTTCGAAAGAATGAGCCTTGACTCGATTGGGGCTTGGTTAGTGTTTATAGCGTTTGGGATAAAGGCTGCCTTCCCACTGCTCAACGGTTGGCTACAAGACTCTTATCCAGAGTCGACCGTTATTGGAACCGTTGTGCTCTCTGCATTCACAACAAAGCTAGCTATCTATGCATTAGCAAGAGGGTTTCCTGGAACGGACATTCTCATAGTCATTGGCTGTATTATGACGATGTTCCCTGTATTTTTTGCGGTTATTGAAAATGACATGCGGCGTGTTCTGTCTTTCAGTTTGAACAATCAGCTTGGGTTCATGGTTGTTGCGATTGGTGTTGGAACAGAGCTAGCAATCAATGGTGCGGTGGCACATGCCTTCGCGCACATTATTTACAAGGGCCTCCTTTTTATGAGTATGGGAGCGGTACTTTATAGAGTGGGAACGATAAAGGCATCTGAGCTTGGTGGATTATATAAGATGATGCCGTTGACCTGCATCTTCTGCATCATTGGTGCTATGTCCATTTCAGCATTCCCACTTTTTAGTGGTTTTGCAGCAAAGTCTCTTATCATGTCGTCACTCGGATACGAGGGCTTGACGTTCGCCTACTTGATTTTGTTGGCCGCTTCAGCAGGCGTTCTGCATCATTCTGGTATCAAAATTCCCTATTTTGCGTTTTTTGGTCATGATGGTGGTCATCAAGTTAAAGAAGCGCCGCTTGGCATGCTTGTTGCGATGGGTATGGCTGGTGCTTTGTGTATTTTAATTGGGGTTCTACCGTCGGTATTCTACTCCATTTTACCTTACAATATCGATTACAACCCTTATGATGCGGGGCATGTACTTGCGCAGTCACAATTGTTGATATTTTCAATACTCGCATTCGCATTTTTAATGACGTTTAAGATATATCCGCCTGAGTTGAAATCTACTGTATTGAATTCTGATTGGTTTTACCGGCGGCTGGCACCGGCGGTTGGCCTGCCACTACTGCGCGGCATAATGCTGGTATGGGGCAGTTTCTTGTGTCAGATGCGCGGCTTTATCAACGCAATCTGGGATACGCTTGACCGGATCATGCACAGCCCCTTAACCGGCCCAACGGTAAGCGGCCGCGCGGTGTTGATACAGGCGGGGTTGCTGGCGTTACTGCTGTTGATTGGCTATGTTGCCGCTGGCTAGGCCGGGGTTTGATCAATCGGTTATGTGCTTGTGCCGTTCTGGGATGGCGTCAGCCAGCGTTGCGGTAAAATTTCTGCGATGTGGATGGCTTGGCCTCGTCATATTGCTGTTGCAGGCCCTATGGCTAGCACCAGTTGCCGCGGATGATGTTTTAAGGGCACCCGATTATACCAGCGGCAGTATAATGCTGTTGCAGGGTGGACAGCAGACGCCCTTAAAGTTTGATGTACGCTTTGCCCAAACGCCTGAACAGCACAGATTTGGGCTGATGTTCAGCCCGCCATTGGCGCCGCAAAGCGGTATGCTGTTCATCTTTGAAGATGCGGCGCCGCGGTCATTCTGGATGAAAAATACGCCTATCGCGCTTGATATGCTGTTTTTTGCGGCTGATGGCAGGCTCGTCACGACAATTGCCAACGCCGCGCCCCATAGCCTAACGCCGCGCCGATCAAAGATACCTGCAAAATATGTTTTGGAAATTGGCGACGGTGAGGCGAGCCGGTTGGGCCTTGGGGCAGGGACGCGCCTCCAGCTTCCGCTTGTCAGTGAGTAAAATCCTGCAGCTTCATTCAAAAAAGTAAAATAAATCGTATTTTGCACGCGATGAATGCTTGAAATTCCGTAACAGGGGGGATATGAAAGCAGCGTCGGAGTGTAGCGCAGCCTGGTAGCGCATCTGGTTTGGGACCAGAGGGCCGGGAGTTCGAATCTCTCCACTCCGACCATTTCCCAAATATCTCTTTTATTGCTGCTACAGTCTGCCGTCGGATTTTGCTGTCTTATTGCGCATCACGAGGTGATTTGTCCGCTCGTTTGGAGTGCCGGCTAGATCCGAGACCCGTAACTATGGCCTAATCATAGTGGTAATTGACAATCAGCCTTGCCAAACTTGGATGAATGTGGCTTTTAAAAAAGGGCGGCAGTCGTTATTCACCAAATTCCGCCAAGTGACCGTCTTAAAAGGATGAGGTTTTTGTGAGTAGCCCAATCGAAAAACAAAATAGTCTCGAACTGCGGGATATTCATAAAAGCTATGATGGGCTGGCCGTCCTGCGCGGGGTTAGCCTTACCGCAAAGCCGGGAACGGTAACGTCGATTATTGGATCATCGGGATCTGGAAAATCGACGCTATTGCGCTGTGCTAATCTTTTGGAAACCAGTCAGGGCGGCGATATTATTTTTGGCGGTGAGGCATTGCGCTGGCAGGCCGAGGGTGAGAATAGGCATCCCGCCGACAAGGCGCAGGTTCGGGCACTTCGCCAACGTGTTGCAATGGTGTTTCAGCAATTTAACCTGTGGACACATATGACGATCTTGGACAATGTGATCGAGGCGCCAGTAACCGTTCTTGGCAAAAACCGCAATGATATGCGCGAGATCGGGCGCGAATTATTGGCCAAGGTTGGCATTGCTGATAAGGCGAATGCTTGGCCTGCAATGTTGTCAGGCGGTCAACAGCAACGTGCCGCCATTGCGCGGGCATTGGCGATGAACCCCGAGGTTATCCTGTTTGATGAGCCAACATCCGCCCTTGACCCAGAGCTTGAGGCCGAAGTTGTCGAGGTGATTTTGCAGCTGGCGCGTGATGGCCGCACGATGATCATGGTCACACATGATATGCAGCTTGTTCGCGATATTTCCGACCATGTGATCTTTTTACATGAAGGGCTGGTTGAAGAAGAGGGCAATGCGGCCGATATGTTCACCGCACCAAAATCGTCAAGATTAAGCCAGTTTTTGCGTTCTGCTGTTACAATTGACAATAAATCTGCTAGATAGATTTATAACGCGTGTCACCTTTTGCTGTATCGGGACTATTGCGGAATAAACCACAACAATCAGGAGTGTAACGATGAAATCACTTTTATTTGCCGGTGTGCTGGCCGCACTTAGCATCAATATTGCAAATGCCGACACAATCCGTATGGGCACAGAGGGCGCATACCCTCCCTATAATTTTATCAATGACAAAAAAGAAGTTGATGGGTTCGAGCGCCATCTTGGTGATGAGCTGTGCAAACGCGCAAACCTTACCTGCGTTTGGGTGGTAAATGAGTGGGACTCAATCATCCCGAACCTGTTAGCAGGAAACTATGACACCATCATTGCCGGGATGTCGATCACTGACGAGCGCGATAAGGTTATTGATTTTACCGAGGCTTATTATCCGCCTGCACCATCATTTTACGTCGCGCTTACGGGGTCTAATGTGAACCTTAAGGGCGGTGTTATCGCCGCACAAACCGGCACAATTCAAGCTGGTCATGTGGCGGCTAGTGGGGCAACCCTTGTTGAATTTGCAACACCTGATGAGACGATCGCTGCGGTTCGCAATGGCGAGGCTGATGCAGTGCTTGCTGATAGCGATTATCTTGCACCAATCATTAAAGAATCTGCTGGCAAGCTGGCTCAGATCGGCGAAGTCTATCTTGGCGACGGTATCGGCATGGGCGTTCGCGAGTCTGATAGCGCGCTAAAGGAAAAGATGAACAAGGCGATCCAATCGATGAAACAAGACGGCTCATTGAACAAATTGCTGGTCAAATGGTTCGGTGCTGACGTCAAAACCTACTAATGACCAAATCTTCTAACATCACAGAACCGGCCAGCAATTATATGTTGGCCGGGGTACCTGTCCGGCGTAAGAGTGACTGGAAAACCTCGCTTTGCGCTGCGGCCGGCGCGATTTAGGCGGGCCTTATGTTTTCCGTCTGTACCGATCCTTCGCTGCTTTCCGGTTTTGATTGGTTTGCCTGTTATCTGACAACGCCGAAGCATCTCACATTTTTTGGATCATTCTTTTTAGTCCTGCTGCTCATTGCGGTCGTTGCCCCCGTTGCGCTAGGTCTTGGATTTGCTGCTGCGGTTGCCAGTCGGTCAGCGTCACCGTTTTTATCGCTTCCGGGGCGGGGTTATGTTGCGCTGGCGCGGGGCGTTCCTGACATCGTGTTTTTCCTGTTTGTACCTATTGCGCTCGATCAGGCTTTTGAATATCTGCGTTATCTTATGATTTGCCCTGATCAACCGGGCGGGGTCTGGCAGGGCAATGATTTCATCGTCTGCAGTGCCGCGAAATTGCCGCTCTCCACTGCTGCACCAATTTGGCATAGCGTCTATGGATTTGGGCTTGCCGTCATTTCGTTTGGCATTGTTTTTGGTGCATTTGCCGGCAATGTGCTGGTCGGGTCTTTTAAGGCTGTTCCCATCGCGCAAATTCAGACAGGTGCCAGTTTCGGCATGACGGATTCGCAAATTTTCCGCCGAATATTGGTGCCGCAAATGTGGGTCTTTGCCTTGCCCGGCCTATCTAACCTCTGGCAAATTCTAATTAAAGCAACGCCGCTTTTGTTCCTATTGGGTTTGCAGGATATCGTCTATTGGGCGCGCGAGCTTGGCAGTTCCAAGACTGGTATTTATGCCTATCCTCATCCGGATTGGCGATTATATTATTTCGCATTTCTACTGATCTTCTATCTTGGCCTTACCGCCGTCAGTGAGGCCGCATATAAGCGTCTCATGGCACGATTGAGCCACGGGCAGGGGACGATTGCCAGTGCTGGCAAAACGTCTCTTCGAGGCGGGGTCTAAGGGCATGAGCAGTTGTTTTGAAACGATCCAAGCCTATGGATTGCGCGCCATTGGAATCGGTGAGCGACTTTTACCTAAAACCGATATTACCTTATGTGAACAGATGGTGCTTATCGGTTCTGGGCTGATCTGGAATATCTATTTTGGCATTTTGGCAACCGGATTTGGCTTTTGGTTTGCGGTCTTTTTATCACTTGGTCGGGCAAGCCCGCTTGCCATCCTGCGCGTGGCGGCGGCTGGATTTGTGTTTCTGTTTCGAGGCTCGCCATTATTTATCCAGTTTTTCTTTGCTTATGAGGCCTTCGTGCTTTTGCCAAAGGTTGGGCTCACGCTTGACCTTGGCGTTGTTGTTATTGATGCAACTACAGGCTGGCTGACAAAAGCATGGGCAGGCGCGCTTTTTGTGCTGTTTTGCAATACCGCCGCCTATTCGAGTGAGATTTTCTCGGGCGCTATGCAGGCTGTACCAAATGGGCAAATCGAGGCTGCACGCGCTAGCGGGATGACCAAATTCCAAATATTCCGCCGGATTATGTTTCCGAACATGCTGCGCCTTGCGTGGCCTGCCTATATGAACGAAGCGATATTTCTGTTCCATTCAACGACATTGGTCTTTTTCTCTGGCTTTCCGGCATGGCGCCAAGAAGGTGATGCGCTTTATTACGCGTCATATTTTGCCGAAAAAACCTTTAACCCGTTCGTTCCTTATCCGATCGTCGCAGTCTATTTCATTCTGATAACCCTCATCATTATCGGTTTTTTCAGCGTTACCGGCAGCTATTTAAACCGCTCAGTTCCGCAACAACGACGGGTCAAGCCGCGCTTTCGGCCATTACTCTGGCGTTAGGCGCATATCTAGCTGTTATTTGCGGGCGGCGGGTATTCCAGCAGCGCGGCGGATAGCATCCAGATACAGTGACGCCCCTTTATAGTGCCTTTGCGCGTCCGGCAAATCCTCGAGCAACTGTCCAAGCGACGCCAACGCCCCCTCAACCCCCACCCAATCGCCAAGCGATTCAAGATTGGTGCGGATGGTGAATAGAATATGCCCCGATTTTGGCAATTTGCGCAGTGTCTGCCGTTCAATGCGGACAAAAATATCATCGATTTTGGTGGCGTTATCGCTACTCGGACGGGCGCTCCGCTGCGGGGTATAAAGGTTTTGATCTATTTGCAAAGACCAATTGAAGCGACAGCTGATTGGGCCTGATTTCATGTTATTAAAAAACCTATTAACCGGCGTCTCTAATCTCTTGTCATAATCTGGAACCGGCGCATGGACAGCCGACATTGGCTTTGCGATTTTGTCGGTTAAAACCCAATGCGCCGGAAAGGCGATGGCGCCCGCACTTAGAACCCAATCAGGTTCTGTTGCACCAGCAGTCATCACCGGACTTATAATCGCCAGATCTTCTGGAATTGAACGCGCGGCAGCTTCTAAAGGGTGAAGATCACCGCGGGCCGGCAGCGATATATCCAAATAATCTTGTGCATATGCAGTTATCAATTCCCAGCATTCCTGCGACGCATCATCACCAAGATCAATGGCCGCAAACACATCACCTAAAACTTCATCAAATAACTTATTTTTAAGGGCTATCTGCTGGACTCTGCTATGGCTATTGCCGAAAATATCATCATGCGGCAACCATTCGGCCTCTGGACAAAACTGCAGTCCCATTTTCAGGCTGGTGCCTAATCTTTCCCAAATGGGTTTCTTGCCATTCATCACTTGTGCCACCCAGTTAGACGCCTGATTAGATATTGAAAGTTTGCGGCATCAAGATCATCACTGCAACTCCATAAGCTCTGTTTGACATCACCAAACCGCAGGAGCGCTGGACAGGATTGGGGTTGGAGCTAGGCTTTGGACGGTACAAACAAATAATCCGTAGCCTCGCCAATAGCTGAAACCTGATCCCAGCCATAACTGTCAGTCAACACATAAGCATCATAACCAGCGCCAATAAATTGCGCAAAGATATCAGCAGCTGAGCCGGCAAAATTGTCGGCGCGCCCCTGTACCAGCTCAATAAACCAAATTGGCCGCATTTGATGTAATAGGTTGGGCGCACCATCCAGCACAAATTGTTCCGCGCCCTCTACATCAATTTTAACGATGTCAACATTCGTGATGGCCTCATCACTGAGCACATCATCCAGCCGTCGTGCCGTTACCGTCTCAATAAATGCGTGCGCACTATCACCGCCCCCGATATGCGAAAGCCCAACCCGAAGTGACCCTGACTTTTTCACCGGCGTTTTTAACTGAACCTCTGCATCCTGATGACTGAGCGCGAGTTTACGGCAGCGCACAGCAGACAGATTTGAGGTCACAATTTCCAAGATCGAATAGACGTAATTCGATGGTTCGATTGCCAGCACGAGTTTTGGCTTATTGGACGCCGCCACAAACGCCTTGGTAAACAGACCAACATTCGCACCAACATCTATGATCACCGGTTTCTGGGTGTCGCACCTTGACATGATTGCGGCAACCAGCTGTGTCATTCTCTGGCTACGCTTGGTCTTTGACAGCAGGCCAAGCCACCTAATTTTTTGCGGAATGGAGTAGGATTTATTGAAAAGAACTGAACCAAAAGCCACGAAAAAAAACCTGTAACAAAACAAAATAAGAACACAGATACAGCTATAATACAGAACAGGCCGAGCCGGAAGGCGATTATCGCTGTCATCGCGATTGTCGGCCGTGCCGCATCATAAAATTAGGCTTTTCGTGCGCAGCATTTAAACCTATAAATATCACATTGCCGGTATTGGCGCTGTTTAAAACGATCGAGGCTGAAATGACCGCAAAAATTTACAAACCCAGCAAAACGGCGATGCAATCGGGCCGTAAAACCAAAATTAGCCGCGGGTGTGAATGGGTTCTGGCCTATACGCGCAAAAGCCCAGCCAAACCCGATCATTTAATGGGGTGGCAATCATCATCTGATACGGCGCGTCAGGTGCGGATATATTTTCCTGATATGGAATCGGCGGTCACCTATGCCGAGGCGAACGACATTGACTATGTGGTGCAAGCACCGAAATCACGCCGTGTAAAGCCAAAGGCCTACGCCGATAATTTCGCCTTTACCCGAAATGGTGCTTGGACACACTGAAAACGGGATCTCGGGGGTGAAGACCCTACGGCAAATCCCGTCTGGACAAAGCTGGTAAAAACCGGCACAACCAAGCGCATCTTTTAAAAGGTTCCGTAGCTCAACTGGATAGAGCAGCTGACTTCTAATCAGCAGGTTGGGGGTTCGAGTCCTCCCGGAATCGCCATTATCCCTGCGAAAAATAGCTTCAAAAAAATGCGAGACATTGTTGGCGGTTGCTTAAAAAGGCAGAAAACCTCTGATCAATGGCAAGAAAGCGAGCAGTTTTTGAAGCAAGCCCATGACGCTGATACCAAATCGTGGCAACACAAAGAACACAATGCCAGCTATCACCGCGCCAAATAACAAAACAGGCAGCAGGCTTGGCTTGCTTGGTCTTGCTTCTGCGTCTAGCACCTTTCCATCAACCACATCATCACTCTTCTTGGAGAAGAGCTTTGATAAAAGTAATCCAATGGCGATGCCGACAGCGGCTAAAATTATTAATCTGATCATTGCGTAGATGTTGGGTTTAGCCCCACAAAAATCAACTGCATTATTGCTGTAAAGGTGAGGGGGGGCAAGAAATCGCACCCTTGATCACTCGATATTAAGTGTTCTCAAATTTTTTTGCAAAAAAAGCCCGCGCCAAATTAGCTGTAGGCTTTGTTACGACTGTAGCATTTTGACAACCGCACTTTGTTTACAGATAAAAACAACCAACAATGTTGTTTGCCTGCCTATTGATGCTTGGTTGCGGTTTATGGACTATAGCACTCTGGTGATTGAGGACCTATAGCAACCTACTTTGTGTATTTATGTATATAAGTCCTTAAAAAACTCGGCAGTGCGGCATTTTGGGTGGCGCTGCAAAAAACGCATCATATTCATGCAAAAACAAGCCTTCTTTGCATAATGATTTACCGCTAAACAATAACACCTAGGGAGGGGGTCCGGTGGTTATCAGGAATTGCCATCGGGCCTTACCTCTCTACGACACCCAAATTCATTTCCTCCAGCCGAATTTGGACTAACCGGCCTCACTGCCTTCCTCCCCCAGGCAGTGGGGCCTTTTTTTGCAAAAAATCACTTTTAAGATTCACAAACCCTCTATTCTGTGATTCACTCGTCCGATGATTGAAAAAGTGGCAAAAGAAGCTGCGGTGACTTCATCAACGCTGTAGCTCTTTTCTAATGTCTATTTTTTTTTAAAAAATGTTGGGAGAATGACTTTGTTTTTAGCGACGAATGCAATCCGAGAAACGCGTCACACACGCCAGTCAAAGCCATTCACGGTCATCCGCACCGTCGATAGAGCCCTCAAAGTCGGGGCTTTGATTGCTGCAATGTCGATTATTGCTGCCTGCAGCGGTGTCCCGCTGATACCGGGAATTTAGCAATCATAATCATAGTATCAATTTTGAGAATTACCGGCATCTTTACTGTTTCATCTATTGACTTTAACCCCCAGTCTGTGACCCAATCACTAATCAAATTTTATCTTTATTAGGGGTTAATTATGAAAAAATCTGCACTAACAATCGTCCTTTTAGCCAGCTGCCTTGCCTTTGGCGCATGCTCCAGCTATCCAACATGGGTTCCAGAATGGGCGCAAGTTGGCGCTAAATAATCCCCATTGAAATCCGCCCCGACGTCGTAATGCGCATCTAGGTTGCGTCTTATTGCGGCTTGCATAACTTCGTTGGCGGCGTTTAGCGACCTCGATAGCACAGCGGTTTTCCTGTGCTATTGTTGTTTGTGCTATAATTTGGCGCATCTATGACCGAACGCAGCGGCCAACGCTATATTGCCATTAATTGAGGCGGCGGCGCGAAACACGAGGATTAATAACCATGTCAAAACAAGTGATTTCCGTTTTTGGGCTTGGCTCAATGGGGTTTGGCGTGGCGTGCTCGGCACTGGCTGCCGGCCATCATGTCTATGGATTTGATGTCAATCCGGATAGTCAGTCCAAATTCATTGCCAAGGGCGGCGATCAGGCGGTGGTCGCCGATGCGGGCGCGCAATCAGATGTTGTTGTTTCAGTGGTGCTAAACGGTGCGCAAACCGTTGATATTCTGTTTGGCGATAATGGCATTGTGCCGCATATGCGCCCGGGTAGCGTGGTGGTCTCTTGTGCAACCGTGGCACCTGATCTGGCGCGTGATCTGGCTGCACGATGCGACGCGTTCCAAATCTTATATCTTGACGCCCCGATATCTGGCGGCTCAGTAAAGGCGGCCGAGGGCGCGCTCACCATGATGGCGTCCGGCAGCGCATCAAGCTTTGACGCGGCAAAACCGACGCTTGATGCCATTACCCAAACTGTTTACCGGCTTGGCGATGAGGCTGGTGCTGGATCGGCGATGAAAGCGGTTAACCAGCTATTGGCCGGGGTGCATATCGCGGCCATGGGCGAAGCGCTGACATTTGGCATTAGCCAGGGCGTCGACGCGGCGCGCATTGTCGAGGTGATTTCAAAATGCGCCGGCACGAGCTGGATGTTTGAAAATCGTGCACCGCACGTTGTTGATGGTGATTACACACCACATTCCGCAGTAAATATCTGGCTCAAAGACCTTGGCATTGTGTTGGATGTGGCAAAGGGGTCGAACTTTTCTGCGCCTCTGGCCGCCGCTGCTTTGCAGCAATTTGTCGCTGCTGCCGGGCAAGGGCTTGGCCGTGAGGACGATGCCGCAGTTGCCAAGGTTTATGCCCATAATGCTGGCATCAGTCTACCAAAGGCAAAATAAACGGCATTATTTACGCACCCAGATGACAAAAAATTAGCTACCAAAAAATTAGCTACCCGTTTCAACCGGCGCATCAGACGCGCCCCATTCACTCCATGATCCGTCATAGACAAAGACATTTTCATTGCCAAGAAGCGCCAGCCCCAGCGCAAGGCCGCAAGCAGTCACGCCCGAACCACAGGTAGTAATCACTGGACGGCTGGTTTCAATCCCGCCAGCGGCAAAGGCTGCAGCAATCTCGTCAATTGAACGCAAACCACCATCTTTATCAATGAGGCTGGCAATTGGCACATTTGAGGCACCGGGCATGTGACCGCCACGCAAACCGGCCCTAGGTTCGGGGTCAATGCCCGCAAAACGGCCGGGTGAGCGGGCATCTGCGATTTGCCCGGCAACGCCAAGCTCGACCAGATTGCGAAGGCTCTCCATCGGGATCATCTGTGCCCCAACGGGCGCCCGAACGCTAAAACTGCCTTTATCAACATTATTTGCTGGGCCGGATTCCGTTGGCCCAGAAATGGCAAGCCATGATTTGAGGCCACCATCAAGAACACTAACCTTGTCATGCCCAAACAGGCGCAGCATCCACCATGCACGCGCTGCGCTTAAAAACACCGAGTCGCAATAGACAATCACATGATCATCATTGTTGAGGCCAAGCAATTGCATCTCTGATTGGAACAGATCGGCAGAGGGAAGTGTATGCGGAAGAGGGGACGATTTATCAGCAATTCGATCAATGTCAAACCGGCCTGATCCAGCGATGCGGCAGGCAAGATGTTCGTCATTCGCATTACGCCCCAATGTTGGCAGATGCGATGTTGCATCGAGGATTTTAACCCCCGTTTTACCGAGATTTTCGACAAGCCATCCGGCGGTAACCGTCAATGGTGTTGAAGACGCTGAAGATGGCATAAAAACCTCTTTTATAATCAGTTTGGAAACTTAGCGCTGCTCTGCTGGCAGACAAAGCGGACCATTACAGCCAGCTTGGCACCGGCAAATTCTTTGATTTCAAAAATTCAGGGTTCCAGACCTTTGACTGATAACGCTGACCAGAATCGCATAAGATCGTAACAATCCGGTGACCCGGGCCCAATTCGCGCGCCATAGCGACAGCGCCCGCAACGTTAATTGCGGTAGAGCCGCCAAGATAAAGCCCCTCATTCTGCATCAGGTCAAAAATCAGCGGTAAGGCCTCGCTGTCATTCAGGCAGAACGCCATATCCACGGGAGCCTCGGCAAGATTGGCGGTGATTCGGCCTTGACCAATGCCCTCAGAAATCGAATTTCCGTCTGATTTCAATTCACCATGACGATAATAATTAAACAGTGCCGAGCCCTCGGGATCCGCAAGCCCTATTTTAATGTCCTTGTTCTTTTCTTTCAGAAATTTACCAACCCCGGCAAGTGTGCCACCAGATCCAACAGCGCAGATAAAGCCATCTACCAGCCCGTCAGTCTGATTCCATATCTCGGGGCCAGTGGTCTGGTAATGCCCCTGCAAATTCGCTGTATTATCAAATTGATTGGCCCAAATCACCCCGCCATTATGCGTTGCCGACAGCTCTTTTGCCAGCGCTTCGGAATAACGCACATAATTGTTCGGATCCTTATAGGGCGCTGCTGGCACAAGGCGCAAATCTGCCCCGCATACACGCAAAACATCCTTTTTTTCCTGACTTTGGGTTTCCGGCATAACGATTACCGACTTATAGCCTTTGGCATTGCCAACCATGGTCAACCCAATACCGGTATTGCCAGCCGTGCCCTCAACGATCAGCCCACCAGGCCCGATAAGGCCGCGCGCCTCAGCATCCTCAATGATCGCCTTGGCCGCTCTGTCCTTAACCGATCCCCCTGGATTCATGAACTCGGCTTTTCCATAAATCTCACATCCGGTCATTTCCGAAACAGCCTTTAGACGGATCAACGGCGTGTTGCCAATTGCAGCAACAAATCCGGGAACATTGCTTTGCGACATGAATTCACCTTTGTGGATTTTTAGTGCGATACCAGCCTACCAAGCGACAAGCAAAAATGCACGAGATAGCGGGCGGAATAGTCGATAATGTAAAAGCCCGATATCATTTGTAAATCTAAAACTGCATTTCCTGTGATGGATCGCGCCATATTCGGGGTAATTCCATTCTTGGCAGGCTCTGTTGTTCGTGGCACCATCAGGCAAAGCCAGCGATCGTAAAAACGTCCAGCGATCGTAAAAACGTTAAGTGATAGCAAATGGCTCACACAAGCGGGGGCTCGGCGTAACAAAAGATAGGTAAAAAGGGGCATATAACCCATCATGGCGCGCATCACACTCATCAGGCATGGCAAAGCCGAAACACCGATGGCCGGCAAGCAAGATATTGACAGGTCGTTGATTACCCGCGGCCAGCAAAACGCCGCAGCTGTTGGTGGCTTTATTGCCGCCCATAAAATGCTGCCACAATTGGTATTAGTGTCTCCGGCCGTGCGCACCCGCGAAACCTATGAGCACATAAAACTGCACTGGCCTGATAATATTGAGGCCAA
The DNA here is from genome assembly GCA_009919335.1 of Alphaproteobacteria bacterium. Taxonomy (GTDB): domain Bacteria; phylum Pseudomonadota; class Alphaproteobacteria; order Puniceispirillales; family Puniceispirillaceae; genus UBA3439. The sequence goes on from RGCC01000003.1 coordinate 20,196, forward strand.
ATATGTAGATGCGCTCTATGAAGCGTCGGCAAGCACATTGCTGCACGCAATCATTGATCATGCTGGTGATTTGTCAGATGTAGCTGTGATTGGGCATAATCCCAGCCTTGTCGTACTGCTAAATCATATGGTTGGTGACGGCCATGCCGAGCAAAACCTTGGCTATTTTCCAACCTGCTGTACTGCAGATATTGGGTTTGTCGCGCCCAAAATTTGCGACATTATTTCGGATGAAGGCAGGTTGCTGTCAATAAAACGGGCGCGCGATCTCTAGTTTGACTGGTCTTTGATTAGGTCATATACGCTGACGAGGCGCGCGACCGGAACCGGTTTCCCACACTTCCATAAATCATTCATTTTTGTAAATCATTGGGCTGTTGCCGCTTGACAGGTTTGTTTTAGCGTATTAAACCGCTATCACATTAAAGCATTAATCATTTCAGGATGAGGCGCTGGTGAAACGCGACCAGATAGACACGACGCATGAAGATGATCTTTTTGACGCCATTCTGGCGTTAAAAAACGCCGATGAGGCGCGCAATTTCTTTTACGACCTGTGCACGCCAACTGAATTAGAGGGGTTGATCGATCGATGGCGCGTTGCACAAATGCTGGTGAAAAAGGTGCCGTACCGCAAAATTGCCGAGGAAACCAACGTGAGCACTGCAACAATCGTTCGTGTGGCCCGGTTTTTAAACAACGGTTTTGATGGCTATAAAACAATCATGCAAAGACAGGGTAAGTTATGAGTGACGAAAAACGGCTGAAAATAGCCATCCAGAAATCGGGCAGACTTGCCGATATGTCGATACAGCTTCTGGAAAAATGCGGTATTTCGCTGGCCAAAAGCCGTGATCAGCTTTTATGTCGTGCGCAGAATTTCCCGTTAGATATTTTTCTCGTTCGTGATGACGATATTCCGGCGTTTCTGGCAACCGATGTTTGCCAACTCGGCATTTTAGGGCAGAACGGCCTGTTGGAAAAGCAGGCGCTTGGCAATGGTAAATTTGCCGGACTTCGCCAGCTATTGCCGCTTGGCTATGGCAAATGTCGCCTGTCGATTGCTGTGCCACATGATTTTGATTACCAGTCAATCAGCTCACTTAAAGGCAAGGTTATCGCGACATCATATAAGGGGTTATTGGCACAATATCTTGCAGATCACAAAATTGACGCAGACATTGTAACGATGCAAGGCGCTGTTGAGGTGGCACCAAGAACACATCTTGCCGATGTGATTTGTGACCTTGTGTCAACTGGCAGTACCTTGGCGTCGAACGGCCTTGTAGAAAAGGACATCATCCTCGAATCACAGGCGGTGCTTGTGAGCAATCAGATTGATGATCCCGACATTGCCGCATTGGCCGAAAAAGTCACATCGCGCATTAAGGCGGTGCTGCGCGCGGAAAACAGCCGCTATATCATGCTGAACAGCCCAATTGACTCGCTTGACGCGATCAAGGCAGTGCTGCCCGGCTCGCAATCTCCAACAGTCATGCCGCTGCAGGGCCGCGATGATATGGTTGCAGTTCACGCTGTCTGCGAGGAGGGGGTGTTCTGGGACACGATGGAAGATCTGAAAGCCAATGGCGCTAATTCCATTCTTGTTGTTCCCATCGAAAAAATGCTGGATTAACACCATGACAAGCAATTCACTCTCTGAAATGACAGCAATCTGTCAACGTGCGCGCCCGGAAATTCTGGCTATGGCTGGTTATGTTTCAGCGCGGTCACTGCAATTACCAGGCAGCCAGACCATCTTTCTGGACGCCAATGAATGCGCCTATGAGCCTTTTGTTGGTGCCAGCGGCCTGTCACGTTATCCGGCGCAGCAGCCCCAAGCACTAGTCGATGGATTCTGCCGGTGGCTTGACGTTTCATCGCGCAATCTGACGATTACCCGCGGCGCGGATGAGGGTATTGATTGCCTGATGCGGGCCTTTTGTGTTCCGGGGGTTGATAATATCGTGATCTGCCCGCCAACCTTTGCGATGTATGCTCAATCGGCGATGTTGCAGGGTGTGGCCGTAAAATCAGCCATGTTGGACAGCGATTTTGGCCTTGATCTGAAAGCAATTGCCAAGGCCGTCGATGCGAATACTAAAATGATTTTTGTATGTTCGCCAAATAATCCGACTGCCAACTTGATGGATGCGGCGGCAATCCATAGCCTTTGCGAAGACTATGCCGATAGGGCATTGATTGTCGTCGACGAGACCTATATCGAATTTAGTGATCAGCCAAGCATGATTGCCAAGCTGGATCAATTTGCCAATCTGGTGGTGTTGCGAACCTTATCCAAATCACATGCGGCAGCGGGTTTGCGGTGCGGTGCGGTGGTGGCGCGGGCTGATATCACTGGCTTGTTGCAAAAAGTGTTGGCGCCATATCCGTTGGCGGTGCCAGTAACGCAGGCGGCATTGACCATTCTTAAGCCCAAAAACACCATGAAATTGGCTGAAAAGCGGGCTGATATTATTGCGCGCCGTGATGTCTATGCGCGGCAGATGGCACAATGTGGCGATGTTTTATCGGTTCTGCCGTCAGATGCAAATTATCTGTTACTGATTGTTCGCAATGCCGCTGATTTTTGCGAAAGGGCGCGCAATGCAGGCATTATCCTGCGCGATCAGTCGCACCAGCCCGGACTGGAGAACGCGGTTCGTATCTCGGTTGGCAGTGAAACTGAGATGCAGCGACTGCTGGCGGTAATGTCGAGCGAGGCTACAGAGGCCTTGCCAGAACAACGCCGGTTTAGCGTCACCCGAAAAACCAGCGAAACCGCAATTTCAGTTACCGTCAATTTAGATCAGGCTGGCCCGGTTAAGATTAATACTGGCGTTGGTTTCTATGATCATATGCTGGATCAGATTGCCAAACATGGCGGGTTTTCGCTTGAGCTGGAATGTGATGGTGATTTGCATATTGATCCGCATCATTCGGTTGAAGATTGCGCGATTGCGCTTGGACAGGCTATCCGCGGTGCGCTAGGCGACAAGCGTGGGATTGGCCGTTATGGGTTTTTCTTGCCCATGGATGAGTCACTGGTAAAGGTTGCGCTTGATTTCGGCGGTCGCTTCTATCTGGATTTCAAGGCTGATTTTCCCGAAAGCAATGTTGGCGATTTGCCCTGCGATATGGTGCCTCATGTGTTTTATTCGCTGGCTGAACATATGCAGGCCAATTTGCATATCGAGGTAACTGGCGAGAACACGCATCACATGGTTGAGGCCTGTTTTAAGGGGTTTGGCCGCGCGTTGCGTCAGGCTATCCGTATCGAGGGTAACGAGATGCCCAGCACAAAGGGAACATTATGATCGCGATTATCGATAGCGGCGGGGCAAATATCGCCTCGGTTCAATTTGCGCTGGAACGTCTTGGGGCGGCCTCTATATTAACCGACGATGCCGCCACCATCCGATCCGCCGATAAGGTTTTACTGCCAGGCGTTGGGGCAGCGCCGGTGGCGATGCAGCGTCTTGCGCAAACCGGGCTTATTGACTGTATCCGCGAATTGACCCAGCCAGTTTTGGGAATTTGCCTTGGAATGCAGCTGTTATTTGCGCGTTCAGCCGAGGGTGACACGCCGCTTTTGGGGCTTTTTGCGGCAAATTGTTCAGGCTTCACACCAGCGCCCGGCCGGTCGGTGCCACATATGGGATGGAATCGGCTTGCCCGTCAGCAAGATCACCCCCTATTGGCCGGCATTGACGACGGCGCACATGTCTATTTTGTGCATAGTTATTTTGCGCCAGTGACGTCCGATACCGTTGCGGCATCGTCGTATGGCGATGATTTTACCGCGATTGTCGCCAAAAATAACTTTATGGGATGCCAATTTCACCCCGAACGTTCAGGGCCGGTTGGCGCGCAGATTTTACGCAATTTTCTGGAGATGCCATCATGATCATTTACCCCGCAATTGACCTGATTGGCGGTGCAGTTGTGCGTTTGCATAAGGGCGATTTTGATCAATTAACAACCTATGGCGATGACCCTGTGGCGGTTGCGCAATCCTATGCTGATGCGGGTGCTGACTGGTTACATCTGGTGGATCTTGATGGTGCAAAAAACCCTGATAACCGGCAGATTGATCTGATTGCAAAGATTATCAGCAGCACCGGCCTAAAGGTACAGACAGGTGGCGGCATTCGGTCATTCGACGATGTTGCTGCACTGGTTGACGCTGGCGCAAGCCGGATCGTAATCGGCAGCCTCGCAGTTCGTGACCCTGCCACCACCAAAGGTATTTTTGCCGCTTTCGGAGCTGAGAAAATTTGCCTAGCTGCCGATGTGATTTGGCAAAATGACGGGTTTTATATTGCGGTTTCTGGCTGGCAAGAGGCCAGCAGCCTGTCTTTATTTGATTTTATCGAAACCTATCAAGACGACGGACTTCGTCATGCACTTTGCACCGATATTGATCGTGACGGCACATTAACCGGTTGTAATCGCGACCTTTATCAAGAAGTAAAACAAAAATATCCGCAAGTGCAATTGCAAGCATCTGGCGGGGTCAGCGCGCTAGCCGACCTTGATGGATTGACCGCCGATGGGGTGATTATTGGTAAGGCGCTCTATGAGGGGCGCTTTACCGTTGCCCAAGCATTGGAGGCGGTCGCATGTTAACCAAACGGATTATCGCCTGTCTTGATGTTAAAGACGGCCGCGTTGTGAAAGGCGTGCAATTTCGTAACCATGTTGATATGGGCGATATTTTAGACCTTAGCCAGCGTTATGCCGACGAGGGCGTTGACGAATTGGTGTTCTATGACATTACCGCCAGCAGTGATGGGCGCGTTGTCGACAAGGGCTGGGTTAATCAGATTGCCCGCCGGATTAACATTCCTTTTTGTGTGGCCGGCGGTATTCGCACGATTGCCGATGCCAAAGCGATCCTGAATGATGGCGCCGACAAAATTTCGGTAAATTCACCTGCTTTGGAACGGCCTGAATTTATCTCCGAACTGGCTGCCAGTTTTGGTACACAATGCGTTGTTGCTGGTATTGATAGCAGGCGCGAAGGCGATAAATTACATGTTTATCAATACACTGGGGATGAAACTAAAACCATTAAGTCAAAACGGGATACAGTGTCATGGGCACGCGAACTTACCCGCCTTGGTGCTGGTGAGATCGTGTTGAACTGCATGAATAATGACGGCGTTCGTCAGGGTTACGACATTGAACAGCTTGCGGCGGTGCGTGCTGCGGTAACTGTGCCGGTTATCGCCTCGGGCGGGGCCGGAGACTATGCTCATTTTGCCGATTTATTCCGGCAAACCGATATTGATGGCGCATTGGCAGCATCGGTATTCCATAGCGGTAAAATTCCCATTCCGGACTTAAAAGCCTATCTGAAATCAGCAGCAATCGAAGTGCGAGTTTAGTCATGCCAGATATAAATCTTGATCAAATTGACTGGGATAAGGGCGACGGGCTGGTACCAGCCATCATCCAGAACTCATCGAGCGGTCAGGTGCTTATGCTTGGCTATATGAATCGTAATGCGCTTGAGCAAACGCTGAGCAGCGGTAAGGTAACTTTTTTCAGCCGCTCAAAGAATCGGCTATGGACAAAGGGCGAGACCTCGGGCAACTGGCTTGATTTCATCAGTGGTGAAATTGACTGCGATGCCGATACAATCCTCATTCAGGCGCGCCCGCAAGGCCCAGCTTGCCATACCGGCACAAGAACCTGCTTCAATGATTCCACGCCCAGCAATATAGTTTTTCTGGATAAATTAGCAGCGCTGATTGCCGAACGTCATAAGACCATGCCTCACGGCAGCTATACCACCAGCCTATTTACCGAGGGCAAGGCCCGCATCGCCCAGAAGGTCGGCGAAGAGGGGGTGGAACTGGCATTGGCACGAATGAAGGATGAAAGCAAAGAAATGGCGAATGAGGCGGCTGATTTGCTGTTCCATATGATGGTGTTGCTAGAAGATGCCGGCCTATCATTAGCCGATGCGGTAACGGTTTTAGAAGCGCGCCACAAATAGGCAGCAAACACACCGAAACACACCGAAACGCACCGAGACATAAAAAAAATCACTTGGGTGGCGCAATGCAACGCCCAGAATTAACTGTGGCAAGCTCACCCTCCACATCCGCTCCGAATACAGACCCAAGCGGAAGTGCAAACAAAAAGACTGACGCCGCATCACCGGTAGCAGCGTTATTTTGCTGTTTCGTAAGAGCGTTCATCTGAGCTTGCTTTTGCGCCAACATCGTTCTCGCGCAAGACAACCCCTTTTAATTGGCAGAGGGGACTGCAGTGGGTGCAACCGTGCTAGCCCTCGAAGTTAACAGTTGTGATGTCCGCATTTATTTTTTTTAGGCAATGGCTAAAAAGCGTTTTTTTATCGCTTGCCCTTTTTTGATCGTCAAAGATCAATCGCTTGCCCTAGTTAGACAAACGTCAAACACCAGCAAACCAATGATCACGCCCTGTCACAGCGGTATCAAGCGATAACAGAGGGTTGTGCGAGGGCTAAGGTTATGGTTGACCCAAATCAAGCGATGGACTTCACGCATAATCGCGTGACGAAATCGGCCCAGAGGGGCAAGCGATTAGATAGCTTTCATCCAGTGACGAAAACTTAGTTAAACCACTGATTTTACGGAAGAAAGAAATGGCTCCCCGGGACGGATTCGAACCGCCGGCCAAGCGATTAACAGTCGCTTGCTCTACCGCTGAGCTACCGGGGAATAGTGCCTTGCCAAGCGTTCAGCGAGCTTGCCGGCAAGCCGGTGGATATCGTCATCATCAAGCGCGGTTGCTGTGAGCGCTAGAATATCGGTCAGCGGCCTCGATGCAGTTGAGCGCGCATAGGACGGGTCATAATGCGTTTCGAGCAAGCTGCGAACAAAGCGGCTCCAGTCACCGGTCTTAATCATGTCCTGCCATTCGGCAAGGGTTGCCGCGCTATAGCGATGGCGAAGCCCCATAAGCAGTTCCATCACGTTTTCATGCTGTTCAATAATGTGATGATAATCGCGCTGCAGAAAGGCGATACGCGCGTCAATGGGGGCAACAAGGCTGACACGGCTTGCTTGCCGCATAGACGCCCATAGGGCAGCTGGAACGTGTATCTGGCCAATCTTGTTGCTTTCAGCCTCGATAAAAACTGGCCGTGCCGGATCAAATTTCAACATGACCGACAGCAAATGTGATTCAAACAGCCGCTGGGCAGGCTGCGGCGACCCCGGTTCGCTGCCAAGTAACGAGCCGCGATGATTGGCAAGTGCCTCAAGATCCAAGACCTGCATACCCATAGTTGCAGCTGCCCGTAAAATATGGGTTTTGGCGGTACCGGTTGCGCCCGATAACACAATCAGCCGAAACCGCGCTGGCACGTCATCCAGCTGATCCAAAACGGTCTTGCGATAGGCTTTGTAGCCCCCCTCAATGACTGTGCTGTGCCAGCCAATATCGCTGAAGATGCGCGCCATCGCACCGCTTCGCTGACCACCCCGCCAGCAATAGATCAGCGGCCGCCAATCACGGTCTTTCGTGGCAAGCTGGCTTTGCAGATGTGCGGCAATGTTTTTCGCCACAAGTGCCGCCCCGGCGCGTTTGGCCTCAAACGGGTTTACTTGTTTGTAGAGGGTGCCAATTTGCGCGCGCTCATCATCATCAAGCACCGGCAGATTAATCGCGCCCGGCATATGATCATCAGCAAATTCAGCTGGTGAACGCACGTCAATAATGCTGTCAAAACTGGCTTTTTTGATCACATCCAGATCGGCCGAAATGCGATTAATGGGTGTCGACATTTATTCGGCCTCACAGCAAAAAGAGATTATCTGGGTATATCGCATCATTTTGGCAAAGCCTCTCAATGATCGCTCGTTTGGGGCAATTTACCGGTTAACATGATGCCATCATGGCTGCATTCAAGCCTGCCAATAACCGCAGCGGCAATACCATCACCCCGCAATTCATCAATCAGCCTTGTTGCGGCGTCTAACCGGAAAACACCAAGCAAGCCACCACTGGTTTGCGGATCAAACAGGGTTTCAATATGCGCAGCAAAATATCTGGCAGCCGCATGATCAATCTGACGGGAATTCAAAACCACCGCCGCGCGGTTTTGATCATGCAGGCTTGACCTAATGCCAGACGATATCAGCGTTAGCGCACCATCAAGCACGGGCAGGGCGGCAAGGTCAATCATGCACCCCCTAGCCCCCACGCGAAGGCTTAGGTTCTGGGCGTGACGCGCCAACCCGAAACCAGTGATATCGGTCGCGCCAATAGCCCCTTTTTCAGCGAATTTCTGCGCAGCAATCATGTTTGATTTCGCCATCTGGGCGATTGCGGCATCGACCCATTCAGCTTTGGCAACGAGCTGCATCTGCCCCGCCATAATCACTCCGGTACCAATCGGTTTTGTTAGCACCAGAACAAGATCATCCAGACTGTCATCGCCGTGAGCGGCTTGAGCGGCTTTCGTGGCTTGCGCCGCTATCTCGGCCTGACAATATCCGGTGACGGAAAACCCGACCGATAGCGCACCGCCTTCACTGGTATGACCGCCATTTAGCCGGACCCCATCTTCGCTTAGCGCGCATAACCCGCCAGCAAGAATTTGCGTCAATTGATTGGTCTGGATCGTCAAACTGGCTTCGGGAAGGTTAATAATTGCCAGCGCCGAGGTTGGCGTTGCCAATGCCGCATAAAGATCACTCAACGCATGAACAGCGGCGATCCGGCCAAGCAAAAACGGATCAGAGACAATTTCCGACAAGACATCAACCGATTGCACCAGCTTGCTGCCGGCCGGCGGCGCATCCATCATCGCGGCATCGCTCTCAATCCCCTGATCTGGCATCAATGCACGCTCGGCACCCTGTGATATCGCTAAATTTACAGCATCTTCCAGCGCGGTCGCCAAAACTGCGTGACTAGCCTTGGCTGCACAGCCAAGACACCGCATGGCCGCATAGGCTGGATCATTGGCACGCGAGCCCGATCCGGCATCATCCTTGGCGTCTTGCTGGATATTTTGACCGCCATCAAGTCCTGCAAATGGCGCCGGCGCAGGCAAGGCGGGCATTGATAGATTCTGATATTTCGCCATAAACCGCCGGTCGATCCAGTATTTCAAGGCCAAAAACCAGTCCGCCTTAACGCCGAATTGCCCCCAAGATGCAATTGCGCCGCCATCAGCACAGCCAATGATGGCAAGGTAGCGTTTTTGCGCAGCCCATTTTTTCAACCTGCTCCCGTGCAGATATTTGCGCAAATTCTTGGCCAGAACCGGCCCGGCCCGTACCGCAAAAACACCTGCCTTTGGCCGCGGATCAGCCTCAATCGTCGCAATGTCACCAGCTGCAAAAATATAGGGGTGGCTTGTTGATTGCAGCGTTTGCCGAACCGCAAGGAAGCCATTTTTATCACGCGTAAGACTGGTCGAACTCAACCAGCGCGGCGGGCGCACTGCCGATACCAGAAACCCGGCGTCAAATTCCTCAAACTTATCACCAAAGTGCAAACGTCCAGCCTCGACGGTATCTACCTCACATCCCAGCCGAAGCCGAATATCAGCTTTATGCAACGCCGCAAGCATAAGCTGGCCAGCACGAGGCGACATTTGTGACAGCAATTTAAGCGAGCGGCTATAAAGCGTCATTTGCGGCACAACCCCATGGCTTTGCCAGCGTTTCCTGAGCGCCAAGGCCAATTCGCACCCAGCCGCGCCGCCGCCAATTACCGCAATCCGTTTTGGCAAGCCATCAGCGCGCAAACCATCAAAAGCCTGCTGGAATTTGGCAATCGGTTTTACCGGTATCAGATGATCAACGGCTCCCTTAATTGCGTCTAAATCAGGCTGTCCACCAATATTAATTGATAACAAATCAAAATGCAGCGGTGGCCGATCGTCAAAGAACAGCGTGCGACCATCAGCATCAATGCCGCTGCAGGGCGCCACAATCAGCCTGGCCCCGGCAAACTGGGCCAGATGGGCTAGGTCAATGTGCAAATCATCATCGTCCCACACACCTTCAACATAGGCCGGAAGCATACCGGAATAGGGCGTGCGTGTCGTTGCAGTCACAATCGTTAGCCGCAAACCCGGAACCGGATTCATCGCAAAGCTTTTGATTGCGGCGATTTGTGCATGGCCGCCACCAAGAAAGACCAGATCGGCCAAAATGGGAGGTTCGCGTTCCATCTTTAACGTGCTTTGGGCTCAACCGGCCTTTTCTGTTGCGTCGGGTTAACCACCGTCATACTGGCCAAGCTTGCCCTTATAAAAGGCCGCTGGCTTGCCATCAGACTGTTTGATTGACATGACTTCACCCACAAAAATAGTGTGATCACCACCATCATACTCCGCCCAAGGCCGGCATTCCAGACTTGCCAGAGATTGCGCCAAAAGCGGTTGTCCATAGGGGCCAAAATCCCAATCACAATTGGCAAATCGGTTGTTTTCAGCACCTGAAAAAACCTTGCATAGATCCAACTGATCTGCCGACAGGATATTTACCGCAAAACCGCCAGCGCGCTTGAACAACGCCAATCTCTCATTCCGGTTATCAAGTGACCACAGGATCAGCGGCGGCGTCAATGAAACCGAATTGAACGAATTTACCGTCAGACCATATGGAACATTGTCAGGCCCGGTCACGGTGACAATTGTAACCCCGGTTAAATATTGACCCATTGCCCCCCGCAATGCCGCGCTTGCCACAGATTGATCGCTGGAAATAGCAGGTTTTGTCATTAAGGCCTCACCATAGGAAAAAATAAACGGCAGTATCGCAACCCTTGGATTACCGAAAATCCGATCAAAACCGCAGAGGTTACCGAATACCGCTGATAGCTTCTAGCACGCCGAACCCAAGGTCGTCATCTAGGCTTGCGAAAGTTTCTGAAAATCGTCTTGATCTGGCGTTCTGATACCACTTCTGCAAGGACAACAGCCAGAAAAATCAGGATACAACCAAAAACCGCCAGCAGAACAAGCGTCTCGCCAAGTAACCACCAGCCAAAAAAAGCAGCAAATACAGACTCAAGTGACAGGATAAGGGCTGCCGCGGGGGCGGTGGTGTGACGCTGCGCCACAAGTTGGATGGTAAAGCCAAGCCCCACCGCGACAATGCCAGCAAAGGCGAGCTGGGGTAACATCGGCAAAAAATCACCCGGTGCTGGCGCCTCAAGCGGCAACATCACCAATCCGGCGATGAGCGCGGTCACAATCGATTGCAGTACTGACAGCTGAAACGGGGCATTTATTTTTGTCATTACTGACTGGATCAACAAGATATGTCCGGCCCAAAAGAACGCACCACCGACGATCAGCAAATCACCAAATTGCGCTGATAGACTAGACGTGCCAGATAGAAGGAAACTACCAACCAACGAGATAACGACAGCAGGCCAGATATTCATCGCCACATAACGGCGCAAAAAAACTGCTGCAATCAATGGCACTAGCGGCACATAAAGCGCTGTTAGAAACGCCGCATTGGCAACATTCGTGTAAATAAGTGCGGTTTGCTGAAGCCCGATCCCGCCAAACATAAAAAGACCCAGCCCAAAGGCGCCCCAACACAGCCTGCGATCCTTAACCATAGCCGACATGAGGCTGACCTTGCGCGCCTCCCAAATAGCCAACGGCACCAGCACCAGCGTGCCAATGACATAGCGGCCAAAGGTAAAGCCCATCGGCCCGATGGTTTCCATTCCAGTCTTTTGCGCAATAAACGTCGCGCCCCAAAACAGGGCCGCGCAGCACATAAGGACATTTGCCATCGTGCGCGACATTCCATCTCCAATCCAATTTCATTCAGCAAATAGGCCAAGACGCCGCGATCATATCATCACGCAATGGTGCCTGCACCAATGCGCCTGCACCCATGCGCCTGCAAAAGCACCCTTGCGTCTGCTGGGCAATCGCCCCGAACGGCAACTGCAATCCTAAACATAACAGAAAAAATGGAGGCCCGGACCGGAATTGAACCGATGTACACGGTTTTGCAAACCGCTGCATAACCACTCTGCCACCGGGCCGCAAGAAGGCTATGCGCCGGTGATATACGATGATTTTGATCAGGTCAACGATCTAAACTATCTGCATAGTCGAATCCGGTCGCAAAATTAGAAAGTTCTAATTCAAAAGTTAATGCTGATAATTTTACTGTGCTTTGAAAAACACAATCGACGCGAGATGCAGCCCCGTGACAAGACACCGACGCAACCAGTTTGATCGCCCTGTAGCAGCAGGATTTTCCCTTGTCGAATTGATGATCGCCATGACATTACTGGCATTGGTAAGCGTTGTTGGCCTTCAGATCATGCAGCTAAGTGAGACCAGCTTTACGCAAGGCAGAACCCAACTCAACATTCAGCAAAAAAATCAGGCGATCAGCGCCTTTATCAAAGATGACTTCAAAAATGAAACGCTTGGCGATCTGGCCTTTGACACAGGCACCGGCTTTCATTTTTATGATTTTTACAAAGCCACAAAATCTCCCTATGGGTACAGCGATGCGTTTACCGAAACAGCAAAGCTGCCAGACAGCAAATGCGGCCTCAAACCATATGTTGCAACGATCACGTCAGCCGAGGAACAGGATTTCATTCAGCAGAAAATGCATTACAGCAGCGTTCATAAGGGCTGGGAAAGTGGGTGGATTGGCGGCTCTGCCTCGCCGACAAATGGATGGGCATGGGATAGCGGGCCAGAGGCCGGGCAAAAGTTCTGGCAGGGCGGCCCGTTTGATTACGGAATACGAAAATCTGATGATGCCGAATTGCGCGTCACAAGTGTGGCACCTGAACAGGTTGATCCGCTTTATTCGACAGTGCCTGACCGCGTTGCGTTTCGCCGTAAAAAAAACGTCTGGTCAAATCCGCTCGATGAATTTCACTATAATAATTTTTCTTACGGGCTGTTGGGCAGTGACACTTGTAACGATCCAAAAAACCTCGGCTATTGCCAGCCACTGCAATCCAGATTTCAAACGCGCCTTGGGACGGTGGGCGGACCCGGGCAGGGGCTGTGGTTTGCGATGAGTGACAATCTCTATCCATGCCGCGGCAAATGGCTTTTCAGCATTTGCGGCCATTACTTCGAGTGGGGCGGGATGAGCAACGATCCCGACATTACAATCGCCAATCGCGTCGCAGTTGATGTTGCAACACACCGCGAATATTGTCAGCTTGAATAGCTATCATTCTAGCCGTATAACGGGGTAAGGACCTGCGCGGCATTTCGGCAAATGCAGGAAAAAAAGATGACCCACCACAAAATCAACAATGAGTGACCACAAGATGAACCAGACCGCGTTTGAAACCGCCCGCAAAATGATGGTCGATTGTCAGATCCGCCCGTCAAAAGTTACCGACCAAAAGGTACTAGATGCGTTTTTGACAGTCCCCCGCGAGGCGTTTGTCGGCAAACATCAAAGAGCCGTTGCCTACATCGACGAAGACTTACCGCTACCGGGCGGGCGTATTTTGATGGAACCAATGGTTTTGGCCAGATTGATACAGGCGCTTGAGATCAGAGCTGGCGACAGTGTTCTGGTGGTTGGCGCCGGCAGTGGCTACGGCAGCGCCATCATCGCGCATCTTGCCGGATCGGTCATAGCCGTTGAGACCCGCGCACAGCTTGTTGAAAAGGCGCAAGAAATCCTTGTAAGCCACGGCGTTGACAATGCGGCTGTAATTAAGTCACGGCTTGTTGATGGCTATGCAGAAGAGGGGCCTTATGATCAAATTCTGGTTGAAGGCAGCGTTGAAATGATGCCCGAATCCCTGCTTCAACAGCTTGGCCCAAAAGGCAAGCTGGCGGCGGTATACCGTCCAGCCGACGCCCCAATTGGTGTGGCTAGTCTGTGGATGCGATCAGGCGGTAACTTTGTTCGCAAGCCACTTTTTGATGCTTGTGTGCCGAACCTCGATGAATTTAACAAAAAACCCGAATTTACCTTTTAAAAAAGATTGGTAAAACAAATCATGTCTATGCTGAAAATTCGCCAAAACATTACCGCCGCGCTTTTGTTTGGATGCATGGGAATGTCTGCATCGCCAGCAATCGCGATATCGCTTGAAGATACGCTTCGTGCCGGTTTGGAAAACTCAACCGCACTGGCAGCGGCGCGCCAAAGCTGGGTGGCCATGCGAGAAGCCATCGGGACCAACACAGCGACCAGTGATCTTACGGCCAGATGGTTGCGCTTCACGCGCAAAACCTAACCCGGTTAAAGGCGCATGTTGACGCATCGCGCATTCGCGTTGAAGCCGGCGCCGCAACACCAACGCGTCTGGCCGAGGCGCGGGCGCGGTATGCGCGGGCGCAATCTGATGAAATACTGGCGAAAACGCGATTGACCAATGCCGAAGATAGCTATCGCTCGTTAACTGGCAGAAACGCCGGTGACCTTGGCAAACCATCCATCAGCGGTGACCTGCCGATTGACCTGCTGGACGCTGAAACAAGGGCGCAGGCTGACCATCCGGACATTTTGTCAGCACGTGCTGCCGAGCGTGCCGCCAATCAGGCGTTTAACACGTTGCAGGCAGGGGTTCGGCCAACATTGGCCTTGAGCCTGTCCGCCAACACCAAAGCCGCAACAGGCACTTCGCAAGACAAGGACGAACTCGCGGCTCAGCTGGTGTTTTCATCACCATTATTGTCGACTAATGCAACACGTTCAACAGCCCGCAAAGTCGCTGCCAGCTACAGGCAGGCAAAGCTAGACCGAGCCGAGGCGACGCGAAAGGTCGGAGTTGGCGCGCGTGAAGCGTTTCGGAACTGGGAGGCAACTGCAATCCGGCTTGCGGCGGTTTCAACCGAGATTGAGGCCTTCCGCTTGGTCGCCAAAGGAATTGCCAGCGAGGCGCAGTTTGGACAAAAGACCACGCTTGATCTGCTTGATGCGGAAAAGGATGTGAATGACGCTGAATTGAGCCTTGTGACGGCCGAGCATAATCAATTGCTGGCTGCATTCCGTTTAAAGGCTGCGATCGGCGGCCTTACAGCTGAAAAGCTGGGCCTTGGCGACGTTCTTGGGGCATTATCCGATATGCCTGCGCCGCAAAACCCGTTTTACACGACATTCCCTTTCCAGCGCCGAACCACCACCGACTAGATGGCGGTTTTTAAGGGGTTATCCGGTATTTTTGCGACTGGGCCGACCTCTTGGGTGCTGCACCGCCGTGAACCGCGAGGGGTTGGTGTTTTACAGCTAGGTGATGTTGTTTGGCGCGCCCCTGACACTAGCGAGGGAAATAGGACTGCCAGTAAGACTGCCAGTAAAAACACGAGTGAAACCATAAGTAAAATTGGGGCTAATGGTTATTTGCCGGACATTATCATCCTCGAGGATGTCGTGCTTAACCCCCGCGAAACGCATGAACCGGTTGAATGGCAAACCCCAAATGACCAAGAAAACCGTCTGGGAACCGACAGCAAACAGCCAGCCACATCGCAAGATTATTCCAGCCCAGTGCGGCATGACGCGCTGAAATCACGCCTTCGCCGTAAGCTTCATGCACAAATTGACCGTTGGCTTGACGAGAATATAGCTAATTTGGTTGATGATGCGTTGCAAGCCACCCCACAAAGTCGTACAAAACCTGTCGATAAATCAAAATAAACTCTTCATCTAGGGGTGATCACTTTAGATGATTAAATAGGCGTTTTAACATGACGACTGACAGGCACTCCGCATTTTTGTCGTCCAACCAATAATAATGACCCATCTGGAACCATGACCGAGCCAACCTTAGCAAAGACCTATGACCCGAAATCCATCGAAGCGAACTGGTATGAAACATGGCTAGATAGCGGTCATTTTGCCTGCGCGCCTGACTCAAAGGCAACGCCCTACACGATTATGATGCCGCCGCCAAACGTGACTGGCAGCCTGCATATGGGGCATGCGCTGACCTTTACTTTGCAGGATTTGCTGATCCGGTATCATCGGATGGCTGGACGTGACACGTTATGGCAACCTGGCACCGACCATGCAGGCATTGCCACGCAGATGGTGGTCGAACGCCAGCTGGCTGCCCAAAACATTGCGCGCCGTGATCTTGGCCGTGACGCATTTATTGAAAAAATTTGGGAATGGAAGGCCGAGTCTGGCGGCATGATCCATAAACAGCTGCGCCGCCTTGGTGCGTCTGCCGATTGGCAGCGCGAACGTTTTACCATGGATGATGGCCTGTCGGCGGCTGTGATTAAAACATTTGTGCAAATGCATCGTGAAGGATTGATTTACCGCGACAAGCGTCTGGTCAATTGGGACCCGAAACTAATGACCGCGATTTCCGATCTCGAGGTCGAGCAGATTGAACAAAAAAGTTCAATGTGGCATCTTAAATACAAGATTGAAGGCACTGAAAACGAATATATTTCTATTGCTACAACGCGGCCTGAAACAATGCTTGGTGATGGCGCGGTCGCGGTTAATCCTGACGATGAGCGTTACCAGCATTTGATTGGCAAGATGGCAATTTTGCCATTGTCAAACCGGCCAATTCCGATTGTTGCTGATGAATATGCCAAAATGGACAAGGGCTCAGGCGCGGTGAAAATCACGCCGGCGCATGATTTCAACGATTTTGAAGTTGGCCGCCGGCATGGCCTGCCGCTGATCAATTTGATGACGGCAACAGCATCAATGGAATCGATTCCCGAAATCCCGGAAAAATATCAGGGGCTTGATCGTTATGACGCCCGCCGCCAGATTTTGGCTGATCTAGACGCCCAAGGGCTTGTTGAACGCGAAGAGATCGTTGAAAACGTTGTTCCGCACGGCGATCGGTCCGGCGTTGTTATCGAGCCTTGGTTGATGGATCAATGGTATGTGAACGCTGAAGAACTCGCCAAACCAGCCATTAAAGCGGTTGAAGAGGGTCGCACCAAATTTGTTCCTGAACGCTGGAACAAGACCTATTTCGAATGGATGCGGAATATCCAGCCTTGGTGTATTTCGCGCCAGCTCTGGTGGGGACACCGGATACCAGCATGGTATGGCCCTGACGGACAGGTGTTTGTCGAGGCGAATGAGGCCGATGCCATTGACGCCGCCGCCAAGCATTATGGCAAGACGGTCCCGTTAACCCGCGATGAAGATGTCTTGGATACATGGTTCTCAAGCGGGCTATGGCCGTTTTCAACCCTTGGCTGGCCAGATCAGACGGCAGAATTAAAGCGTTATTATCCGGGTGATGTTCTGGTCACCGGCTTTGATATCATCTTTTTCTGGGTTGCCCGCATGATGATGATGGGCATGCATTTCATGGATGGTGAAGTGCCGTTCCGCGAGGTTTATATCCACGCGCTGGTCCGCGATGAAAAGGGTCAGAAAATGTCCAAATCCAAGGGCAATGTTCTCGATCCGCTTGAGCTTATCGACCAATATGGTGCCGATTCCTTGCGCTTTACCTTGGCGGCAATGGCAGCGCAGGGACGTGACATCAAAATGTCGACAACGCGTCTGGAAGGCTATCGGAATTTTACCAGAGCTGATCAAGCCTAGTCTGAATGATGACAACGCCAGCGCTGCCGCCGAAACAAGGGCCACAGCCAGCACGATTTTGGCTGGAACCTTGCGTTTGCTGCATCCGTTTATGCCGTTCCTGACCGAAGAATTGAACCGTGAAATCTTTGCCAGTGACGATTTACTGATCGGTGCAAGCTGGCCCGCACCGCTTGGCGCAGATGAGGGCGATGCGGTCAGTGAATTGCGGTTTGTGATCCAACTCATTACCGAAATTCGTTATATCCGCGCTGAAATGAACGTTCCATTATCGGCCAAGCCGGTGCTAAATATCCGCGGTTGCACTGAACTTCAGCAGCGCGCAATTGACAACCAGCAGGCCGCCTTGCTGCGGCTTGCGCGCCTCGATGGCATCACAATCGTCGACAGCTTTGTCAACGGCAGCGCGCGCGGCAGTGTCGATGGAATGGAAATCGGTCTTCCGTTAGCCGATATTCTGGATTTGACTGCCGAAGCGGCACGCCTCAACAAAGAAATTGCCAGCGTTACTGGCGAAATTGAGAAAATAGCGAAAAAGCTCGACAATCCGGGCTTTATTGCGAAGGCTCCCGAAGATGTTGTGGCGGAAAACCGCCGGCGTCTTGACGAGGAAAATACACGCCTTAATGGCCTAACAGCTGCCTTGAAACGGCTTGGATAAGCCCAAGACAGCGATCTGATAAGGCCGCGGATGCGGCCGGTGACTTTAAAGGAGAGTTTAAAAATGCCTGACAGCATCAAGCCTATCGACAAAAGCAATCTGCCAAGCCGCCATGTTTCGGTTGGCCCTGAAAAGGCGCCACACCGTTCATATTACTATGCAATGGGCATGACCGAAGAAGAGATCAACCAGCCGCTAGTTGGTGTTGTATCAACATGGAACGAGGCCGCACCTTGTAATATCGCATTGGCCCGACAGGCGCAGGCAGCGAAACGCGGTGTTCGTGAACATGCTGGCACGCCGCGCGAATTCACCACGATTACCGTTACCGACGGTATTGCGATGGGGCATGCGGGCATGAAGTCTTCGCTGGTCAGCCGTGAAGTTATCGCCGACTCGATTGAACTGACCGTGCGGGGACATTGTTATGATGCGATTGTCGGGCTGGCTGGCTGTGATAAATCATTGCCGGGTGTGATGATGGCAATGGCGCGGTTAAATGTGCCATCAGTTTTCATGTATGGCGGCTCGATCCTGCCGGGACGGTTCAAGGATAAAGACGTAACCGTTCAGGATGTGTTTGAAGCGGTTGGCGCGCACGCAGCCGGCAATATGTCTGACGAAGATTTGCATGAGCTGGAATGCGTTGCCTGTCCAAGCGCAGGGTCATGTGGCGGCCAGTTTACCGCGAACACAATGGCGTGTGTTTCTGAGGCGATTGGTCTTGCGATCCCCGGTTCAGCCGGTGCCCCAGCACCTTATGAGTCGCGTGATGAGTATGCCTATCATTCAGGCCGGATCGTCATGGATTTGGTGCGGGCGAATTTGCGGCCGCGTGACATCCTGACCCGCAAAGCCTTTGAAAATGCCGCCACCGTTGTGGCAGCATCGGGCGGATCAACCAATGCTGGCCTGCATTTGCCAGCGCTTGCCTCAGAATGTGGCATTGATTTTGACCTGCATGACGTTGCCGAGATTTTCAAGAAAACACCGTATATCGCTGATTTGAAACCCGGCGGGCGTTATGTTGCGCGCGATATGTACGAAATTGGCGGCGTACCGATTTTGATGAAAACCCTGCTTGATGGCGGTTTTCTGCATGGCGACTGCATCACCGTGACCGGCAAGACCATTGCCGAAAACCTAGCTGATGTGAAGTTCCCGACAAATCAGGATGTTGTCCGCACAACTGCAGATCCACTGTCGCCAACTGGCGGCGTTATTGGGCTTCGCGGCAATCTGGCTCCAGAAGGCGCAATTGTAAAAGTCGCCGGTATGAAAACCCTCAAATTCACCGGCAAGGCGCGATGCTTTGATTGTGAAGAAGATGCGTTTTCCGCGGTTGAACGCCGTGACTACCAAGAAGGCGACGTTCTGGTAATCCGCTATGAGGGCCCAAAAGGTGGCCCGGGAATGCGCGAAATGCTGGCAACGACCGCCGCACTTTATGGGCAGGGCGCTGGTGACACGGTCGCCCTGATCACAGATGGGCGTTTTTCGGGCGCAACACGCGGTTTTTGTGTCGGTCATGTCGGCCCAGAAGCAGCTGTTGGGGGGCCGATAGGCCTATTGCAGGATGGTGACACCATCACCATTGACGCCGAAACTGGCACGATCGAGGTCGATCTTGACGAGGCCGAACTTGCCAAGCGCCGCGCCGCATGGCAGCCGCGCGGAACCGACTATAATTCGGGGGCAATCTGGAAATATGCACAGACTGTAGGCTCTGCCGAAAAAGGCGCGTTGACGCATCCGGGCGGCAAAGCTGAAACCCATATGTATGCCGACATCTAAATCGTCGGGTGCATTTGAAAAAAAGCCGGGTCAGATTGATCCGGCTTTTTTATTTCAGGCGCAATTGATATGAGATACGAGGCATTAGGCGCGAAGCTGGCACCAGATAGGCGTATGGTCAGACGGTTTTTCCAACCCGCGCGGGGCACGATCAATGCCAACATCCTCAAGGCGATCAAGCGCCTCTGGCGAAAGCAGCAAATGATCAATCCTTACGCCGTGATCGCGCTGCCATGCGCCCGCCTGATAATCCCAGTAACTATAGAAAACCCCGCTGGGATTAAGGCTGCGCAGGGCGTCGGCATAGCCTTTGTGCAAGAGCTGGCGAAACGCCCCTCGGCTTTCCGGCCGGGTTAAGGCATCACCGGCCCATCCAGCCGGATCATAGCAGTCAATATCATCGGGAATAACGTTGAAATCGCCGCCAAGCACAACTGGCCTCTCATCGCCAAGCAATGTCATGGCACGCGCCTCAAGGCGCGCCATCCAGCCAAGCTTATAGTCAAATTTAGGGCCGGGGGCAGGGTTACCATTCGGCAGATAAATCGTTGCCACCCTCACGCCATTGATGGTTGCCTCCATATAGCGTGCCTGTTCATCCGCATTGTCGCCATCCAGCCCAATGACGACATCCTCAATGGGGAACCGGCTCGCAATTGCGACACCGTTATAGCTTTTCTGGCCATGAAAAGCGACGTGCCAGCCAAGGTCGGCAAAGGCTGAAACCGGAAAATTCACATCCTGCGATTTTGTTTCCTGAATTAACAAAACATCAGTGGTATCACCGGCCAACCAGCCAGTGACAATATCCAGCCGCGCCTTAATCGAATTCACATTCCAGCTAGCGATCCGCATTGCCGTTAAACAGAAAATGACGTGCCGCAACCGCATGATGCAGTTGCATTAGGATTGGTCACGGCAAAATATGACCCCATCAAATCCTGCACATAATCCAGTTCGGCATGGTCGATCAGTTCCAGCGACATATCGTCGACAACGACTTCTACCCCATATGCGTGAAAAACAATGTCATCATCGCTGCGGCTTTGATCAATGCTGAAATCATATTGAAAGCCCGAGCACCCACCGCCTAGCACGGCCACGCGGAAAAAGCTGCCGGCAGGCTCGCCCTCTAGCAATTGCGTAATCCGCCCTGCGGCAGCCTCACTAAGGCCAAACACACCCTGGTTTTGCGGTGCGGGTACGGCAGTATCAGTCGAAAAGTTATTTTGCTCGCTCATTGCTTTGCCTGCCTTTGACGGTCATTGGCTTGGACGGCAACCCTAGGGGGCTTGCGCGCTTTTACGCCACTATCCGAATATGGCCCCAGATCGCGCACAAATCAAGATCACATGCAGATCAGGATTACCCGATTAGCATCCGATGACGGGGTGGGCTGACCTGCGGAGTGATTGCGGTTTTTCTCGGCAACGCCTACAGTAAGCGCAGCGGATACAATAAACGCAGCGGATAGAGGCGATGGTCGGAACTGGCATTAACGATCTTGGATTTGTTCGTGTCATCGTCTGGAAGAGTGAGCCAATCAAATGAACCAAATAGATGGGACAGGTGCCAATTGACCGAAATTGTTGAACATCGCGCCCTCCAGCCTTATGCCTGCCACGGCCCGGCAAGTCGCGGCCGCATGCTTGATGAGCAGGAACATAATTCCCCGACTAGCCGCACCCCATTTCAGCGTGACCGTGACCGCATTATCCATTCCGGTGCGTTTCGCCGCCTCAAGCACAAGACCCAAGTCTTTGTTTACCATGAAGGTGATTATTTTCGCACCCGTTTGACCCATTCGCTGGAGGTTGCGCAGATTGCACGATCAATGGCACGCGCGCTTGGCTTGAACGACGATCTAGCCGAGGCTGTCGCGCTTGCACATGATCTCGGCCATACGCCGTTTGGTCATGCGGGCGAAGATGCTCTTGACCGGTTAATGGCCGATCATGGTGGATTTGATCACAACGAACAGACTGTGCGCGTTCTCACCCAGCTGGAACAGCGTTATGCCGGTTTCAATGGCCTCAACCTGTCATGGGAAACTCTTGAGGGTGTCGTAAAGCATCACGGGGCTATCAAGGATCGCAGCAGCCTTCGGCCAGCGATTATCGCGGTGGATAAGGCGATGGATTTACAGCTGGAGGCTCACTCATCGGCCGAAGCGCAACTTGCTAATCTGGCTGATGACATTGCCTATCTATCGCATGATTTTGACGATGCGCTGCGTGCCGAGCTGTTTCATATTGATGATATCCGGTCTTTACCACAGGTCGGAAAGGCCCTTGCAGATATCGAATCCCGTCATGGCAAGCTAGAACTCGGCCGCGTAACGCACGAGCTGGTGCGCCGGCTTATATCGGTGTTTGTTGAGGATATGCTTGCTGTTTCCACCATTAACCTTGCCGCATTAAACGCCAAGACGGTGGATGATATTCGCGGTCACACCAAGCCGGTGATCGGCTTTTCCCCTGAAATGGCGGCAGACCTTGAGGGCTTACGAGCCTTCTTATTTAAAAATATGTGGCGGCATTACAAGGTGAACCGGATGACCAGTAAAGCAAAACGGGTGGTGACAGATCTGTTTGATTTGTTTATGTCCGAACCGAACACATTACCGAGTGATTGGCAGTTTTATGAAAATCAGCCTTTGAGTGACATGACAAGGACAGATCGGGCTCGTATTATCGCGGACTATATCGCCTCGATGACCGACCGATATGCCATTGTCGAGCATGAACGCCTGTTCGACCTCGGCCCCATTTTGAGATAATTCCCGCTTGCGGATAGAGAAAAGACCTGAATTGATGAATATTTTTTCCTGCTTTGAAGCCGAGTTTCAAACGATTATCAGCAATCTCGTCGCCACCAAACAAGTGGTGGCTGGTCTTGATACCAGCCGGGTTGTTTTTGAATTGCCGCGTGATGAAAGTCACGGCGATATCGCCACCAATGCCGCCATGGTTCTGGCAAAACAGGCGGGGAAATCACCGCGTGACCTCGCCAGCTTATTCGCTAGCGAGTTGGAAAAGATTGACGGGGTAATTGCGGTCGAAATCGCTGGGCCAGGCTTTTTGAACTTACGCATTGAAACACGTCTATGGACCCGCGAGATCGCCGATATTCTGGCAGCTGACCTGCACTACGGAAAAAGCGAAATCGGGGCTGGAAAGCCGGTCAATATTGAATTTGTCTCGGCCAACCCGACTGGCCCCTTACACGCCGCCCACGCCCGCGGTGCGGTGATTGGCGACGCCCTAGCAGGATTGATGGAATTTTGTGGCTGGAACGTCACACGCGAATATTACATCAATGATGCTGGCGGTCAGGTCGATGTGCTCGCACGCTCAACTTATCTGCGCTATTGCGAGGCGCTTGGCCACGATATTGGCGAAATTCCTGCCGGTCTTTACCCGGGGTTATATTTGCGCGAGGTTGGCGAGGCGCTTGCGGCACGTGATGGTGATTTGTATCTCGACAAAGCCGAGGATGAATGGATTGCAACGCTACGCAGCTTTGCCATCGACGCCATCATGACCGGGATCAAAACCGATCTGTTAGCGCTTGGCATTAAAATGGATCAATTCTCGTCTGAGCGCGCCTTGGTCAGCTCGGGTGCGGTACAACGCGCGATTGATAAGCTGCAGCAGGATGGCCATCTCTATCAGGGCGTTTTACAGCCGCCAAAAGGAAAAGAGCCTGAAGATTGGGAACCGCGCGAACAATTACTGTTTAAAGCCAGCGCCTTTGGTGATGACACCGACCGGCCGTTGCAAAAATCGGATGGCACATGGACATATTTTGCTGCCGATGTGGCCTATCATCTCGACAAGCTGGATCGCACAAAAGGCCCGTTGATCAATATTTTTGGCGCTGATCACGGCGGCTATGTCAAACGCATGACCGCAGCCGTTGCCGCATTGTCCGGCCAGCAAGATATGCTCGATATCAAATTATGCCAGCTAGTCAATCTGCTTGATAATGGGCAACCGGTCAAAATGTCGAAACGTGCTGGCACCTTTGTCACGGTTGAAGATGTGATCGCGGCCGTTGGCGCCGATGTCATCCGGTTTATTATGCTGACCCGTCGCAATGACCAGACATTGGATTTTGATTTTGCAAAAGTTACCGAACAATCACGCGACAACCCGGTTTTCTATGTTCAATATGCACATGCTCGGGCTTGCTCGGTCATTCGCCAGTTCGAAAAAGACCAAGTCATTCCAGCAAGCGCAAATCTTGATCTGATTAGTGATCCGGCTGAATTGGCTGTTGTTAAAATGCTTGTTGGCTGGCCGAAACTAGTCGAATCTGCCGCAATGGCGCATGAGCCGCATCGTATTGCCTTCTATCTTGTTGATCTTGCTAGCCGGTTTCACTCATTGTGGAACGCCGGACGAGAGAACCCATCATTGCGCTTTATCTTGGATGATGATACGCCAACAACTGCAGCGCGCATGCATCTTGTTCAGGCAACAAGTTTCGTTATTCGGACAGGTTTAAATGTGCTATCCATTAAAGCCTTAGAGGAAATGTAGAGCGCGCGATGAGCGATCAAGATCAACAGGTGAGTGGCGTCAATTGGGGATGGTTCGCCGTTCTTGCCAGCATTGTCGTCGTTGTTGGCATGACCACCTATTTCATGCTGCCCGGTCTTATCTCAAAAACAGCGAGTGATGTAACCATTGTTAAGGCTGTTGATGGGCCGATCAAGGTCAAACCAGCCGAGCCGGGCGGCGAAAAAATTGATCATCAAGATTTGCTAGTTGTCGATATTCTAAAGGGCGGTAACAAATCAGACGCCCAAGTTGAGTCACTGCGCCCCGCCGCACCAAGCCCCGAGCCACCACCGGTCATTGAGACCGATCCAAATACCGAAATGCCCGCTGCGTCAGCAACGGCCGAGCCTAATCTGGCCATGCGCGCCGATCCGGCAACGCCTGTCACGCCGCAGCCGGATACAGAGCCAAAAAAATCATTGCCGAAGACCAAGCCGGTCAAGGCCGATACACCGAAAAAGCCAAATAGCGATGACCCGGCGCAAATAGCGGCAAAGCCAGAGCCAGCCGCAAAATCTGAGGCTAAGGCAACCAATCAGTCAAAGGCAGAAAAAGCCGCCATATCGAAAATCAAAAAACGCGTGATCGTCATTGAGGGCGAAACGCCGCTTTACATGATCCAGCTGGCCGCGTTTCGGAGTGCCGCTAAAGCCGATGAAATGGCAAAAATCCTGTCGGCTAAACACAAATCTCGACTGAGTGATGTCGAGCTTGAGACCATGCAGGTTGACACAGGCAGCAATGGTGTTTTTTACAGAATCGTAAGTGTGCCTTTGCCGCGCGCCGATGCGGATAAGATATGCGGCGTTTTGCGCCGGTCAGGCCAAGACTGTTTTCTGCGGAAATTCACCCAACCAAATCC
>RGCC01000021.1 GCA_009919335.1 Alphaproteobacteria bacterium
ATGCCGGCAACTGCCACTGGCTTTTTCATCGCATCGCGGCGGAACGGCTCGCCAAGCTCTTGGTTCAGCATCACTTCGATAAAAGTGGTCACGCCGTCATTCATCTGGGCGTCAACCGCCTTTGCCAGTGCGTCACGCAGCTCGTCCATCGTTGATACGGCAACGCCTTCGACGCCGCACGCTTTGGCGATGCCAGCATATGAGACCTGCTGGTCAAGCTCGGTGCCGACAAAATTATCTTCAAACCAGAGGGTTGTGTTGCGCTTTTCGGCGCCCCACTGGTAATTGCGGAAAATAACCATGGTGATCGCAGGCCATTCTTCGCGGCCGATCGCTGACATTTCATTCATCGAAATACCAAAGGCACCATCGCCAGCAAACCCAACGACCGGCACATCGCGGCGACCAATTTTCGCGCCCATGATTGATGGCAGACCATAGCCGCACGGTCCAAACAGACCAGGCGCGAGATATTTACGGCCTTCTTCAAAAGTCGGATAGGCATTACCGATTGCGCAGTTATTGCCGATGTCAGAAGAAATGATCGCGTCCTTTGGCAGGGCTGACTGAATGGCGCGCCATGCCATGCGTGGAGACATTTTCTGTGGCTCACGACCGCGTGCACGTTCGTTCCAAGTTGTTCCTGGATCATCATCCTCATGATCGAGGGATGTGAGCTCTTGCGCCCATGCTGATTTCGTTGTGGCGATCAGTTCCTTGCGGCTGCTGCGGTCGGTGTCACCAGCGGTGCTTGACAGCTTGCTTAATATGCTCGTCGCAACTTTCTTGGCATCGCCAACAATGCCGACAGTGACCTTCTTGGTTAGGCCAATACGATCGGGGTTGATATCAACCTGAATGATCTTGGCGTCTTTCGGCCAGTAATCAATGCCGTAACCGGGCAGGGTTGAGAACGGGTTCAGCCGCGTTCCCAATGCCAAAACAACATCGGCCTTGGCAATCAATTCCATGCCAGCCTTTGACCCGTTATAGCCAAGTGGGCCAGCAAAAAGCGGGTGCGAGCCGGGAAAGGCATCATTATGCTGGTAACCACAGCAAACCGGCGCATCAAGACGCTCAGCCAGTTTCATTGACGCTTCGATGGCGCCACCAATTACCACGCCGGCACCGTTCAGCAATACAGGGAATTTGGCGTTTGACAGCATCTCAGCCGCTTGATTGATTGCATCCTCACCGCCTGATGGCCGCTCAAACTCAACGATGGCTGGCAGTTCAATGTCAATAACCTGTGTCCAGAAGTCGCGCGGGATGTTGATCTGGGCCGGTGCTGAGGCGCGCTTTGCCTGCAGGATGACACGGTTAAGTGTCTCGGCAATGCGCGATGGGTCGCGCACTTCTTCTTGATAAGCAACCATGTCTTTAAACAGGGCCATCTGCTCGACTTCTTGAAAGCCGCCTTGACCAAGCGTCTTGTTCGCCGCTTGTGGGGTAACCAACAATAATGGTGTGTGGTTCCAATATGCGGTTTTAACAGGGGTTACAAAATTGGTGATGCCCGGGCCGTTCTGCGCAACCATCATCGACATTTTGCCGGTGGCGCGGGTAAAACCGTCAGCCATCATGCCCGCATTACATTCATGCGCAGCGTCCCAGAAGGTAATACCGGCCTGCGGAAAGAGATCAGAAATCGGCATCATGGCAGAGCCGATAATGCCAAAAGCATTTTCAATGCCATGCATTTGCAGAACTTTTACAAACGCTTCTTCGGTTGTCATCTTCATGAGTTGTCACCCTGTCGTTACATCAAGTTACAGTTAAAACATATGGTCGTCAGTTATTTAGGCTCGATCAAGACAATCACGGCTTTGACAAAGCGTGCCTGATGCGAACCGGAAACCCGAATTTCATGGTTGTACTATCATTTTTCGGCGAAGCCAAGCCGACTTTGGTACCAGTTATAGCTAAATTTAGATCCAGTCAAACGGGCTTGCTTTTTTCCAAATCTAGGCGAAGATATTTTTTTGGGCAGGTCAAAAAATGCTGGGGTGTTCAGCCAATCAAGTCACCAATCTAATCATTGTCACTATAATCGCAAGATCTTGACAGATGGCGGGGACAGCGCCTTGGCATTGTTTGTCCATAAGGGGGTAGGGTTTTTTCATGAAGGTAGTAGCGTTAGCACCGGCCATGGGCGCCGAAGTCACCGGCGTTGATCTCAGTGCATCAATTGACAAAGTTTTCATTGACGAGCTTCGTGCGGTTTGGCTCGAGCATCAGATGATTGTAATTCGCGGTCAGGACATAACGCCGGCCCAACAGCTTGCTTTTGCTGCTGCCATTGGCGAGCCGGATATCTATCCGTTTTTAACCGGACTTGATGGCTTTCCGATGATCACCGAGGTGTTAAAAAAGGAAGATGAAAAAGTCAATTTCGGTGGCATCTGGCATTCCGATACGACCTATCAGAAATGCCCGCCAATGGCGACTTTGCTCTATGCCAAGGAATTGCCGCCACTGGGCGGTGATACCCTGTTTGCCAGCCAATATGATGCATATAATCAATTATCAGACTCGCTTCGCGCGGTGCTGGACGGTTTATGGGCGGTCAATGCAGCCGGCAAGAAACGGGTAAGTTCTACCCGCAGTGAGCGGATCAAGGATTCGGGAAGCGGTGTTAATCCCGACGATCTGGTTGGTATTCATCCGGTTGTGCGCACCCATCCGGAAACTGGCCGCAAGGCGCTGTTCGTCAACCCGGCGCATACGGTCGCCTTTGATGGCTGGAGCGAGGAAGAAAGTCGTGGGTGCAGGTTGAAATGGCAGGTTGGCGATGTGGCCTTTTGGGATAATCGCTGCGTCCAGCATTATCCGCTGAATGACTATCATGGTTATCGCCGACTGCTGCACAGAATCACCTTAAAGGGGGATGAGCCGCGCTAGTTTTAGCCTCTATCAAGAGCCAATTTTTAGACGGTGATCATTTTTGTCGTGATTGGCTTTGGTTTTTTTTTTCAATTCATACGATATCGTCCTTGGCAAGCCGGTGGAAATGTCGCATGGTTGTACACAACAACAACGTTCGATTCTGGGAGGAATTATAGAATGTATAAGAAGTACAGCGTAGCTATGGGCGCCGCTCTTGCGGTAGGGCTCGCAGGAATAGCTGGTAGCGCGATGGCAAAAGTCGAGGGGGATACTATTATCCTTGGTTCAGCAATCTCTCTTTCAGGGAAATACTCCACAAACGGCTTGCACACGCAAAAGGGGTATGATTTTGCTGCAAAGAAAATCAACGACGCTGGCGGAGTAAAGGTCGGCGGTAAATCATATAAGCTTGCGATCAAGTACTATGACGACGAATCTGCAGCATCGCGTGCGACGCAGCTTGCCGAGCGCTTGATCCAGCAGGATGGTATTCAATTTATGCTCGGACCATACTCAACGGGCATGACCAAAGCCGTTGCGCCCGTAACTGAAAAATTTAAAGTGCCGATGGTTGAGGCTGAGGGTGCATCTCGTGCGCTGTTTACGCAGGGCTACAAATATATGTTTGCAGTGCTGTCTACCTCTGAATATTACTTGGCGCCAGTCCTTGACTTGGTGGCCCAAAAAGCCAAGTCGGGTTGGAAGGCTCCGAGTGATCTGCGAATTGGGATGGCCTTCGAGAATGATGGTTTCTCGCTCGATGTGCGTGCGGGTGTTCTTGATGTTGCAAAAAAATACAATATGAAGATCGTTATCGATGACAAGTTGCCGGCTGATTTGTCGGATATGTCGGCAACCTTGACCAAGTTCAAAGCGTTGAAGCCTGACATTCTGCTTGTTTCTGGTCACTCCAAGGGTGCAGCCACTGCAGCTCGCCAGATTGAAGAAATGAAGGTGCAGGCTCCGGTCATTGCGATCACGCACTGTGAGGCTGCAAAAGTTCCCCAAAAGTTTCCAAAGGCCGCTAATGGGATTCTTTGTCCAACGCAGTGGTTGAGTAACCTGCCAAACAAAGAGGAAATCTTCGGCGATGCAGCTACTTACGACAAGGAGTTCAAAGCTGCCTATCCAGAGTATGCGGCCGAAATTCCTTATCAGACCACTCAGGCTTCTGCTGCTGTGTTGGTGTTCAAGGATGCTTTTGAAAGAGCCAACAGCTTTGACCGTGATGCGGTTCGCGATGCACTAGCTGCAACAGATATGGACACCTTCTACGGCCCAATCAAATTTGCGCCGGAAGGTAACAATATCGCCAAGCCAATGTATTATCGTCAGATCAACGCTCAAGGTGGCTATGATAACGTAGTTACCTATAAGGATATGGTTCACCCCCGGAAAGCGGACTACTAATACGTTATCCGACTAAAAGTTATCTGCTCGATGCAGGAAAAAATAGAAAGTCCGGCCGTTAGTCGGGCTTTCTTTTTACAATCCGTTATGCTAATCACCGCACAAAGTTTGCTATCCAGCTAGGGTAACTGGATTAACTGCGTTTTTTAAAATCATGAGTGGCCGCAACATGAGCTTGCGGGTAACATGTCTCTGAAATAATAGAGGACTTCGTTGAATGTTAGATAATTTACAATTGCTGTTCGTTCTTGCCCCCGTGATGAACGTGCAAATGATTTTTGATGGTATCTTTATTGGTGCTGTTTTCGCGCTCGCGGCGTATGGTCTGGCGCTTGTTTGGGGTGTCATGAACGTTAAAAATCTTGCTCAGGGAGACTTTGTTATCCTTGGAGGATTTTTGGCTTTTACATCGAATAATATGGGTATTCATCCCGTGTTATCGTTACCATTTGTTGCTGTAATTATGTTCATTTTTGGCCTGGTCGTTTACCAATTGGTAATCAAGCGGGTGATAGACAACGACATGTTCGTATCTTTGCTAGCGACGTTTGGCTTATCGTTGTTCTTGCAACAGGTAATGAACCTGATTTATGGGCCTGAAGTGCAAACTGTTGACTCGCACATGTACATCGCGACTATGTTCGACGGCTTTGTGACTGTGCCAACAGTAAAGATCGTGTCTCTGGGCTTGGCAGCTGTTTTTGCGACAGCAATTATCATATTTATGAAGCGATCTCGGATGGGTCAGGCCATCCGTGCCACAGCCCAGGATGCAAGAGCAGCGAGGGTGCTGGGCATTAATACAGATAGGGTTTATGCATTCACTTATGCATTAAATGCAGCTATTTGTGGTGTTGCTGGTGTCTTGGTCTCGATGATTTGGGTTATCCAGCCTTTCTACGGGATTGTGTACTCGTTACGTACATTTGCTATCGTAACGGCAGCTGGCCTGGGTAATCTTCCTGGTGTAATCGGGATGAGCTTTGTCCTTGGCTGGGTTGAACAATATGCCGGCATCATTGCTGGCGCTGAGTGGCAAATAGCGGCAGCGGTGTTTGTGCTGATTGGTGTTCTCTTATGGCGTCAGATTCAAATGCGCCGTCAAAGACAGGTGGTTCGGTAAGATCATGAATGAAAAAATCGCTTATATAGGGCTCGGCGTCTTTGGTGTTCTCGGCCCGTTCTTGTTTCCCGATTACACGTTGCAGATAGCGATGTTGTGGATCATGGTCCTCATGGCATCCACTTGGGACATTACCGGTGGCCAGATGGGTTATAACTCTCTTGGTAATATCACTTTCTTTGGCGTTGGCATGTATATTTCCGCTGCTGTGCAGGTGTCGATGTTCTATGACCTGGCTGACTACACCGCTTCTTATGGAGCGATTAAACCGGTTTTTACTGAGGCACAATACTACACCGGACTAAGTATTGGGATCATTGCAGCTGGGCTGGGATGTGTTGCGTTGTCTTTGTTATTAGGTCTTGCGGTGTTTGGCTTGCGTGGTCCTTATTTCGCAATCGGGACCTTGGGGGTTGCGGTAGCGGCACGTGAAGTTGCTGGCACTATCGATACGATTGGCGGAGGCGCGGGTATATCCATGCCATTCCTTCCGCTGCCCATTGAATACCGCTCAGCTTTTTTCTACGTGCTTTGCTTTGTTTTGGCTGTGTTGGCACATTTTGTTATTAGATGGTTGTTTAGCACTCAGTTTGGTTTGGCGGCGAACGCTATTCGAGATGACGAGGATAAAGCTGAAGCGATGGGTATTCCGACCTTGCGTTACAAACAGGTGGGGTGGGCGATTGCCGCATTCTTCATGGGGTGCATGGGGGCGGTCTTTGGTAACATGGTCGGCTACATCGAGCCGCTTGAGGTAGCTTTCCCAGTTGCTACATTCGGGATTTTTATGGTGGCGATGTCCCTACTTGGCGGTAAGGGTACATTGTGGGGCCCTGTGCTCGGTGCCATTTTGTTCCACATTGTCAAGGAAACCACTTGGACATATTTGCTCGGTTTGCAATGGGTTGTCCTGGGTCTGATACTCATTGTCAATATCGTGTATTTCCAGCAGGGCATTATGGGGTGGCTGCAGGCGAAATACCCAGAAAAATTTGGCATTGTTGTCGATCGTTCAAACACACAAACGAAAGAGGAGGCATAGATGGCTGATCCGATTATCGCAGTTGAAAACGTCTCTAAATCTTATGGTGGTGTTAAAGCTAACGTGGATATATCGATGGCTGTTGAGCGTGGCTCAATAACAGGCATTATAGGTCCGAACGGCTGTGGCAAGACAACATTGTTCAATTCGATTGTGGGATATCATCCGATTGACAGCGGTTCGATCAAATTTGACAATACCGAAATATCAGATCTACGTGTTGGCGATATTGCACGTCTTGGAATGTTGCGGACTTTTCAGCAGACCCGCATTTATAGCAAGATGGATTGTGTTGATAACATGCAGATTTCGGTATCGCACCGAGACGGTTCGAAAAACTCTATGTTTGCCAGTCGTCGTGGTGAAATACGCGACCGTGCTGAGCATTTGCTTGAATTTGTCGGTCTTTATTCCAAGCGGAATCTGATCTCTGGCGATTTGTCCTTTGGTCAGCAAAAGCTGTTGGAATTTGCGATGGCATTGATGAACGAGCCAAAAGTGCTGCTTCTTGATGAACCTACTGCCGGTATCAACCCGACATTGATCAATGGATTGATTGACCGGTTAAGACGGGCGAATGAAGAGCTTGGCATCACCTTATGTGTGATCGAACATAATATGCGGGTGATCATGAACCTGGCATCGCACATCTATTGCCTGTCAAACGGCAAGATGCTGGCGAGTGGCAAACCAGAAGATTTGCAGAATGATCCACGCGTTATTGACGCGTATCTTGGAGGGCACTAATGGCCAAAGAACCTGTGAAAAAGACTGCTGCAAAAGCTGCGGCTACAAAAAAGGCACCAGTAAAAAAGCCAGCCGCCAAAGCAGCTTCGCCAAAGAAAGCTGTTAGCAAGCCAGCCGTGAAAAAGGCTCCAGCCAAAAAAGCTGTAGTTAAGAAAGCTTTGGCTAAAAAAGCTCCAGCCAAAAAAGCTGTGGCAAAAGCAGCAGCGGTGAAAAAAGCGCCGGTAAAAAAAGCCGCCGTTAAAAAAGCGTCGGCAAAAGCGGTAAAAAAGACCAAAAAGAACGTTAGCGGCTATGGCGGCGGTTCGGTTGATGTGGTGATGTCGGTTGATCAGGTTGCCCGCGAAGCAGCTTCGATTGCGGCCAACGCACCCACCAGCAAGGAACTGGAAAAGCTGGCTAATAATGAGAATTATCTGACCATCAACAACCTTCGGGCTGGCTATGGCAAAATGGAAATTTTGCATGAATTCAGCCTGCGCATTGGACGCGGTCAGTCATTGTGCCTGATCGGGCCGAATGGTGCCGGTAAATCAACCGTGCTGCATTCGATCTTTGGCTTTACCAATATCTTTTCCGGCTCGATCATCGTTGACGGGAAAGACGTAACAGCGTTGACTCCATCGCAAAAACTGTCAGAAGCAGGCATTGCATACATCCTTCAGGATAAGTCAGTGTTCCCGCAAATGACTGTTGAGGAAAACTTGCTGATGGGTGGCTTTTTGAAAGACCGTCCAGCCGAGGCAAAAGCTGCTGCTGAAATGGTGTTTGATAAATATAGCCGTCTCGCTGATCGCCGTGACAAACCTGCAGGGGTTCTCTCGGGTGGTGAGCGCCGTCTGTTGGAAATTTCTCGGGCGTTGGTCATGCAGCCGCAGGTTCTTCTAGTTGACGAGCCGTCAATTGGTCTTGAGCCGCGCTTCATCGACATGGTGTTTGAAATTCTTGATGACCTTCAAAAGAAGGACGGCAAGACAATCATCATGGTTGAACAGAATGCCAAAAAAGGCCTGGCCTTTGCCGATATTGGCTATGTTCTTGTGTCGGGTGAAACGGCGATTGCCGATACTGGCAATGCATTGCTGGAAAATCCGGACGTTGGCCGGTTGTTCCTTGGCGGCTAAGCCCGACCAAAAAGCAAAGATTAAGAGCATCGCAAGGGCTTTCCTGCGGTGCTTTTTTTTGGCGCCGCCCACAAACCCACAAATCCACAAACTCAAAAACGCTTGGCAAGCCAGCAATTACATGACGACAGGCTTGTGATAAATGGTACCTACTGATCACCCGAAAAGACTTTTGGCTCTTGTCAGTTTTGCTGGAATACTGGCGTTGCTCAGCTTTGCCTTATGGCCGGTTTTTCTTATCAGCCTTGGGCAGGAATGGGGCCTTAGCAATACCGATATTGGTTTCGTCAGCGGTGCCTATTTTATAGGATATCTGGTGGCAACGCCAATTCTGGTAGGGTTGACTGACCGGATTGATGCACGGCTGGTCTTTTTGGGCGGCTGTGCTTTTGGCGGGGTTGGCTGTCTCGGCTTTGGACTAGTGGCCGATGGTTTCTGGTCTGCGTCATTAACATGGGCCTTGGTGGGGGCTGGTCTTGCCGGCACCTATATGCCCGGTTTGCAAATTCTAAACGCCCGGCTGGATGATGCGGCACGGGTACGATCGGTGCCGTGGTATACGG
The DNA here is from genome assembly GCA_009919335.1 of Alphaproteobacteria bacterium. Taxonomy (GTDB): domain Bacteria; phylum Pseudomonadota; class Alphaproteobacteria; order Puniceispirillales; family Puniceispirillaceae; genus UBA3439. The sequence goes on from RGCC01000021.1 coordinate 8,893, forward strand.
CCTGCTTTGGCATTGGAACCGGTGCATCATTTGGCGTGATGGGGACAGTTCTGGCCTTTGCTGACTGGCAGGTTGCGGCCTATCTTGGGGCGGGCGGATCGGTGCTGGCGGCATTGCTTGTGCTGTTTCAGGTTCAAGCCTGCCCACCGGCGCCATTGCCCGCCAGCCAGAAAAAACGCCATCCACTGGATTTGCGGCCGGCCTTCCGCAAACCGGTTGCGCTTGGCTATATTTTTGCCTATGCCACCCATACTTATGAGCTGTTTGCCTTTCGGACATGGAGCTTTGCGCTGCTGGTTTTTCTGGCAGGTCGCGCCGATGGTGGTTTTGGGATTGGTGCTGTGACCACGATTGTGAGCCTGATCACGGTTACCGGGATGTTGGCATCATTGCTAGGCGCCCAAATATGCCTTGCCTACGGACGGCATCGGGTAATTGCGCTGATCGGTGCCACAACCGCTCTGGTCAGCCTGCTTGTGGCTTTTAGCCTTACCGGGCCGGTCTGGTTAGTGGTGCTGGGATTGTGGGTTTACAATGGCTTTATCATGCTGGATTCGGGCGCGTTGACAACGGGAACAGTCGAGGCAGGTGATCGGCATGATCGCGGCGCGCTGCTGGCGGTACATTCGATGATTGGCTTTGGCGGCGGCGCACTTGGCGGGCCTGTCGTTGGTTATGTGCTGGATCAGGCTGGCGGTGCTGACATGATTGGCGCCTGGTTTTACGCGCTGCTCGCAATGGGGGCGGGGTCGGCGATTGTGTTTAGTATCCAGCGACATTTCTGGCGCCGGATGGCCTAAACCGTCCAGCGCCATATTTGCAATCTTCAGATGGCTAGCAACGGTGATTACCGGCGCCGCTTTAGTGTGCCCTGACCACCTTGAGGGGTGGCGCTTTTGCCGCGGCGTGGTGGGCCGACTTTACGAGATTTTGGTGCTGGTGACGCGGCGCGGTCTGCAGGTTTGCCGCGATCAGATGCGGGTTTCTGTGCTGCTGACTTGTCACCGAAATTAGGCCGTTTGTTGAAAGCGGGCTTGCTGCCAAAAGGCTTTTTACCGCGTGCCGGTTTCTCACCAAAGGACGGCTTTGTATTCCGTCCCGGCTTTTGGTCACCGCTTGCAGGCCTGTCGCGGCCAGATGCGTCATCACGCCCTTTAAACCGGCTATCACGTTTTTCAAACCCATCGCGTTTTTGAAAGCCATCGCGCTTCGACCAATCATCACGCCGATCATCGCGTCTATCGGACGCATCACGCCGTGGCCGATTATCTCGTCTTTCAGATGTGTCACGCTGTGGACGATTATCGGCGTCTGCCCACTTGGCAAATGGCCGTGAATGACGACGCTCGCCATCAAACGGCTTGCTGGTGCGGGCTGAATTGGCTGACGGACGCCCCGCTGATGGACGGCCATCTTGGCGCCGATCAGACGCATCACCCCGTGGCCGATCATCACGCCGATCATCACGTCGGGCACCTTGGCTACGATCACCTTGGCTGCGAGAGCGTGCCCCTTGCGGAGGCCGCCGCCGGCCGCGTGCGGCACCGCCGCTTGCTTTGAAATCGGTAACAGCTGTTCCGTCTAGCTCATAAAGCTCTACCCGTGCGCCGACCGCTGCAATGATAGCTGCCAGCTTATTACGCTCGTCTGGCGCACAAAATGACAGGGCAAGCCCGCCAAGACCAGCCCGGCCAGTCCGCCCAATGCGGTGAACATAGGCCTCGGGCGTATCGGTAAGGTCGAAATTGATAACATGGCTTAGGCCAGCAACATCAATACCGCGCGCCGCAACGTCGGTTGCAATCAAAGCGCGCAACTGGCCGCTGCGAAAATTGCGAAGCACTTTCTGACGCAAGGTCTGGCGCATATCGCCGTGCAGTGCATCAACAGCGAAACCGCGGACTTCCATAAATTTCGCCAAGGCATCGGCGCGGCGTTTGGTACGCACGAAAATCAGGCTTTGGCCGGTATCATGTTCATTCAGGATGTCGCATAGCCGGTCACGCTTGTCACCCTCGCTCATCAAGGTCACGCGCTGCGTCACCTTATCGGCGGTGATGCCGGTTTGTGGCGCTTTGACATGTGCCGGGTCGGTCAGGAACTGTTTGGCTAGCGTTTCAATTTCGGGCGGCATGGTCGCTGAAAACAGCATGGTTTGCCGGGTGCGTGGCAGGCTAGCAGCGATACGCTTGATCGGTGGGTAGAAACCCAGATCGAGCATATGGTCAGCCTCATCCAGTACAAAATGGGTGATGCCGCTGGGATCAAAGGCACCGCGATCCATCAAATCTTCAAGCCGGCCCGGCGTCGCCACAACAATATCAACACCGCGGCGTAACCCGCGAATTTGCGCATCATAACGAGCACCGCCAAATACGGCGAGATGCCGGATATTCAGATCCGCCGATAATTTACTGACATTCTGTTCAATTTGATTGGCAAGCTCGCGTGTTGGCGCAAGGATCAATGCCTTTGGCGGCTGTCCGGCGCGAACCGCGGCGCTATAGCCAAGATGCGTCATCAATGGCAGCAGAAATGCAGCGGTTTTGCCAGTGCCGGTTTGGGCAAGCCCGATGAGGTCTCGGCCTTCCAGCAAAAGCGGTATTGACATGGCTTGAATGGGGGTTGGTGCAACCAGGCCTTCGCGGGCTAGCGTTGCCAGCATCAATTCGGGAAGGTCGAAACTGTCAAAGCTGACAGGCGGTGTTGGGGCCGAAATTTCGGCAGGGTCTTGATTCATATCTGACATAAGTTTGTTTTCTAGCGCATGGCTTTTCGCGAAGGTAGCATCGCCCCTAGCGCGCCACATCTTTGGCGGTCTTATGCGCCTTGAGACCGCATTTGTCAATGAAAGGAACTTTGCTTATATAAACGGGCGTTAAGATTGCCGGGTAGAACAACCACCTTTGCTGCCCAATGGTCGCTTATTTCTGGCCACTGGTATTCCAAGATAAATTCGGGCATAAGAGGTTTGTGGTCCCGTAGCTCATCAGGATAGAGCGACAGATTCCTAATCTGTAGGTAGGGGGTTCGAGTCCCTCCGGGATCACCACAAGATCAGCCGGGTAATGAGGTGGTGAAGATGAGGGTTGGCTGTGTTGGGGCCGGGGTTATGGGCCGTGAAATTATCCGCCATCTTGTAACGGCGGGCCATGATGTGGCCGCGTTTGATCTGGATCCTGTGGCGCTTGCCGCGATTGATCCGCGCGCGGTTGCGGTATCGGGTATTGCCGATCTAGCCAACAGCGCCGACGTGTTTTTCATTATTGTTGCAACCGATGCACAGACAAGTGACGTGGTTACGCAATTGCTGGCGGTTGGGCTTGGTGATGGTGCGGCAATAGCGGTCTTGGCGACCTGTCATCCAGACACGATGGCACCGCTTGCCAAGGCGGCAAAAGCGGCCGGTATCGGTTTTATCGATGCGCCGGTCTGTTACGGCAAAAAAGGTGCGGTTGATGGCAATCTGTTGTCTTTGTGCGGCGGCGATGTGGCGGTTGTCGAACAGCTGAAACCGGCGATGATGGCCTATAGCCGTGATGTTCTTCATGTTGGTGCCATTGGCAGCGGACAAGTTGCCAAAGCCTGCAATAACATGATGCATTGGGCTGCCTGTGTGGCGAATTATGAAGTTTTGTTTATGGCAAAAAGTCATGGCATTAATGCCCAACATATGCGTGAAATCCTGCTGCAATGTCCGGCCCGCAATACCACGCTGGAACGCTGGGACTCGACAAATTTTACATGGCATGAAAAAGATATGGATGTGGCGCTTGACCTGGCGCAGCAAAGCGGCATTACCTTGCCCTTATTCGGTCAGGTTGACCAGCTTGTGAAAACGCTTGGGCCGGATAAGGTCAAGATGCTGCTTTATGGTAATTCGGCAAGTTACCTCGGTCAGGATTTGGCCGAGACAGCCGCTGATCCAGAAAAATAATATCTATGAGAAAATTTAAATCGTTCCTTTATATGGAACATTGTCCTGTTGACAGGAATTAGTCAGCAGCCTATTCTAAACGCCTGTTTAACGGGAGTTGAAGATGGCAGAAACCACCGAATTTGATGGCAAGAATGAAGTTGTCTGGGAACGCTGGGCGAAAAAACGCACCTTTGTTCGCGCGCTTGAGGGCACATATGGTGAACTAAAGCAGGAACTCTATAGCCAGCCGAGGATCTATAAAACAAGTGATCTGAACTGGAAGGGTGGCCCGCAAAGCTTTGGTAAAAAGGTCATTAACCCGCAAGCCAACAAAATTGCACAATCCATCGAGGCGCATGTCGATGTGTACGCACCGCACGGCTATGGGCAAACCCACGGCCATATGAATTCGGCAGTGTTTTTTGTGCTGAAGGGCAAAGGTCATGATATTCATGATGGCCGCCGGTTGGATTGGGAAGCGGGGGACGCGCTGATTGTCGAGAATGCCTGTGTTCATCAGCATCTTTCAGACTCAGACGATGAAACCTATGTTCTGGTTCTAAAGGCCAAGCCGCTGTTCCTGTTCATGCATATGATCTTTCAAAAGATGGTGCATTATCCGCCAACAGAGCCGGTAGAGGGTTATGAAGGATTTAGCCCACCGGAAAATCTCTGAGGAGTTAGCTCTAAACAAGGCAATTGCCGGTAAGGGCGTGCGCCGGAATTAAATCACGAAGACCCCGCGATGATAGGGTGAGGAAATTATGGATCCAATTACATTTGCAGATGCAATCGAGCGCCAGCGGGCCAAATCCGAGGGCCCTGAAGTTGATTTCTATAAGCAGGCGCTTGAAGCCAGTCAGGAATTTCGCCGCGAATATCAGGATCGGCTGAATGTTGTCAAACACGACCAGATGCCAATGGAACGTTCGGCCGACGGTTTGATCAAACATGTGATCAATGAGCGGATGAACACAAAAGAATGCTGTATCGACATCTATATGCAGTTTATCGCCGCTGGCAAAGCAACCGGAACCAGCCGTCATCTATCGGAAGAAATTGCCTTTGTGATTGAAGGTCGCGGTTATGATCATCATTACGACGTGAATTTCGAATGTGACGAAAAGTTTGTTTGGGAATGGGACACCACCCCGAAAACCTTTGAGTGGGGGCCGGGTGATTTTATTTACGTGCCGCCATATGTTGCGCATAAACGCTTTAATACATCCGATGTCGAGGCGCGGGTCATTGTGGTGAATAGCCGCGTGATGAAGGCGATTGGCCTTGACTGGTTTGACCAGTTGGAACCTGCCGAAGGGTTCGAGGATGTTTGGCAGCCGCCAGCAGACTAGATGACAGATTCTGCTCCATCCCGGCATCGTCAGGCCCGTACTCCTGATGCTGTTTATGTTTCCCAGCGTGCGCTTAACGGTGTGTGGTGGTGAGTGAAGCGCTGCTTGGGCAGGGATTGGCGCTTGCCTCGGCCTTCTGCTTTGCGGTTGCGAATGTATTGATCGCCCGCTCGTCCGGGCGGCGTGACAGCCGCGGCGTGGTGTTTTCAGTGCTTGTCACGGCAGTGTTTGCTGCGGTGATTTGGCTGGCCACCGAAAGCCTCGATATGCAGGCGGTTGCTAGTACGTCATGGTGGAAGGGCGTTGCCCTTTATGCGCTTGCCGGTGTTTTATCGATGGTTGTCGGGCGCAGTTTCCTGTATACATCAGTGCGCCGTCTTGGCGTCGTAAGATCATCCACTGTCAAGCGGATGAATCCGTTTTTTTCATCTTTGCTTGCGTTTCTAATCCTGGGTGAAGTGATCACCATGGTTGGTGCTGCTGGCATGGCGGTGCTATTATTTGCTTTTTTACTAATGATGCGGGAAAGCGCAAAAAATCAGCAGGTTGGTGATGATGCTCCACCGCCGGTTTGGGATTACAGCTTTGGTGTTCTTTCGGCGCTGGCCTATGGTAGTGCTTATATTTTCCGTAAATTTGGTATTTTTGAATTACCATATCCGGCGTTTGGCACCTTTGTAAGTGCGTTGGCTGGTCTTGTTGCGTTTTTGCTGGCGGGGCTTTTCGTCAAATCCTTGCGCGGCCGGCTAACCGGCATTTTCACAGACCTTGATCGCTGGATGATTATGGCCAGTATTGCTGTTTCGCTGGGACAGATTCTGTTCTTCGCCGCAATTGTTTATGAGACTGTGATTGTTGTTGTGATGATCGCATCTCTTGAGATATTTATTGCTAGCTATCTATCAATTTTCGTGTTTAGGTTGGAGCGTAAAATGAGTTTCAGCATGGTGTTTGCATCGATTTTTGCTTTCACTGGTGTCATTTTGATAACTCTAGGCTAGGTCCGTTTCATAAAAAATGAAGATGTTCTTATATAAAGAACGCTGTGCCGTTGACGGCTAATTTTATTTCAGGTTTACTTTTTCATAATACATGCGTACCCGCGCCGCGCTAGGCATTGCTGATAGTGGTGGCTGGGATACTTTATAATGTTTCTTGGGAGGGAAAAATGAGACGCGTATTTCTGACGGGATTACTATCTCTTGGACTGGCGCTGCCAATGGCAGGGCTTTTACAGGTTGCACCGGCACAGGCCGAGGATGCAGCTAGTTTTTACAAGGGGAAAAAGATCAAGTTTATTGTGCCCTACAAGCCCGGTGGTGGCTATGACGATTACGCGCGCCTTCTTGCGCCAGTAATGGAAAAATATACCGGTGCTAACATCGAAATTTTGAACAAGGGCGGCGCTGGCGGTATGACAGGGGCGAACGAGATTTTCCGCTCACCAAGTGATGGCCTTACAATCGGCATTATCAATGGTAGCGCGATGATTACGAACGAACTCGCCGAGATCAAAGGCGCCACCTATAAGGTCGCGGACTATAGCTATCTTGGCCGCGTAACGGCTGATACCCGGGTGATGAGCACGTCAGTCGCTAGTGGCTTTAATAGCTATGAGTCACTGAAAGCGGTGAAAGAGCCATTTAAAATGGGGGCGACTGGCCTTGGTGGATCAACCTATGTTGATACGGTTATTATCGGCAAAGTGTTTGAATTCAATCAGGACGTGATCCATGGATTTGACCGTTCCGGCCCCATTAGAAAAGCCATGAAGCGCGGCGACGTTGTCGGCATGTGGGGATCTTGGGGCAGTGCGCGTAAATCGGTAAAGAGCGGTGACAACCAGATTGTGATGCAAAGCGGTAAAAAGCGTCACAAGGATATGCCGGATACGCCAACCATTCGTGAGCTTGCGAAAAACCTGCCAAATGCCGACAAGGCAATGAAGATCATCGTTGGCTGGGAAGCCTTGTCAGCTGTTGGCCGGCCAATCGCGGGCCCTCCTGGTATTCCAGCTGATCGTCTGGCATTCCTTCGTGATGCCTTTGCCAAAGCTGTGGCTGATGAAGAATTCCTCGGCAAGGCCAAAAAGGCCAAGAGGGCGGTTGATTACGCATCTGGTGAAGAAATGGAAGAGCTGACAAAAGAGGCAACTGACCTGCCTGATGATGTCAGAAAGATGTTTATTTCTGCAATCCGTGGTGAGCTCTAGACCGCACTAATCGGCTATTGAAACTGCAGGTGCATCATGCTCGCTTGGGTGTGATGCACCTGTTTTTCCCATCTATTCATAAGTTAATCTATTTTTAGAAACTATAGGACACGCTATGGGTATCTTAGAAGGACTGGTTTCAGGTTTTGCGCAGGCGATCAGTTTTGAGGTCCTGCCATTCCTTATTGTTGGCTCTATATTTGGCATGATCATCGGCATTATTCCCGGTCTTAGCGGGCATTTTGCGATGGCGATGTTAATTCCGTTTTTATATAAAATGGATCCGGCCCCCGGAATTGCATTTCTTTTGGCAGCGCACGCAACTGTTGCTCAAGGTGGCGGTTTGACTGCCATCCTGTTTAGTACGCCCGGAACAGGGCAGAACGCGGCAACGTTGCTTGACGGCCCGCCGATGCGTGAGCAAGGCAAGGCGGGTGTTGCGGTTGGTGCTGCAATGACGTCCTGTTTCCTTGGTGCCACTTTTGGGGCGGTTGCGCTGGCGTTATTGCTGCCAGTGCTTCAACAGGTTGTGCTGTTCTTTGGCCCACCAGAAATCTTTGTCCTGTCATTCCTCGCATTGACGTTTATCGCGGTGCTTGGCAAGGAAGATATGACCCGCAGCTTGATTGCCGGTCTTTTGGGCTTGCTGGTGTCAATGATTGGTATTGACAATGTCACCAATCAGGAACGCTTCACATTTGGGTTGCTTGAGCTTTATGACGGGTTGCCGCTTGTGCCAGTTATTCTGGGTTTATTTGCGGTTGCCGAGATGTTCGATCTGTTCGTCAAGGGCGGCAGCCTTGTTGACAAGCAGCATGGCACGCTTAGCGCTGGCCAGACGCAAAAGCAGATTTTTGAGGGCATCGGTATTGCCTTTAAGAAATGGTGGCTGGTGATGCGCTGTAGCGCAATCGGCACAACCATCGGGATTATCCCGGGTCTAGGCAGTGCGCCAGCGGCGTTTATTGCCTACGGTCATGCAAAACAAACCTCAAAATCAAAGGAAACCTTTGGCAAGGGCAATATTGAGGGCGTTATCGGTGCCGAAGCTGCAAATGATGCGGTTGAGGGCGGGGCACTGGCCTCGACGGTGGCGTTTGGTATTCCGGGCAGCTCGTCAATGGCGATCCTGCTTGGCGGCTTGTTCATCCTTGGTCTTGAAACCGGTGTCGACATGGTTACAACCGACGTGGATATTGTCTTTGTGATGATCTTTACTGTTATTTTCGGCAATTTCATCGGCACGGTCTTTGGCATGTTTCTGGTTAATCCGATTGCAAGAGCGACCTCGATTCGCTCGTCAATCATGGTGCCAATCCTGATCGCGGTTGTAGTGACGGGAGCGTTCGCCGCACAGGGGTCACTTTTTGATATTGTCGTCACATTGATATTCGGGGTTATCGGCTATCTGATGAAAATCCTGAATTATTCGCGGGCGGCGATGTTAATCGGGTACGTTCTTGGCCATGCGGTGGAAAAGAATTTATATTTGGCAACGCAGTTGAAAGGCACGTTCTTCTTCCTTTCACCGATACCACTGACCCTTTGCCTGATCACGCTTGGGTTTATTGCCTATAATGTTTATGGGATGATTAAGGATAGGGAGTGCCAGTAAAGATGGCAAATAATCTGGAAACTGAATCAGCAGCAAATGCTGATGAGAAGGTGGTCAATCGTAACGCACTGGAACTCGCTACGCTGTTCATTGCTGCCGGTCTTACGCTCGCCGCATTGATTGCCGCAATTGGCTATGATTTTTCGTCATCACGGCCACTTTTTGTGATCCTGGTGCCGCTTGTTTTGCTCGTTGTGGTGCAAATCTATCGCACGATGAAACAGGGTGACACCGAAACATCTATGAACGTGGTCAGGGCGGCGCTTGGTGGCAAGATTTTAGATTTCGCCGTTTCGGTGAAGTTTTTTATGCTGCTTTTGGCGCTACTTGTATGTATCTACATCCTTGGCCATTATGCTGGTTTGATCCTTGCGATGTTTTACTTAATCCGCGTGCATGGTGGTGAAAGCATGAAGATATCGTTGATCGTGCCAATTATAACAGCGGTAGCGCTGTATGCGCTGTTTGAGCTGGTTTTCAGCATCGAACTGTTCCAAGGTCAGCTTTATCGCTATTTTGCCGGTTATCGGATCTGGTAGGCTGGACGAGACAAACATTAAGGGCACCTGTGCGAAATCTAAGCTGGGTGCCAAAAGTGACAGGGGACTCAGGTGCAGGATCAAGGCACAGGCGGTAAACGCAAATCTTCCAGTGATGGGCCACGTCTATCTTCAGTAGCGACAGCGATTCGATTGCTTCGTGCATTTGATGGTAACGATGTTGAAATTGGCGTCAGTGATCTTGCAAAACGGCTTGGAATTGCCAAAAGCACGGCGCACCGCCTTGCCAGCACTCTGGTCAGCGAAGGACTGCTTGGCCAGAGCGCACAAACCGGCCGCTATCGCCTTGGTATTGGTTTATTTACGCTTGGCTCAATGGTGCGGTTGCAATTCGACCTTTGGTCAGGCGCGCGCAGCCTGCTGACGGATTTGCGTGAGGCAACTGGCGAGAATGTCCGCCTTGCCTTGCGTGATGCGGAAAACATCGTTTTCCTGCATGATTTTGAAAGCCCTCAAATGGTCCGTCTTCGGTCCAGTACGGGTCAGATTAAACCGGCATTTTGTACAGCAGAAGGCCAGTGCTTGATTGCGCATCTTGGTGACAGTGAGCTTGCAAACCTGCTGGCGATACCGCGCCAACAACGCACGCCGCAAACTCTGATTGATGAGACGGCGATCCGCGGCCGGCTAGAGATGGTCCGGCAAAATGGATATGCTGTTGAAGATGAGGAAAGCGAGGAGGGAACCCGCTGTATTGCGGCACCGGTGAGGCAGGCCGATGGCGGCATTGTTGCCTCGATTGGTTTGGCCGGGCC
>RGCC01000201.1 GCA_009919335.1 Alphaproteobacteria bacterium
AATCCAGCCAATGTTTCATATTTTGCCATTGCCGCGTTTCGATCACCCGAACGCAACGCCAACCCTGCCGCCTGTTCTAGCGCCATCGACTGCCATGGACCTGCGCGCGTTTCAAGATCGGCCAATCGCCCTACCAATTCATCGATTTTGCGGCTTTCTGGTGCGTTCATGACTGACAGCAAAAGCGCCGCCTCTTGATAAAGCGCGGCGACATCGGGGTTTTTCGACAACGCCAGATAGCTTGCCTCTGCCGCGGCATAATCCCCAGTTTCGGCTTGTGACGCGGCAATGCGGAATTGTGCCAGCATCGCATAGCCCGGGCTTAGCGCGTCAAGCTGTGCCGTCAGAGCCGTTACCGTATCATCGGCCTTCAATGCCTGATGGTAAATAGTCGCCGCTTCGGTCGCCTGACGATCCTGCCATACTTTATAGCCTTGACTAGCACCAACCCCAAGAACCACCACCGAAACCGCAACGATCACATACTTCCCGTATCGCGCCCATAATTTTTGCATCTGGTCACGTTTCAGGTCTTCATTTATCTCATCAAAAATATCAGCCATAAATCCAACAATCACTTCTGGTCATAGCGGCGTTGCAACGCCAAAACCTTTGGTTCACCCGCAAGCCCGACAGGCCGTATTATCTGGCACCGTAATAGCAATTCTTTTCACCGAAATGCCAGTGCTTTATTGACCTTAATCGAAAGCTGTCTCAACATAGCTTGGAATAGCAAAAACAGCCACCACTAAAAGCTAGGTAACGGCAAACCATATGCAGCGAATATCCAGCCCGAAAAAGCTACGCAAGCCATTATTCTTTAACCGCGATGAACTGGGACAAATTCTGGCCACTTACAGCACCCGCGTTGCCAGCGGCGAGTGGCGTGATTACGCGATTGATCATCTCCCCGGGATCGCGGCCTTTTCGATATTCCGGCACACCCATGAAACCCCGCTTTATGTTGTCGAAAAACAGCAGCGCTATCCAACTGAAAAACCAAAATTTACGCTTCGGGACCGCAATAAAATTCTGTGTAAGGGCAGCTCAATGCAAGAAATTATCAGCTATTTCAATCGTCTGCCACGGCTGATTACTGGCTAGCCACCAAATGACCGCTGGGGGCAGTAACCCAATGATCTCGGACCTGCACCAACATATCCTATCTTGAAGAAATACCTGCCTGAGTGATTTCGGCTATTGCGTATCGCTAATATATAAGATATTTCTAAATTAGAACAAATAGTGAACAAGTGATGGCACATTGCAGCGCCTCATGCCCGATGCGTTGCCCCACCTACTTTCCGAAAGGTCACCTGAAATGGGTTGGCATAAACGGCAATATACCGCATTGGACGAGCCTAAGAATCCGGCCACGCTTGCCGATATGATTCATGAGGGTTTATTAATTTTTTGCTGGTGTAACCGTTGTGGTCATAATAACAGCATTGATCCCGTGCCACTTGCAACGGCGTTAGGGCCGTTGTTTCCGATTCCCGAACTTGGTGGGCGTATGCGATGCAGCCTTTGTCAGGCACGCGACATTGCCACCCGTCCGGCCTGGCCCAGCCATGGCGGCGGACAAATTGCGCGGCACATCTAGCCAGTTAAGCAAAACCG
>RGCC01000202.1 GCA_009919335.1 Alphaproteobacteria bacterium
ATCGCACCTCACGCAATTTATCGGTAACAAGCGGCAGATCGCGCACGATTTCACCAATATCACCCAAGGCACGCGGCTTATCACTGCCGACCTCGATCGTCAATCCGCCCGCATTGCCGGTGGTAAGGTAAAGACGTTCATTGCCGCCAATCACCTGACTGTCGCCGGCCTGCATCAACTTGGCGATAACTTCTTCGCCGTTATCGCGCACAATTTCAACCCAGCTTGCGGTAACCGCACGAATTGTAATTTCTTGTGCCGGATCGCGTAAATTAGCAATCGCGGCATTTACACCCGGACTATCCACCGATAGATCAGCCGACGACGACGCAACCACAGCCCTAGCCAAACCGCCCGACAATGCCCGACCATTCGCGGGCCCTGAATTTGGGGCTGGCGTTTTCAGGGTAGCCTCGGCCACAATGGTGTTGTCAGCGTTATTTTCGCCAGCTTGCACCGGTGTTTCTGCCACCGGTTTTTTTCCAAGAGACGTTGTTGCGGCTGGCGCTGGAGTGCGTGTGCTAGCCGGCGGTTTTGCCGCGCCCGTATCCGCGGGCAGTACCGGGCTTGTGGCGGCAGTGATGATTGGGGTTACGTCTCGCAAATTATCACCCCCGGCATCACCTTTGAGCGACGTTCCGGCCTGAGTTGAATCCTGAGTCGATTCCTGTCTGCGGTTAAATAGCTGATCTTCCTGATGACTGCTGCCTTTAATGGCGAGTGGCACAGAAAGCCCGCTAGCCCGCTCCCCACTGGCAATTTCAGCCGGCGCCATCGTACCCTGATCGGCCTGATCAGTGCCGTTCAGCCAATACCAACCACCATAACCTATGCCTGCAAAAACCAGCAGCATCGACACGATCGCCGGGGCGGACCGCTGCGGCGGCCGTGCTCCCATCGGCATCTTATATTCTGGAACCACTGTTTCTTCGCCAGCAATGGCCGCATAACGTGCCACCAGAGACAACGGATCAAGGCCAAGAAACTGGCCGTAGCTGCGCAAGAACCCCTTCACATAGGCAGGCGCTGGCAATTGATCAAACGCACCACTTTCCAAATGTGAAAGGTAATCACCTGAAATCCGCAGTTGCTGCGAAACATCAAGAATTTTGACGCCCTGACCACGGCGCGCAGATTTGAGCGTCGAACCTATCTGTTCGAAGCTGTCATTTGCAACCAACGGCTCATTTTCTGTTAGGTGAGCGCGCAAATAATGTCTCCACTTGGCGTTGAATAATCAAAAGCCACCAGATATTTTCGACAATTGCAAACAAAATCCTCATTTGCCAAATGATAAATCTCAATCAGTCGTCTGATAACATTAAATTGTTGCGAACTTGTTACGGTTCAGCATTTGCGCCGTTTACCACATAAATTCCGATTGATAAATATCAATTTAGTACCAGTCAGGCGTTAAATCTCGTCATCCAGCCCGTAGGCAGTATGCAAGCTTCGTACCGCCAGCTCGGCATATTCAGCATCAATCAAAACCGAGATTTTAATTTCGGATGTCGAGATAACATGCAGGTTCACACCCCTTGCCGCCAGTGTTTCAAACATGGTCTTGGCAACACCCGGTTGCGTTCGCATCGCCGTTCCAACAACCGAAATTTTCGCTAC
>RGCC01000203.1 GCA_009919335.1 Alphaproteobacteria bacterium
GTGGCTGGCTTGATATGTTCGGCTATGAAATGCCAGTGGATCAAGGCCGCCGATGGGCTAGCATGATCAATCAGCAACTCAAGGAATTTTGCGCCCAAAATGACCGCTTTTTGCCGTTGGCAAGCCTGCCAATGCAGGATGGCAATGCCGCTGCCGCGGTACTGGATGCGGCCCATCAAGATGGGTTCAAAGGGGCGATGATCGGCACCCAGCCAAAAGGTAAGGGCGGCGTTCTTGACGATCCGGATCTGACCCCATTTTGGGAATCGGCGCATCGTAATGGCTCGGTTTTGTTTATCCATCCGGTGTTCGATTCGGGTGATGACCGGGTCAATGACTATGGGATGAATAATGCGATTGGCCGCATCACCGACACCCTGATTGCGATTTCGCGCATTATCTATTCTGGTCATGTTGAAACCTATCATAATGCGAAAATCGTGATCGGCATTGGCGGTTCGGCGCTGCCTTATGTGGTGGGCCGGATGATGCGGAATTATAACCTTCATAAAGATACATTGGCCGATCCGTCCAAAGCCCTGTCGATGCTGTATTATGACACGCTGTTGCATGATCCGGCGGCGCTGGCCTTTTTGATTGACGCGGTCGGGGTCGACAGGATCATGATGGGGTCGGATATGCCGTTTCCGATTGGTGATCCGGCACCGCGCGCCGTGCTTGATCATTTGGCGCTTGATCAGGCCGACCGCGCCACCTTGGAAACGGGTGTCGCGCGCAAACTCTTTGGCCTGTAATCAGGTCATTTCACCAGATCTTTGATAAAATCAAGCAATCAAATCGAGGCCCTTAGAATTGACCAGCAGGATGACGACGCATGAAACTCGAACTTGGCGGTGAAGAAACGATCAATACAAGCCCTGACAGCTTGTGGGAATCGGTGATTGATCCGGCCGTTTTGCAGCGGGCTATCCCCGGCTGTATCAGCATGGTCGAAACCGAACCCGGCCACTATGTGATGACGCTGGAACTAAAAGTGGCGGCGGTTGGTGGCAGCTTTGAGGGCAGCGTTGCCTTGTCTGATATGGACCCACCACGGGCATGTGTGATCACCGTATCCGGCAGCGGGACATTAGGCACCGGAACCGGCAGCGCCACTGTCACCATCAGTGAAACCGACGATGGCAATGCCAAGATTGCGTATCAGGCATCGGGCGAGGTTGGCGGTCTTGTCGCTGGGGTTGGGCAACGTATTTTAATGGGTGTTGCCAAACATCTGGTGCGCCAATTCTTTGCTGCCTTGAAAAAGGAATTTGCCGCGGCGTGACAGCTGTCTTGCCGCAAGATTATTACCGTGTGACGAGGAGAGGCCGTGATGAAAACCTATGATGTTGTCGCCAAAGCGATTAAGGCGCAGGACAGCAGCCATTGTTTTGCGCTTTTGGGCGATGGCAATATGCATTTCGCCGGTGCGCTGGCCCATTTGGGCATGCCATTCACCTATGCGCGGCATGAACATTGTGCGGTATCGATGGCGATGGCGCATGCGCGTGTGAGCGGCGAGACCGGTCTGGCCACAGTGACATGCGGCCCCGGCTTGACACAGATCATGACCGGCCTGACTGCGGCAGT
>RGCC01000204.1 GCA_009919335.1 Alphaproteobacteria bacterium
AACTGTTCAGCATGTGCGCGCACCAGTTTTCGATCAATATTCAGTGCTTCAAGACAAGCTGCTCGAAGGTCATGATTTAGAGCCCCTGCACCCGACATGCCAATCACATCAATTGGCCCAGTCACCGGATACGCAGCAACTGGCAAACCACAGCCCATAGCCTCCAATAACACAAGCCCAAACGTGTCAGTCTTGCTAGGAAAGACAAAAACGTCCGCATCATTATAAAATTTGGGAAGTTCAGCCATTTGTCTTGAGCCATGAAAAACTGTTTCAGGAAAGCGCGCTTGCAATGCCAACATCGCAGGGCCATCACCCACAACATGCTTTTCACCAGGCAAATCCAATGACAAAAAAGCTTCAAGGTTTTTCTCTACTGAGACTCGACCAACATAAATGAAAACTGGTTTTTTCTTTGCCTTACCTTGTATTTGTGGTCTTTCTGTTGGTTTAAAGAGATCAAGATCAACTCCCCGTGGCCATAGGACTGGCCTCCCAACTCTCCATTTTGATAAATCATCAATAACTGTCTGCGTTGGCGCCATTACTCGGTGGGATGCACCGTGAAACCAGCGAAGAAATGAGTATGTCACAGCGAGCGGCAGCCTGACACGGGAGCGGACATACTCTGGAAACCTAGTGTGATAAGCGGTGGTAAAAAGAAACGAATTTTGTTTTGCAAATTTTCTAGCAGCGAGCCCAAGAGGCCCCTCGGTTGCAATGTGGATAAAATCGGGCTTCAGCTGCTGAATAACAGATCCAACTTTCCGACCCGGCAATACCGCTAATCGAATTTCTGGATAGGTAGGGCAAGGAATAGTCGTGAAAGCCTCAGGCGTTATCATCTCAACAATGTGGCCCATGGAGCGCAAATGATCCCGTGTCATTGTTAATGTTCGAACTACACCATTGACTTGCGGATGCCAGGCATCGGTTACAATTAGGATTTTCAAAGTTTAATTCCCTGCGTTCGTGACGCGAATATCACTTGTGCACCAGGGTTTGAAAAGTTTTCTTCGGCTAGATTGAGCCCATTCTGTTTTTCGAACCCTGACCCAAGATTTTTGTGCCAGTCAACCAGCTCAAGTTTTCCATCAGTATGCTCAACAAGCGCAGAAATTGACTCAACCCAGTCGCCATCATTGGCATATAAAATATCATCAATATAGCGAAGCTCAGGCTTGTGGATGTGGCCGCAGACGATACCATCACAGTTGCGCCGGCGTGTCTCAGTGACCATGACATGTTCGAAAGCTGAAATAAATGAAACTGCCGACTTAACTCTCAACTTCAGATATTGAGACAGTGACCAATATGGTAAGTTTAACCAATTGCGAATTTTATTTAACAAACGATTTAGCTTAAGCAACACTCCGTAGGCATGGTCACCAATATAAGCTAGCCAGCGTGCGTGCTGAATTACATGGTCAAAGAGATCACCATGCACCACCCACAATTTGAGGCCGAGTTTTGTTTCATGAACATGATCACTCTTGATCCAAATTTCACCAAATTTCATGCCAACATATTCACGTGCAGCTTCATCATGATTGCCCGGAAT
>RGCC01000205.1 GCA_009919335.1 Alphaproteobacteria bacterium
GAATTGTACCCTCGGCGGCGGCGCGCACTGCGTCGAGACCAAGCAGCGCACCGGTCGCCAGAACCAGCTGCCCACCATTCTGGCGTGCGACCTCTTCGATATCCTCATTGGCAAGAATGCCGGCGCCACTGACTGTTACAAGGGTTCGGCCACGCGACAATGCTGCCATAGCAATGTCGCGAAACACCGCCTTTGGCGCACAATCAACAATTATGTCACAGCACTCGGCCACCTCGTCGATTGTCAAAAAATCAACCTGTTCTGATAGCTTTGCAATGCTGGCAATTGCCTTGTCTCGACGCCCCGAAGCGATCGCCGCCAACCTCATGCCGCCGATCCCATCATCAAGCGCTTTTGCAACCACATTGCCAATGGTTCCAAGCCCAATAATTCCCACCGATAGCATATTTTCTCCGGCCCATTCTGGGCAAATTTTTTACCTAAAGTTTACTCCATGAATTAATAAATATATTGACTCGGCATAGCGAACCTTTGCAACCTAATTCACGAAAAGATGATCGATTGTGGTGCCTCTTTTTTTGCCGCCACACGTGACAAATTATCATGTAACAAATCACAGGGAGTATTTTTCAAATGCTAAACTCAAGACTTTCAATTCTCGGAGCCGCAGCTGCGAGCCTGATGTTAGCAACATCCGTTGCGCAGGCTGGATCCCATTCGGTTCCAAAACTGCCATGTGATACTGCCCAATTGATTGTTCCATGGGCGCCAGGTGGCGGAACACAGGTACTTTATGCGTTGGTTGAAAAAACTGTTAACGAAATGGACACACCCTACAACATGAAGGTCATTACCGTACCAGGTCAGGGTGGCAACAAAGGCGCCAAGCAGGCAGCCAAAGCTAAACCTGATGGCTGCACCTTATTTGCGATCCACCAGTCTGCAATCACCAGCTTTTTGAACGGCAGAATTGATTTCCACTACAACGGCTTTGATACTATTGCCAATGTTACGGTGACACCTGACATCATTGGCGCCTCCGCCGATGCACCTTTTAATACCATTCAGGAAATGGCCGCCTATGCCAAAGCTAATCCGGGAAAGGTAACTGCTGGCGCAACCTTTGGCTCGACGTCGCACTTTATCTGGCTGTTACTGGAGAAGACCTTGGGCATCAAGCTGAATCTGGTACCTTATGATGGCACCGCTGAGAGAATGAATGCGCTGCTTTCAGGCGCCATCACCCTTGGTGCAGTCAACGTGGCATCAGGTAAGAAGCACCTTGAAGCAGGCACGATCAAGCCGCTCGCGATCGCGGCTGATGACCGTGATAAAGCAATCCCAGATGTTCCGACGCTTAAAGAACTAGGTTATGATATGACATTCGCCCTGGAGCGTGGAATCGTAGCCCCAAAGGGAACCCCACGCGAAGTAATCGACATGTGGGCAGGAATCATTAAGCAGGCGGTTGATAACCCATCACTGCAAGCCGCAATGGATGCAAAAGGCACTGGCCTTCGCTTCCAAGGACCCGATGAGTTCCGTGCTTATGCTGATAAGATCTACAAAGATTACG
>RGCC01000206.1 GCA_009919335.1 Alphaproteobacteria bacterium
AAGATTTGCACGAACGCCAGAAAACTGGCTTTCCAGTGTCAGACCAGATAGCTGCAAGGCGCTTGTTTGGGATCTGTATTCACCATCAAACTCGGCCTTGACTACTTTGAATTGGCCGGCATTGAAACGCTGTTTCAGTGATTGTTTTAAATCTGGTGCGACCGTTTCCGGCCAGACACCAAACAGTGATTCCAAAGGTAGATTATTGGCTTCAATGACCCCTTTTACCGCAGCTGATGGCTGATGAAACCGCCTTACCATGCCATCAAAGGATAATCGCCGTTCATCGGCAAAATTTAACGCCGCCTTGCTGATGGTTAAGCTATCGCTTGATAAAATGTAGGAAAATACCAGCTCAGCCGTGTCAAACGCTGCATCACGGCCAACGCCGGGGATGCCTAACGTACCATCTTGAAGCGCCACATCAGCGTTCAGCTTGGTCACTTGGCCGTCTTTCATCTCAAGGCCAAGACGATGCGCTCATATCAAAAGCCAGATGTTCGCTGCCCGGCCAGCTATCAAATGACAGGGTGAAATTACCCGCGTCATCACCCTCAGCATTAAGCCGTCGCGCGCGCAAGCTGCCCCTTACCTCGTCATTTTCGCCCGATGTCACATCAATATGAATATCAGCAAACATCAATTTTGGCAGGCGACCACTTTCATCCGATAGCGACAGGCGGTCAGTTTCAATCGCAATCAATTTCAACCCACCCAAGCGGTTTTCAATGGCGCCTGATTGCGGCAAATTTTGGCTGATTTGACCTGACTTTTTCGCCAAGTGATCGATGAGGATTATCGCCGGTGACCCTGACCAGCCCGATGATTTTTTCACCAGATCAAGTTTGATCCCGCGCAGCAAAACTGTTTCTGGCCCGCCACCAAACAGGCTTGTCAGGCCAAACCTTATGTCAGCGCTTGGCAAATCAATCTGATCGCGCTCGAGTTTAAGAACGATGTCTTCAGCTGCGAGGTGAAGGGGCTGGCGTGACAGTGACAGTTTAAGCCGCGCGCCACCGACAGTTACCGACCCGTTGCCAACCATACGGGTTAGCTCGCTTTCAAGCAGCCGGCGCAATCCTCCTGCCTCATTTACATAAAGGTAACCAGCACCAAAAATCACCGTCGCCATCACCAAAACAGTGATGATAAAGGTCTTGAAAACGCCCGTTACCGTGATATGTCGAACAGCAGACACGCCGTATCCTTTACCGCTTTAAAATTTGATCTTGTTTATCATGCTAAAACCGGGCTGTCTTGCGATCTTCAATAAAAATATTATCTATCATTTGTAACATTTTAAACACCAAACAAACCGCGCCTTATCCTTGGCGTCACAGAGATGGTTAGGACACTTCATGCTTGCGATTGGCGATCTTGCCCCCACCCTATCAATTCCAACCGATACCGACCATTTTTCGATAGCCGAACAAGGTGGCAAAAAAGTGGTCGTGTTTTTCTTTCCACGCGCTGATACGTCTGGCTGCACCAAAGAAGCCC
>RGCC01000207.1 GCA_009919335.1 Alphaproteobacteria bacterium
AAGTTAACCATTCCGCTTGGCAAGATCCTTGATGAGGCTGCCAAGGGATATGGTTTTGCTGCGGTTGATGCTGATCTGTTACCGTTTATTCGTGACCGGCTTCGCGGCTATCTTCGCGATCAGAATATGCGGCATGATGTCGTGGCGGCGGCGCTGGCCGGTGATGATGGTGATGATGTCTGCCTGATGGTGGCCCGTGCGTTGGCGCTGGCTGGGTTTCTTGAGGCAGCGGATGGCAGTGGATTAATGGCGGGCTGGCGGCGGGTCAGCAGTATTCTTGCTGCCGAAGAGAAAAAGGCTAAAACGTCTTTTGCGGCGGCGTGTGATCCGGCATTATTTACCCCGATTGAGAAAGACCTTTTCGCCCCATTATCGACAATGCCGGCGAATACAGGCACTATCGACGCGCAGCTTGCCGCGCTTGGTGCGTTGCGTTCCCCCATTGATGTGTTTTTTGATAAGATTGTCGTGAATGATGATGATCCGGCGATCCGGCTAAACAGGCTTGGATTGTTGGCAATGATCCGTGAGAAGATGCTATCCGTGGCTGATTTCACGAAAATAGAGGGCTGATTAAAGACATGACAAAATGGGTTTATAGTTTTGGCAAAACCGGCACTGATGGTGATGCGTCATTTCGTAATTTGCTGGGCGGTAAGGGTGCTAATCTGGCCGAGATGAGCTCTATTGGCTTGCCGGTTCCGCCCGGATTTACCATCAGCACCGAAGTTTGCACCCATTTTTATGACCATGATAAAACCTACCCCGATACGCTAGACGCCGAGGTGCGCAGCGCGATTGCGAAAATCGAAACAGAAACCGGTACCCGCTTTGCCGATCCGGCGAACCCGTTGCTTGTTTCGGTGCGCTCGGGTGCGCGCGCATCAATGCCCGGCATGATGGATACGGTGCTTAATCTTGGGCTGAATGATGCCACCGCCGAAGGGCTGGCAACCCGGGCTGATGATGCGCGTTTTGCCTATGACAGCTATCGCCGGTTTATCCAGATGTATAGTGATGTCGTGCTTGAGGTTGATCACGGGCTGTTTGAGGACGCGCTCGAAGATATGAAGCTACAGCGCGGTGTTTTTGAAGATACCGAACTTAGCGGCGATGACCTTAAAACACTGGTCGCAAGCTACAAGGATATTGTTCTGGACGAGGCGGGCATTGCCTTTCCGCAAGACCCTTGGGAACAGCTATGGGGCGCTGTTGGGGCCGTTTTTACCAGCTGGATGAACGCCCGTGCGGTGACGTATCGCCGGTTGAACAATATTCCGGCCGCGTGGGGAACCGCGGTGAATGTTCAGGCGATGGTGTTTGGCAATATGGGTGAAGATTGTGCGACCGGCGTTGCCTTCACGCGTGACCCGTCAACCGGTGAAAACAGTTTTTATGGCGAATTCCTGATCAATGCGCAGGGCGAAGATGTGGTGGCAGGTATCCGCAC
The DNA here is from genome assembly GCA_009919335.1 of Alphaproteobacteria bacterium. Classification (GTDB taxonomy): domain Bacteria; phylum Pseudomonadota; class Alphaproteobacteria; order Puniceispirillales; family Puniceispirillaceae; genus UBA3439. The sequence continues at coordinate 1,451 of RGCC01000207.1, forward strand.
GCCATTGCCGCTTACCGCGGC
>RGCC01000208.1 GCA_009919335.1 Alphaproteobacteria bacterium
ACCGATGTTTTGGCCAATCCAGCGATACAGATAATGTCGCCAGCCTGAACATGATCAACCGGAATGCGCGACGTGCCTTCAAATTTCATCAATTTGGTCAAACGGCCTGTCTCGACAATTTTGCCGTCAAGATTAAGCCCGCGAACACTGGCATTGACCGATGCGCTGCCCTGAACAACACGGCCAACAAGACAACGACCAAGATAGGGGTCGCTGTCGAGCAGAGTTGCCAACATCGCAAACGGCGCCTCATGGTCAACCTGCGGCGGCTTAACATGATCGAGAATAACATCCAAAAGCGGGTGTAGATTATCGCGCGGATCATCCAGATCGCGAACACACCAGCCACTGCGGCCAGATGCGTAGAGGATGGGGAAATCAAGCTGTTCTTCATTCGCATCAAGCGCGACAAACAGATCGAACACTTCGTCCACCACTTCTTCTGGACGGCCATCACTGCGGTCAATCTTATTGATGATCACAATCGGCCGCAGCCCTTGTGCCAACGCCTTACCAAGCACAAATTTTGTCTGCGGCATTGGCCCTTCGGCAGCATCGGTCAACAAGATCACCCCATCGGCCATACCAAGAACTCGCTCGACCTCACCGCCGAAATCGGCGTGACCCGGGGTATCAATGATATTGATACGGACATTTTTCCACATCACCGATGTTGGCTTGGCGAGGATGGTAATGCCGCGTTCTTTTTCAAGATCACCGGAATCCATCAGCCGCTCATCGACCTGCTGGTTTTCGCGGAACATACCGCTTTGTTTCATGATCGAGTCAATTAGCGTGGTTTTGCCATGATCAACATGGGCAATGATGGCTATATTGCGTAGCTCTTGGGTCATATAAATGTCTCTTGGGTTGGCGATTTCTATCCGCGCCGCATTCCTATAGCCAATAAGCCAGGTTGGCGATTTCTATCCGCGCCGCATTCCTATAGCCAATAAGCCAGGATGGAAAGCATTATTTTTCCCTCAATGGAAAGGATTATGTTTCAGAACCGCCTGCCTTGTCAGTGTCGTCAGCACCGCCAATCCGGTTATCAGCCGCAAACAACCACCCCGCAAGCCGGCACGCTGGCCAGACAGCAAGCATCTGTGCGAGGATAAAAAACGGCATATCACCCGTATGGATGCCGGAAAAACTGTCGGTCAATGATCGCGCAATCGTAACCGCCGGATTAGCAAAGCTGGTTGATGCGGTAAACCAATAGGCCGCCGTTATATAAAGCCCGACCATCCATGCCACTGCATCGGCGCGATATCTGACACCGCCAAAAATCACGATTAGCAAGCCAAAGGTCGCCACCCATTCAGATCCGTATTGGGTTAGGCCAGATCGCAGATGCGTTGCGTCTTGCAGCAATGGCACCGCAAACATCCAATGCGCCAATAACGTTCCGCAGATACCGCCAGCAATCTGACAAATGATATAAAATGCCGCCAGTCTGGCCGATAAATC
>RGCC01000209.1 GCA_009919335.1 Alphaproteobacteria bacterium
TCAACCGCAAAGGCGACTTCATCCGGACCATGCATTTTTGGTTTGACGACATAGATTGAACCGGCCGGTGAATTCTGGCCGCTGGCAAAATCTGGTAATGCGGCGGCAACCGAAATAAACGCATCAAGGATGCCTTCGGGAATCTCCTGACCGCCGGATAGATGCACCGCCGGATTGGTCATCAGGTGACCAACATTACGAACCAGCATTAATGCCCGGCCGCGCAATGTTTTGGTGCTGCCATCAGGTGCGGTGTAGCTTTTGTCGGGGTTCAACGACCGTGTCATGCTTTTGCCATTCTTGGCAAATTCTGCGGTTAAACTACCCCGCATGATCTGGTTCCAGTTGCGATAGGCCAGCACCTTATCTTCGGCATCTACCGCAGCAATTGAATCTTCAAGATCAATGATGCTTGTCAGCGCTGCCTCGACAATCACATCATTAATATGCGCCGCGTCATCAGCGCCAATTCTGCCGTTGGCATTGATGATAATTTCAAGATGAAGGCCGTTTTTGACGACAATGACGCTTGTCGGGGCTTCGGGGTTACCGGTATAGCCGACAAACTGATCTGCATTCGACAGCGACGTACTGGCGCTAGACTGGCTGATCGTGAGCGCCCCACCGGCAATATTAAGGCCGGTTACATCGTGCCAGCTGCCATTTGCCAATGGCGCGGATTGGTCAAGAAGATCACGGGCAAATGAAATCACTTTTTTACCGCGGACCGGATTATAGCCATCATTGCGGCCGGCGCCGTCTGCATCGTCAATCGCATCAGTGCCGTAAAGCGCATCATAAAGGCTGCCCCAGCGCGCATTGGCGGCGTTTAGGGCATAACGCGCGTTGGTGATCGGCACGACCAGCTGTGGGCCGGCGATGGTTGCGATCTCCGGATCAACATTGCTGGTTTCAATCTCAAAATCACCAGCATCATCATGAAGATAACCAATTTCGGCGAGAAATTTCTCATAGGCAGCGGCGTCAATGCCGCCATCGCTATTGGCTTTTAGCCAGTCGTCAATCTGGCGTTGTAGCCGCGCTCGTGTCTCGATAAGCGCCTGATTTTTTGGTGCCAGCTGATGCGCCGCCTGGTCAAACCCGTTCCAGAAAACATCTGGGGCGATGTTGGTGCCAGCTAGAATTTCATCATTCACCAAATCATATAGAACCTTGGCTATGGATAGACCACCACGGGTAATAACGTCTGACATTGTTTGCTCCGCTTTAGCAGGCAACCCGATGTAAATCAGGCAGGGGGGAATGGTTGAAAAAATTTTCTTTGTCTAACTGAACTCGCATTGTCTTTCAAGTTGCAACAGGTGGGATTCCATCGAATCACACATTTTTACGCCATCGCTAGCGCAAAAAACTCAATTATTGAGAATAAAGCTGCTATCGGGGCGCGGTTATGGACGCCGCCAGTGAAGACCAGCACCA
>RGCC01000210.1 GCA_009919335.1 Alphaproteobacteria bacterium
CAATATAGCTTTGGTACTCCTAATCTGTGACCTTATAGCCATTTACCGCAAACAATTGGCGAACTGTTGCAATCACATCATCCGTAACGTCAGCGGCAGGCCGCGCCGCATCAATCCGAATGATACGATCTGGATATCGTTCGGCGCGTTCAAGAAAGCCCTGCCTAACCTGTTTATGAAACGCGGCACCCTTTGCCTCGAACCGGCTTTCGGCGCTACCGCGTTGAATAGTGCGCGCCAATCCCGCGTTGCTATCCATATCAAGCAGCAAGGTCAAGTCAGGCACAAGCCCCTGACATGACAAACGATCAAGCCCATCAAGCAATGCCTGATCAACGCCGCCGACATACCCCTGATAAACATGCGTTGAGTCGGTGAACCGGTCACAAATCACAATATCGCCGCGTTCAAGCGCAGGCTGGATTACATGAACAACATGCTCATGGCGCGACGCCGACATCATCATCGCCTCGGTTGCAGGCTGCCATTTACTTGCCGCACCGTTCAACAGCAAAGCGCGGATAGACTCGGCCTCTTCGGTTCCACCAGGCTCTCGCGTCAGGCATAAAGAGACGTCTGGAACCTGATCCGCAACCCAGTCGCTAAGGCTCTTTATTTGCGTTGTTTTACCGCTGCCCTCACCGCCTTCAAATGTGATAAATAGGCCGCGCATATGCGCCATCACCGGGCAATAGCTGGCGTAACCGGCGCGCCAAAAATAAGATATTTTACCGCTGCAGCAACCCGGTCAAACATCCCTAAAACGGCAACATCCTGCCCTGCGCGAAGCGGCAGCTTGCGGCTATCACCATCCACATCGATAGTTAATGTGCCAATTTGATCGCCTTTGACGATTGGCGCGGAAACTGGATCAATCCATTGTACCGTAATTTTTGTGTTACGGCGTTCATTATAGGATAGCAGCGGGTGCAGTGGTTCATCTAAAACCAGATCAACCTTACTGGCCTCACCAAGCCAAACATTGGCCTGATCTACCGGCTGCTCCTGATCAAAGAAACGATAAGTTTTATATTCGCGGAACATCAAATCCATCAAACGGCGGGATTCAGACGAGCGCTGTTTAATGCTCGTCATGCCATTTAAGACCATAATAACCCGTTGACCATCGCGTTCGGCCGAGCCAACCAGCCCATATCCTGATTCTTCAGTATGGCCGGTTTTCAGACCATCGGCCCCGACCGTACCGTAAATCAACGGATTGCGATTTGGCTGGCGAATTTTGTTGTAAGTATATTCACGCTTGGCAAAAACTGGATAGAATTCTGGGTATTTACTCGCTGGAAACCGGCGAATCAGCTCGGTTGTCATAACATTAAGATCTTTAGCTGTTGTGGTAAGATCAGGATCCGGCCAGCCAGTAGAATTGCGGAAATTAGTATTGGTCATGCCAATCTTTTTGGCCCAGAAATTCATTTCGTC
>RGCC01000022.1 GCA_009919335.1 Alphaproteobacteria bacterium
GGTAATTTGATATGGCCTGCCAGCCGGGGTCAGGCCGCGATAGCGCGCTCCGGTCAGCTGCACCTCGCCGGTGTCGTTGCGTTTCACCTCTTTGATCTCAAGCGATACATCCTTGCCGTTCGCCAACAGGCCAAGCCAGCTGGCAACAGCAAGGGTCAAGACCGCACCAACGCCAAGCAATAGCAATGATAATGGATAGCGCCGCTGGCTCGGAACTGCTGCGGCTTTGGCGCGCGGGGTAAAGCGGCTTTGTCTTTGTCCTTTTGTCTCGGCCATTTCTTTAAAGTCAGTTCCTGAACGATCGTTAATGGATGCGTCTGCCAGCAACCGTCTGCCAGCAATCGGCTGGCCGCGCTTTACCAGCTGGCCGCGCTTTAATGGTGAAAAATATCCATATCGGCAAAGCCGTCAAGATCAAGCTTGGCACGCGTTGCCAGAAATGCAAAGCATTGTGCGGCAACATCGCTGCGGCCTTCGCGTGCCAGCATCATGTCAAGCCGCTCGCGAATGCGGTCTCCCGCTGCATATTCGGCCTGTTCGGGTGTTAAGACGGCTGCGCCCCAATCTGATGATTGCTGCTGTTTCGAAATATCAATTTGCAGCAATTCGCGGCAAAGCTCTTTCAAGCCGTGTCGGTCGGTATAGGTGCGGACTAGCTTTGAGGCAATCTTGGTACAGTAAATGGGGCCAGCGACCGGGCCAATGCCATGGCTCAGGCTGGCAATATCAAAACGGGCAAAATGGAAAAGTTTGGTAATGGCAGGGTTGGCAAGCAAGGCAGCAAGGTTCGGGCTGGGCTTTTTCGGGCTTGCGATTTGCACAAGATGCGCATCGCCATCACCGCTCGATAGCTGCACAACGCATAGACGGTCACGCTGGGGGTTAAGCCCCATTGTTTCAGTGTCAATTGCCACCACATCGCCAAGATCAACATCAGCTGGCAAATCGTCTGAATGAATATAAATTGTCATAGATGCCTCGCTTTTTGGCCAATGCGTCTTGTTGAGCCTCGATCAAAGGACCCGGGCTGCGCCTCCCTCACACCGGCTATGGTGCCTTGGGTTTCCGGTTATAAAGACAATGGTGCCCAGGAGAAGACTCGAACTTCCACGACCTAATGGTCACTGGCACCTGAAGCCAGCGCGTCTACCAATTCCGCCACCTGGGCTCGCCATTGGGACGGCGTGAGAATAGCCACAAACGCTGGCGTGTCAAACCTTTTTACACTGGTATTATAACAGCGATCATGGCGCCGAAATGCACCGCCCCATCGCTGTTTGATCGGGCCGCCAAACCCTAATTTATTGCAAATTTGCACGGCTGGGATTGTAAAGCTGTCAGGCTTGACCTAATTTGCAGTCATCATAAAGACGTAAAGTCCGGTTTTATCCGGCTGCCTTGTTGCCGATAGGGTGATAGCGCCGTTCCGGGATGGGCGGTCAAACAGGGGTTAATCCAACTAGGGATATAGTGATGATCAACACAGTGGCTGTAATTGGTGGATCTGGATTTGTTGGGCGGGCAACGGTCGAGCGGCTGGCACGTGCCGGCAAGCAAATTGTGGTTTTATGCCGCAATAGTGAGCGCGCGAAATATCTCAAACCGATGGGCAATGTTGGCCAGATCACCCTTGTGGCGGGTAATGCGCTGGATGAGACTGTGCTGGAAACAGTCATTAAGTCAGCCGATGCTGTGATAAATCTTGTCGGCATATTGGCCGAAGGCGGCGGTCAGAAATTTGAGGCGCTGCAAGCGGGCCTGCCCGGGCGCATTGGGGCGCTGGCGGCGGCGCATGATGTAAAGGCGGTTGTCCATATCTCGGCAATTGGCGCTGATGCAAACTCGCCAAGCCAATATGCGCAAAGCAAAGCAGCAGGTGAAGCCAATCTGTTAAAGGCGTTTCCGGCGGCAGTGGTGCTGCGGCCGTCGATTGTTTTTGGCCCGCGCGATGATTTCTTTAACCGCTTTGCCGCGATGGCGATGATGGCACCGGCTCTGCCATTGCCGGGCGGCGGCAAAATGAAGATGCAGCCGGTCTATGTCGAAGATGTTGTCAGTGCAATCATGGCAAGTCTGGGGCTAGGCGGTAAACTGGCCAAGCCTGCCGCGGGCAATATTTATGAACTTGGCGGGCCAGAAGCCTATAGCTTTCGCCGGTTGATGGAAATAACTTTACGGCAAATTGAGCGCCGGCGCCTGCTTGTGCCAGTGCCATTTTTGGCATTGTCATGCGGTGCGGCATTTGCCGGATTATTACCAAACCCGCCGATTACGCGTGATCAGGTAAGGCTGCTGAAATGCGATAATGTCGTTTCGAAAAAGGCCCGAACTCTGGCTGATCTCGGCGTCACGGCAACGTCGGTTGATATGGTGTTACCAAGCTATCTTGACCGTTATCGGCCGGGTGGTCTTTTTCGGTCTTAGGTGATGCTGGGGGCGATCCAGCCTTGCGTTAACGCTAGCAATAACAGCCCGCCAAGCACCAGACGGTAATAGACAAAAATTCCAAAACTGGCGACGGCAAGCCAGCCCATCATCCAGCGTATGGCAAGCCATGCAAGCACGGCGGATAAGACCGCAACAATCACCGCATCGCTGCCAAGCGCGGCATCGCCGCTTTGCACCAGATCAATCGTTTTCAGCAAGCCCGCACCAGCAATTGTTGGCAGCGACAATAGCAACGAAAACCGCGCCGCTGTAACCCGGTCAAAGCCGAGGAAGCGGGCAGCACTCATCGTCACACCCGACCGCGAGGCGCCGGGAACCAGCGCACAGATTTGCACAACGCCGATCACCAGCGCGTGCCGCCAGCTGATCTGTTTTAGATCATGCTGTGCGGCCGGCACTTTATCCGCGCCCCACAAAATTGCGGCAAATACCAGATTGGCAACGGCAAGGGTGTGAGCCATGTCGAGCCAGTGCCAATTGGCGTAATTCACGATATAGCCGACGATAATCACCGGAATGGTTGCCAAAACTAGCATGATACCAAGGCGTGCATTATGTTCATCACCGCGGCCAAGGCGCAACAGCGCGCGCAGAATGGCGATAATCTCAGCCCGCAAATAAACTGCAACCGCAATCAAGGTGCCGACGTGAGCCGCAACATCAATCGCCCGCCCCTGATAGGGAAAATCAGTCACGATGGGGATAAGGACCAGATGGCCGGATGATGAAACCGGTAAAAATTCAGTTAGTCCTTGGATTGCAGCAACAAGAATTAGCAGGCTCATCGGCATCAAACAGGCTCCCTACAGCAAGGCTCAAAACGCCTGCCGACAGTCGGTGCTGAAAGGTTTGGTCATCCAGCTATACCGCGATATACCATACCGCAATCTGTTCGGCGAGATATTCGGTGAATTACGGGTCAGGCGCGGTGGGGTTTTCGTCAGGCCAGATTTTAATTAGTACCAAATCGGCCATAGTTTGGCGGATACTGTTGATAGTCATGCGCATAATTGAATCTCACTTGCAATTATGTTTGAAAAAAGGTAACAGTTGTTGACTAATTATTCGCTTTCGCTTTGTCTCTGTGTAGTCGCCCCAGCCAACCGGCAGGTGGAAAAGGGCCCCGCAAGACAAAAGTGATAAAAAGCGGCGCTGATTTCGGGTGTTAAGGCCAGAAAAGAAAAATAGGGACTAAAAATAGGCGAAACAGTCGCTGGGAAGGTGGGTAGATCCTGCCTTTTTTTGACAAGATGTAAACTGATTTAACGGCCTCGGGGAATGGGTGAAGGTGCCATACCGCTGGGGCTAGTGGCACCGCTAAAACAGCACGCCACAGACGAAAAAAACCGCCTCTTTTTGCCGATTAAAGGCTGGCTTATGATGTGTGTGCTGAAGTGAGGCCTGCTGAAGTGGGGCGTGCCGGACAATTGGTTCGGGTTAGCTGAAGTGGTTAGGAGAAGCTAAAATGTCGTCGAAGATGTTGAAATTTGTATCGACTGAAAAAGCCATGCCTGAAAAGCGCAAGGCGGAAAAACGCGTCGCTGATTTTGACGAGATTTATGACGAGTTTGATGCGTCCGAAGCCGAATCACAGGCATCGCGCTGTTCGCAATGCGGGGTTCCGTTCTGTCAGGTGAATTGTCCGCTTCACAACAATATTCCCGATTGGTTGATGCTAACCGCCGAAGGCCGGATGCAGGAAGCCTATGAGCTGTCATCGCAGACCAATAATTTTCCCGAGATTTGTGGCCGCATCTGTCCGCAGGATCGGCTGTGTGAAGGCAGTTGTGTGATCGAAAAAGGGTTCGAGTCGGTAACCATTGGCGCGGTTGAAAAACATATTACCGAGACCGCCTTTGCCGAAGGCTGGGTCAAGCCAGCAGCCCCGCGCATCGAGCGCGCACAATCAATTGGCATTATTGGGGCGGGGCCGGCAGGTCTGGCCGCTGCCGAGATGCTGCGTCATCGGGGCTATCAGGTGCATATCTATGATCGCTATGACCGGATTGGCGGTTTGCTGATGTATGGTATTCCGGGCTTTAAGCTGGAAAAATCTATTGTCGAGCGGCGCGGACAGCTATTGCGCGATGGCGGGGTTCATTTCCATCTTGGCGTTGATATTGGCGGCGAGACCAGCTTTGCCGATATCCGGGCAAAACATGATGCTATTTTGGTGGCAACTGGCGTTTATAAAGCGCGCGACATCGCGGCACCGGGAAGCGGGCTTGATGGGATTGTTCCGGCGCTCGACTATTTGACGGTATCAAACCGGAAAAGCCTTGGTGACAAGGTTGAGGCGTTTGAGTCTGGGGCGCTGAATGCCGAAGGCAAAGATGTTGTGGTAATTGGCGGCGGCGATACGGCGATGGATTGCGTTCGTACGGCGATTCGCCAAAAGGCCAAATCGGTTAGCTGTCTGTACCGTCGTGACCGGGCGAATATGCCGGGCTCGCAACGTGAGGTGCAGAACGCCGAAGAAGAGGGTGTCGTTTTCAAATGGCTGTCTGCCCCGCAAGCGTTTCTGGGTGATGGCAAGGTACGGGCCGTTCAGGCACAGCGGATCCACCTTGGCCAGCCCGATGCAACCGGCCGGCAGGTGCCCGAGGTAATTGAGGGCTCATCGCATGAACTGCCAGCCGATATGGTGATCAAGGCGCTTGGGTTTGATCCTGAGGATCTGCCAGCGATGTTTGATCAAAAAGGGCTGGAGGTTACCCGCTGGGGAACTTTGAAAATTGACTGGCAAACCATGATGACGAATTTGGATGGCGTGTTTGCAGCTGGTGACATTGTTCGCGGCGCCTCGCTTGTCGTTTGGGGTGTTCGTGATGGCCGTGATGCGGCCGAAGCAATTGATCAATGGATTACGGCCGCCGCTGATGCGCCGCGTGCCGCTGGTGCCGGACGTTAGAGCGCCGCGTAAAGGGAGTTTAAAATGACCAAGATTTTTGATGAAGCTGCCTATCTTCAGCGCCGTGCCGCAAATGAGGCAAAGTTAATTGAGGCTGGTGTCTATGGGCCAGAAATGGAGCATGATGCTTGCGGCGTTGGCTTTGTTGCGGCGCGTGATGGCAAACCAAATCGCGCAGTGGTCGAGTCTGCGATCGAGGCATTGCAGGCGATCTGGCATCGTGGTGCGGTGGATGCGGATGGCATGACGGGTGACGGCGCCGGTATTCACATTGAAATCCCGCGGGACTTTTTCATCGAGCATATTGCGCGTACCGGCCATGATGATGATGGTGGCAGGCTTGCGGTTGGCATGGTGTTTTTGCCGCGCACTGACCTAGCGGCGCAGGAACGTTGCCGCTGTATTGTCGAGCAGGAAATTCTGGCCGTGGGTCACAGCATCTATGGCTGGCGGCAGGTGCCGGTCGATATCAAGGCGCTTGGCACAAAGGCGATCGCGACACGGCCTGAAATCGAGCAGATCATGTTCTCGATGCCGGTTGAAATGGACGCAACAGAGGCTGAACGCCAGCTTTATGTTGTGCGTCGCCGGATCGAAAAAGCAGTGATGAAGCATATGATCAGCGATTTCTATCTTTGCTCGCTGTCCAGCCGGTCAATCATTTACAAAGGCATGTTTCTGGCCGAACAGGTTACGGCGTTTTTCCCTGATTTGCTTGATCCGCGCTTTATTTCGTCCTTTGCGATTTATCACCAGCGCTATTCAACCAATACAATGCCAACTTGGAAGCTGGCACAGCCGTTCCGGGTGCTGGCGCATAATGGTGAGATCAATACCATTCGTGGCAACCAGAATTGGATGAGCTGCCATGAAGACCGTATGGAATCGGCCGTTTTTGGTGATCATATTGATGATTTGAAACCGGTCGTGGCTGGCGGTAGCTCGGACTCAGCAGCGCTGGATGCGGTGTTTGAATTACTGGTGCATGGGGGGCGGCAATTGCCGATGGTCAAAACCATGATGATCCCCGAGGCGATTGATGTTGGCAGTGATCACCCGCGCGCCAAACTTTATGCCTATTGCAATTCGGTGATGGAACCGTGGGATGGGCCGGCAGCGATTGCCGCCTATGCCGGTGACTGGGTTGTTGCCGGCCTAGACCGCAACGGATTGCGGCCATTGCGGTATGTGGTGACCCATGATGGGTTGATTATTGCCGGCTCTGAAACCGGTATGGTGGTTGTTCCCGATACGAAAATCGCCGAACGTGGGCGGCTTGGGCCGGGACAGATGATCGGCATTAATCTTGCCGAGGGCCGTCTTTATAAAGATGGCGAATTAAAAGATGCCCTCACCAAAAAATGCGATTGGAATTCATGGATTGGCCGCGCCAAACAGATGGATGCGTTGTTGGCCAATTCAACGGGCAAAACCAGTCAGCCGCTGAGCAAAACTGAGGCCCGCCGGCGCCAGATGATGGCTGGCTGGACCATGGAAGATATGGAACTGGTCTTGCAGCCAATGGCGCAAACCGGCAAAGAGGCCATCGGTTCGATGGGTGATGATACCCCGCTGGCGGTGTTGTCGAATCGCTATCGCGGCCTTCATCATTTCTTCCGGCAGAATTTCTCGCAAGTGACCAACCCGCCCATCGACTCGCTGCGTGAACGTCATGTGATGACGCTGCGCACGCGCCTCGGCAATCTTGGCAATATTCTTGATGAGGCACCCGAACAATGCGATCACCTTGTCCTGAATTCGCCGGTCTTGACCGTACCAGAATGGGACGCGCTGTGCCGTTACGTTGGCGACAAGGCTGCTGAAATTGACTGTAGCTTTGAAAATGATGGATCAGACACTGCGTTTACTGACGCGATTGAACGGATCCGGGCCGAAGCTGAAGAGGCGGTACGCTCGGGGTGTGAGCATGTGATGCTGACCGATCGTCACGTCTCGGAAACCCGCATTCCGATCCCGATGATCCTAGCAACAGGGGCGGTGCATTCGCACCTTGTCCGCCAGCAATTACGGACATTTACCTCGGTTAATGTCGCCAGTGGTGAATGTCTGGATGTGCATCATTTTGCTGTGCTGATCGGGGTTGGCGCGACAACGGTCAACGCCTATGTGGCCGAAGCGGCAATTGCTGAACGGCATGAGCGCGGCCTGCTGGTCGGTATGGAGCTGCGTGATGCGGTTGCCAATTTTGCCAAGGCGGTCGAAGAAGGCCTGCTGAAAATCATGTCAAAAATGGGCATTTCGGTTATCGCATCCTATCGCGGTGGCTATAATTTCGAGGCGCTTGGCCTATCGCGGTCACTTGTTGCCGATTTCTTTCCGCCAATGTCATCACGTATTTCGGGCCTTGGCCTGAAGGGCATTGCGACACGCGTCATTGATATGCACAACAAGGCCTATGCCAACGATGATGTGCATTTGCCGGTCGGTGGTTTCTTCCGCTATCGCAAATCAGGCGAGCGCCATGCCTTTGACGGCCAGATGATCCATGCAATGCAGCATGCTTGCGACAGTGGGTCGTTTGAAAGCTGGAAAAAATATTCATCATTGGTGAACGGTCAGGGGCCGGTTAATCTTCGCGATCTGATGGAGTTTAAACCAGCCGATGCGCCGGTCGAGATTGACCGTGTCGAGTCGATCACCAACATCCGTAAACGGCTGGTCTCGCCGGGTATCTCACTTGGCGCACTCAGCCCCGAGGCACATGAAACTCTGTCGATCGCAATGAACCGGATTGGGGCAAAGTCTGATTCGGGTGAAGGCGGCGAGGATCCAGCGCGGTTTAAACTTCGTGAAAATGGTGACAATCCGTCAAGCGCAATCAAACAGATCGCCTCGGGCCGGTTTGGGGTCACGGCTGAATATCTGAATAATTGCGAGGAAATTGAAATTAAGGTCGCACAGGGTGCAAAGCCCGGTGAAGGCGGGCAATTGCCCGGCATTAAGGTTGATAGCCTGATTGCACGCCTGCGCCACTCGACCCCCGGGGTGACATTGATTTCGCCGCCACCACATCACGATATCTATTCGATCGAGGATCTGGCGCAGCTGATTTATGATTTAAAGCAGATTAACCCCGATGCAAAGGTCTGCGTAAAGCTGGTGGCATCGACCGGTATCGGCACGATTGCCGCCGGTGTTGCCAAGGCCAAGGCCGACTCGATTCTGGTATCGGGTCATGGCGGCGGTACTGGTGCCAGCCCGCAATCTTCAATCAAATATGCGGGTCTCCCATGGGAAATGGGTCTGTCTGAAGTCCATCAGGTTCTGTCGATGAATGACCTTCGCAACAAGGTGGTTTTGCGAGCTGATGGTGGCCTGAAAACCGGCCGTGATGTGGTTATGGCGGCGATGCTTGGGGCGGATGAATATGGCATCGGCACATCATCACTGATTGCCATGGGCTGTATCATGGTGCGTCAGTGCCATTCGAACACCTGTCCGGTTGGGGTCTGTACCCAGCGCGATGATCTGCGTGCAAAATTTGAAGGCACACCAGAAAAAGTCGTGCAGCTCTTCACCCATCTAGCAGAAGAAGTGCGGGAAATTCTGGCGGGACTTGGGTTCACCTCATTACAGCAGGTGATCGGCCGGACGGATCTTCTCACGCAGGTTAGCCGCGGTGATGAGGCACTTGATGATCTTGATCTCAACCCGATTCTGGTTCGGGCTGATGGCGAAGATGAATTGACCAGCAGCCGTGGCGGCCCGCGCACCGAAGTGCCGGACACGCTGGACGCGCAGATGGTTGTCGATGCCAAGCTGGCTCTTGAAAATGGATCAAAGATGCAATTGTCTTACAATGTCGAAAACACCCAGCGCGCCATCGGCACGCGGCTGTCCTCGCATATTGTGCGGCGGTTCGGTATGACCGGACTTCGTGAGGGGCATATTCTTGTGAGGCTTCGTGGCTCAGCCGGTCAGTCCTTGGGCGCCTTCGCCACACAAGGCCTGCGCCTCGATGTCATCGGTGACGCCAATGACTATGTCGGCAAGGGTCTTTCAGGCGGAATGATTGTGGTGCGGCCATCGGCAGCGGTCAGTTTTGTTGCCAGTGCGAATACCATCATCGGGAATACCGTGCTTTACGGGGCGACGTCGGGCAAGCTGTTTGCGGCTGGCCAGGCGGGCGAACGTTTATGCGTTCGTAATTCTGGTGCAACAGCTGTTGTCGAGGGCAGTGGATCGAACGCTTGTGAATATATGACAGGCGGTAAGGTCGTCATCCTTGGCGAAGTTGGCGATAATTTCGGGGCTGGCATGACTGGCGGTATGGCCTTTATCTATGATGAGGCGGGAACGTTTGAATCCCGCGTTAATCCGGAAAGCCTGCAGCTTGGCCGCATTGCGCACCCGCATTGGGAAACGGTGCTACGCGATCTGGTTGCCGAGCACGCCCGTGAAACCGAGAGCGCGCTTGCAGCGCGGATCTTGAATCAGTGGGATACCGCCGTGGCAAATTTCTGGCAGGTGGTGCCAACCGAGATTATTCCAGTTCTGGATGTACCACTTAGCGTTGAGGATGATCTGTCTGAAACTGCGTAACAGCTGATTTTGCATGGAGTATAAAAGCAGATTGTTTCCAGTGCTGCTTTGCTATAAAGCATAATTATGTTCCAGATTAAGCAGCAAACACAGGCAGATAGTGCGGTCGTCGAGGAATTGATGATTAAGGCATTCGGACCGGATCGGTATGACCGATCGGTTTGGGCCTTGCGTCCGGGTGCGCCTGTCGAGACCTTGTGTCTTGTTGGTTATGATGATGATCAACCCGTTGGCTCGTTGCGCTTTTGGGAAGTGATGCTTGGCGATGAGACAATTTTATTGCTTGGGCCGCTTGCAGTTCAGCCGCATGTTCGCGGGCAGGGCTTTGGCCGGCAATTAGTTATCGAGGGTATGCGTCTTGCGCGGCTTGGCGAATGGCGGTTGGTGCTGGTGTCGGGAGAGCCTGACTATTATCCGAAATTTGGATTTATACCGGCTGCCGGCTTTGGCCTCGATTGGCCCGGGTTTGTCGAACCGGAACGACTACAATTTTGCGAGCTGGTGCCGGGCGCGCTGGCAAGTCTGCCAAAGGCTGGCCTTGTTGTGCGGGGACTTACCCCGCCACTTTAATATTATATGATGCCGGAACACTGTATGATTTTGGCGGCGCGTTCTGGCTGTGTTTGGCGAAGGGGTTAGAGTTTTATGCGGGTCTTGCATCATTATCAATTATCAGCATCGTCACGTTTTATCCGCCTTTTGCTAGCCGAGCGTGGCTTGCTGGTTTTGCCAAAGCTCGAAATTCCGTGGCAGCGTAGTGAGGATTTTCTGAGTTTAAATCCGGCCGGTGATGTGCCGGTACTGGTCACCGAGGATGGGCTGGCGATAAGCGGTGCAATGGTGATTGCCGAATTTATCGAAGAAACCGAAGATACCACGCAGCATAATCTGTTATGGGGTGAAGCCCCCGCGCGTGCCGAGATTCGCCGGTTGGTACATTGGTTTGAATATAAATTCAGCCGTGAAGTGGGAACGCCGCTTTTGTCCGAACGGGTGGTGAAACGGTTTTCAGGGCAGGGCACGCCATCATCGGTCGTTTTGCGCGCCGCGATGAGTAACCTGCAAATCCATCTTGATTATATCGACTGGCTTGCCGAGCAGGGCAACTGGCTGACCGGTAAACAGATGTCGCTGGCTGATCTGGCGGCAGCGGCGCATTTGTCGGTGGTGGATTTCTTGGGTGATATCGATTGGAGCCGCCACCCTGAGGCAAAAAGCTGGTACGCAAAAATCAAGTCGCGCCCATCATTCCGCGATCTGCTTGGCGATCAGGTTGTTGGCCTGACCCCACCAGATCATTACAGCGATTTAGATTTTTGAACCCAAGCTGGCTGAATTTAGGGGGCAAGCCGGTTTTCTAATTGATCGCTAGCCTACCAACGCTGACGCGTTAATCTGCCCCCAGCCGATCAAGCAATTCTGTGATGGTTGTCTCAATCAATTGCAATTGTGCCGGTTCTGAAAACCGGTGTGTCGCTGTCTTGTCAAAATGCAGCATGACATCGTCAGACTCTAGGCAATCAGCAAGCCGTGTCGCGGTTTGCCATGGCACTTCGGCATCATTCATGCCCTGCAAAAGACGCACTGGCACGTGAATGGGCAAAGGCCCTCGAAGGCGAAGGTGCTGACGACCGTCTTCGATTAGATGATAGGGGTAGATGACCGGATCATCAGCATAGGGGTTGGCCATGGCGATATGGCCGGTGGCTTGCATATCAGCGCGGGATTGGGCGTCAAGCGGTTGCCAGATTAAATCTTCGGTAAAATCTGGTGCGGCCGCAATGCCAATCAAGCCAGCAACCCGATCTGGCCGGGCCAGCGCGACATTCAGCATGATCCAGCCGCCGAGTGATGATCCGACAAGGATTTGCGGGCCTTCGCTCAAATCATCGAGAACTGCGATTGCATCGGCTGTCCAGTTGGAAATATTGGTTTCCAGAAACACGCCATCCGAGCGGCCATGCCCGCTATAGTCAAACCGCAGAAAGGCACGACCTTGTTGTTGCGCCCAATTTTCAAGAAATAGAGCCTTGCTGCCTTCCATGTCTGAGCCATGACCACATAAAAAGATAATGCCCGGTGCCTTACCAACAAGTCTTTTATAGGCGATCTTGGTTGAGTGGTTTATTGTGTGCCGCGAAATAGAGTCCATAAGCCTATCTTTCTTGATCCGGTAATCGCCAGTTCTTTTATCATTTGGTTCTATCCTGAATCCAGCATTGGTGCGTGGCGGCGTTGAACGCGGCACGGTTGAAACGGCTGATGCCATTCAACGACATGGTGGTCGTGCGGTTGTTGTGTCGTGCGGGGGGGCCATGGTGCGCCATCTTGATCGGCTTGGGGTTACCCACCATCAGCTTGATGTGCATAGCAAAAACCCGTTTCGCTGGCCGCAGATCCGGCGCCGGCTAAAGGCTATTCTTAGCAGTGAAGGCGCGGATCTTGTCCATGTACGCTCCCGCGCGCCGGCTTGGATTGCGCTGCCTGCCGCTGCTGCCCTTGGGATCGGCACGGTCAGTACCGTCCATGGCCGCTTTGTCGCCATATCTGCGCTCAAACGGTTCTACAATGCGAAATTGCTGAAAACCGATCATGTGATTGCGATTTCAAATTATGTGAAAGAATTAATCACCCAGCAATATGTCGGCATCGAGAACCGGATGACAGTGGTGCATCGCGGCGTTGATACAAATCTGTTTAATCCCGGAAAGGTAAACCAGACGCGGATTGTTAATTTTGTCGATAGCATGGCAATTCCCGAAGATGCGCCGGTGATCATGTTGCCAGCCCGTGCCACCGCATGGAAAGGCCACCGGATATTGTTAGAGGCGCTGGTGAAAATCAAAGACCAGCCCTTTATCTGTCTGATGGTTGGTGCTGGTGACGGTAAGCCGGCCTTTGTGTCCGACTTGGTGCGGTATGGTCAGCAATTGGGGCTGGAAGGCCGGTTCCGCCTGACGCCGATTGTTGATGATATGCCCGCCGCGCTTATGGTTGCGGATGTGGTTGTGATGCCATCGATCACCCCTGAACCGTTTGGCCGCGTCGCCCTCGAGGCGCAGGCAATGGGGCGGCCGGTTGTGGCGTTCGAACATGGCGGTGCCATCGAGTCGATCAAGCATGGTGAAACCGGTTGGCTGGCAATCCCGGGAGATGTTGATAGTCTTGCCGCCGCAATAAAGGCGGCGCTTGACCTTAGCCCGCGCAAACGTAAGGCTCTTTCGATCGCCGCGCGCCAGCATATTGAGGCGCATTTCTCCACTGAAACAATGTGTTGGGAAACGATGAAAATTTACCGGCGTGTGCTGGATCAGAATGCGGCAAAGCACGGCAAAAAATCATAGGCAATACACGGCAATTCTGCATAGGGAATACACGGCAATTGTGAACGTGTTTTTTGGCGGATTGTGCCGGCACGGATAATAGCTGCCATGCTGTGTCTAGGTACGGCACATGATTTGCACCCAACATCTGACACCCAAAGCACCATGCCCAAAGTTTAACATGGTAAAGCACCAGTGTACTTGCGTTTACCAGTCTATTTACGTTTAGTGTGCTTGAGTTTAAGCGAGGGTGAGGCTATGGTCGGCACGGGCGCAGAGTGACGCGGTTTCACAAAAACTGGCCGCATTGATATTAAGAGGTTTCGAACAATAATGCCAAATATTACGCTTCCCGATGGATCACAGCGATCATATGACGCGCCGGTAACACCTGCAACGATTGCGGCCGATATTGGGCCGGGTCTTGCCAAGGCGGCATTGCTGGCAGTGGTTGATGATGCTGAGTGGGATCTAACCCGTCCGATCGAGACCGATGCGCGGCTATCGCTGGTCACGCTAAAGGATGAGCAGGCACTGGCATTGTTGCGTCATGATTGCGCCCATGTAATGGCCGAGGCAGTGCTGGAACTGTTTCCCGAAACACAAGTTACCATCGGCCCCGCAATCGAAAACGGATTTTACTATGACTTCCACCGCGAAACCGCCTTTAGCGAGGATGATCTAGCCGCCATTGAAACGCGGATGCATGAAATTGTTGATCGTGATGAGCCGATTATCCGCAACGTCTGGAGCCGCGATGAGGCGGTCGCCTTTTACAAGAAAAACAATGAGCCGTTCAAAATTGAGCTTGTTGAGGCGATTCCTGCGGATGAAACCGTTACCTTTTATCAGCAAGGCAATTTTATTGATCTTTGCCGTGGACCGCACCTGCCCTCAACCGGAAAGCTGGGTCATGCGTTTAAATTGATGAAAGTCGCCGGTGCCTATTGGCGGGGCGACTCCAAGCGGCCGATGCTACAGCGCATCTATGGCACCGCATGGGCAAATGAAAAGGATTTGGCGGCCTATCTGCATATGCTGGAAGAGGCTGAAAAACGTGATCATCGTAAATTGGGGCGTCAGCTTGGCCTGTTCCATTTGCAAGAAGAGGCGGCTGGGTCGGTGTTCTGGCACGCCAAGGGCTGGGTGCTTTACCGCGAAATTGAGGCCTATGTCCGGCGCCGTCTTGATGCCGCCGGCTATAGCGAAGTCAAAACCCCGCAACTGGTTGACCGCAGCCTGTGGGAGGCGTCGGGTCACTGGGAAAAATTCGGTGAGAATATGTTTACCGCGCAATCGGAAGATGAGCGCACATTGGCGCTAAAGCCGATGAATTGCCCTTGTCATGTCCAGATTTTCCGGCAGGGCATTAAATCCTATCGTGACCTGCCATTGCGGATGGCTGAATTTGGATCTTGCCATCGTAATGAGCCGTCTGGAGCGCTGCATGGCATCATGCGGGTGCGCGCCTTTACCCAAGATGATGCGCATATTTTCTGTACCGAGGATCAGATCACTGCTGAGTCGGTGAAATTCTGTTCGCTGTTGCAATCCATCTATGCTGATTTTGGCTTTACCGATGTACGGGTGAAGTTTTCTGATCGTCCTGACGTGCGTGCCGGCAGTGATGCCACATGGGACCGCGCCGAGGCGGCGCTGACCGATGCCACCAAGGCGGCCAAGCTGGATACAATATTGAACCCGGGAGAAGGTGCGTTTTATGGCCCGAAACTGGAATTTGTGTTGCGCGACGCCATTGGGCGCGACTGGCAATGTGGTACCTTGCAGGTCGATTTTGTTCTGCCTGACCGGCTGAATGCCGAATATGTCGGCGAAGATGGTAACCGGCATCGTCCGGTTATGCTGCATCGTGCGATTCTGGGGTCAATGGAACGCTGGATTGGCATTTTGATCGAACAATATGCTGGGCGGATGCCGGCATGGTTGGCACCGGTGCAGATTGTCGTCGCGTCGATTACCGATCAGGCCAATGATTATGCCCGCGAGGTTGCCGATGCAGCAGCGGCGATGGGCCTGCGGGTTGAGACCGATCTGAGGAACGAGAAGATCAGCTATAAGGTACGCGAACATAGTGTCATGAAAGTGCCATTTATTCTGGCGGTTGGCGGGCGTGAAGCCGAGGCGAAAACTGTTGCGCTTCGCCGTCTTGGCTCGACTGATCAGCAGGTTATTGATATGGCAGACGCACTAGCAATGCTGAAAGGCGAAAGTCTGGCCCCGGATATGGCTGGCTAGGTATCTGGTCATCAAGGGCTATCTTGAGAGATAAAAACACCAGTGATGATAATTGAATGTTGAGAAAATCGAAAAAACTGGTATCAATCCGCTGTTTTTGGTAATTAAATAACGGTTGCAGGCTTGCCGATGAATGGTTTGCATCAAACTGAGCAATATACACCGCTATAGGAGAGTTAAATAGCACGTCCACATAGTAATACGCCGCCCACTTTGGACGGCCCGCGCGTCAATGGCGCCATTCGTGCACCAAAAGTACGCTGCATTGATCCAGAAGGTAACCAGCTTGGCGTTCTGGATACAACAGAAGCAATTCGTCAAGCCGAAGATTTCGGGCTTGATCTGGTTGAGGTGCAACCGAATGTTGACCCGCCAGTTTGTAAAATACTTGATTACGGTAAATTCAAGTATGAAGCGCAGAAACGCGCCAACGAAGCCCGTAAAAAACAAAAGATCATCGAGGTCAAGGAAATCAAGCTTCGTCCGAATATTGACGAGCATGATTATCAGGTCAAAATGCGCAGCGTGCAGAAATTCCTGAGCGGTGGTGATAAGGTCAAAGTGACCTTGCGTTTTCGCGGCCGGGAAATGGCACACCAAGATCTTGGTGCGGTTGTTCTGACACGAGTTCGCAACGAAACTGACGAATTTGCCAAGGTCGAGGCCATGCCGAAAATGGAAGGTCGCCAGATGATTATGGTTCTGGCACCAAAATAACCGCTTTCGGACTTTGATCGACGATCACGATTTCTGGATCGCATCCGCACGCTAGCATTTCTGCGTCACAAACATTTATCGTTCAGTGGGATCAGGGCTTGATTCCACTGGGCTTTGGCTATATAAACCGGCCATCAAAAGTCTTGCGTCGCGTCCGGGCCTGAAAAAACAGGGCATGCCCGGCCGGCTTATCGCTTTTTCATGCCTATCGATTGATGGGGATGGAACAAGCTTCCTTTTAAGAAGAAAGAGGTCAAAATGCCCAAGATGAAGACCAAAAGCGGTGCGAAAAAACGGTTTCGCCTCACCGCAAATGGCAAGGTTCGCGGCTCAGCTGCCTTCCTCAGCCATAACCTACGTCGCCGTTCCCAGAAAATGAAACGTCAAGCTCGTGGCACCATGATCTTGTGTGATGCCGATGCGCGCATTGTAAAACGTTTCCTTCCATACGCTTAACGGAGGCTGGAACATGGCACGCGTTAAAAGAGGTACCACGACTCACGCCCGGCACGCCAAGGTAATCAAGGCGGCAAAAGGCTATTACGGACGTCGTAAAAACACATTCAGAACCGCGACCCAAGCCGTCGACAAGGCACGTCAATATGCCTATCGCGACCGGCGTGTGCGCAAGCGGGAGTTTCGCGCCTTGTGGATTCAGCGGATTAATGCTGCGGCACGCCTATATGGTGTGACATATTCACAGATGATGGGCGGCCTGATCAAAGCTGGAATCGAGATTGATCGCAAGATGCTTGCCGATCTGGCAGTGAACGAGCCACGCGCATTTGAGGCCCTGGTAGAGCGGTCAAAAGCGGCAAGCTAGGGATCATCCCAAAATCGAGACGACAGACGAGCCGTTGTGTTGACCGGTGCCAGAAAAAATGATTGGTTTTGACCATGATTGATCTGGCGACTGCGATCACAGCGGCTCGTTTTTTTAAAGCTGAATTTCTGTTCAAAACGACATGACGACCAACGGTGACACATAATGCAAAGCCTTGATGCTGTATCCACAGAAATTATCGACGCCATTGGTGCCGCCGACAATCTTGATGCGCTGGAGGCGATCCGCATTGATGCGCTTGGCAAAAAGGGGCGGATTTCAGTGATGATGCGCGACCTTGGCGGCATGGATGCCGAGGCACGCAAACAGGCCGGACAGGCACTGAACAAGGTCAAGGATATGATTGCTGCGGCGATTGACGCCAAGCAGACCACATTGGCCGCGGCCGCATTAAATGCAAGGCTGGCGGCGGAACGGATTGATGTCAGCTTGCCAAGCCGGCCGGAAACCGAGGCCCGCCTTCATCCATTGTCGCGTACAATCGAAGAAGTGATTGCAATCTTTGCCGAGATGGGGTTTCAGGTCGCCGAAGGCCCCGATATCGAGTCCGATTACTATAATTTCACCGCGCTGAATATTCCGCCTGAACATCCCGCCCGTCAGGAGCATGACACATTTTATCTGCCAGCTGATGCCGATGGTAAGCGCAAAGTGCTGCGCACCCACACATCGCCAGTACAAATCCGCACGATGGAGGCGAACGAGCCGCCAATCCGCATCATTGTGCCGGGCCGTACTTACCGGTCTGACCATGACGCAACCCATTCGCCGATGTTTCATCAATGCGAGGGTCTGGTGATCGGCGACGGTATTCATATGGGGCATCTTAAAGGGTGTCTGATTGATTTCTGCCGCGCCTTTTTTGGCGTTGATGATTTGCCGGTAAGATTCCGGCCAAGCTATTTCCCCTTTACCGAACCGTCAGCCGAAGTTGATATTGGCTGTACCCGTGAAAATGGCGCGCTGAAAATCGGTGCGGGTGATGATTGGCTGGAAATTCTGGGGTCTGGCATGGTCAACCCGCGGGTGTTGGCAAATTGTGGTTATGATCCGGAAAAATATCAGGGCTTTGCCTTTGGTATGGGGATCGAGCGTATTGCCATGTTGAAATATGGCATTCCTGATTTGCGCACTTTCTATGACAGCGATTTGCGCTGGATGCGCCATTACGGATTTCTGCCGTTTGATGCGCCGTCTATCCATGCCGGTCTTGCTGGGGGGGCTGTCTAATGAAATTCACCCGTGACTGGCTTTTCTCGCATCTCGAGACAGATCGCCCATTGGCCGAGATTATTGACGTTTTGCCCATGCTTGGGCTGGAAGTTGAATCCCTTGTCGACCGTGCCGAGATATTGTCGCCGTTCGTTATTGCCGAGGTGATTTCGGCAGAACAGCATCCAAATGCAGATAAGTTAAGGGTTTGCATGGTCAATATTGGCGCGGGTGAGCCCGTGCAAGTTGTCTGCGGCGCGCCAAATGCCCGTGCTGGCATGAAGGGTGTTTTTGCGCCAGTTGGGGCGTATGTTCCGGGAATTGATCTGACCCTGAAAACCGGCGAGATTCGCGGTGAGCTGTCGAATGGCATGTTATGTTCTGAACGCGAAATGCAGCTTTCTGACGAGCATGACGGCATTATTGACCTAGCTGCTGATGCGCCTGTTGGCATGGCTTTTGCCACCTATGCCGGTCTCGATGATCCGATCATTGAAATCGCGATTACCCCGAACCGCGCTGATTGTCTTGGCGTTCGCGGCGTTGCGCGTGATCTGGCGGCAGCAGGCTATGGCACGCTGAAAGCACTCGATACCAGTCCGCTGGAGGGCAGTTTTGATAGCCCGATATCATGGGAACTGAACTTAAAACCGGAGCAGGCGCATCTCTGCCCGCTGGTTTCAGGTCGGGCTTTTACCGGCCTTAAAAATGGTGCCAGCCCCGCATGGATGGCAAACCGGCTAACCGCAATTGGACAGCGCCCGATTAGCGCCCTGGTGGATATCACCAACTATATTATGATTGATCTTGGCCGCCCGTTACACGCCTATGACATCGATAAGATTGATGGCGGTAAGTTGATTATCGGCCCGGCCAAATCTGGCCAAACCATGACGGCCTTGAATGAAAAGACCTATGAGCTTGA
>RGCC01000211.1 GCA_009919335.1 Alphaproteobacteria bacterium
ATTTCACCCATTTCGATCTGGTCATTGACCAATTTGGTTCAGCCCTTCCGTCGAGCCGCGATGCGTTGAAATTTGAGCCGCGATCCGATGGCGTTGAGACAAGCTGCGACATCTTAATTGATTTGACCGGCGACACACCACTTTTCACCGGTTGGGAAAAGCGTGACGGCTATTTCCGTGCTGCTGGTGATGATATTGGCGCGCTTGCCGCAATTGAAATCGAAGCCGCACAGCTGATTGGCGAATTCGAAAAGCCGATCTATGTGCGTTATGACGAAAACCTATGCGCCCATTCACGCAACAAAATCAGCGGCTGCTCACGCTGTCTTGATGTTTGTCCGGCCGGTGCGATCCAAAGCCTTGGCGATCATGTCGCCATCGATCCGGCGATCTGCGGTGGCTGCGGCCTATGCGGGGCGGTTTGTCCATCCGGCGCGGCGCAAACTGCATATCCGCCTGCAGATCAACTGATTTCAGGCATCGCCAATCTGATCAGCTATTACCAAGATGCTGGCGGCAAAGCGCCCAGCCTGTTGTTGCACGACGACTCTTACGGCGCTGAAATGATTGAAACAATCGCCCGATTTGGTCGCGGCTTACCGGCCAATCTATTGCCGGTGTCGATGCATGCGATGGGGCGCGCCGGTCATGATGTCATGGTTGCCGCAATTGCGCTTGGTTATCAGCAGGTATTTGTGTTGCTGAACCCAGCGAAAGCTGTTGAAAACGCACCATTGGCCGATCAGGTGACATTGGCAAAGGCAATGCTCGCCGGAGTTAAGGCAGATGCCGATAACCGGATTATTCTGATTGATGCAGCCGACCCGGACGCAGTTGCTGAAGCATTGTATAATAGCCCGTGTAAAAGCAAGGCAAAGCCTGCTCCGTTCAGCCCAATCGGGGCGCCGCGCTCGATGACACGCTTAGCCATGCGCGGACTTGCCGCTGCAAACACCAGTGCTGGCACAACGATCGAGCTTCCGGCCGGATCACCCTATGGACGGGTTGATATTGACACGGATAATTGCACAATTTGCCTGTCTTGCGTTAGCGCCTGCCCTGCCGGTGCCTTGCAAGATAATCCGGATGCACCGCAATTGCTATTCCGCGAGGATGCTTGCCTGCAATGCGGTATTTGCGCGTCAACCTGCCCAGAAAAAGTGATCACACTCGTCCCGCAATTCAACCTTGCCGATAGCGCAATGGCAGCTGAATTGGTGATTGAAGATACGCCATTCGAATGCACATCTTGCGGCAAGCCGTTTGGCAGCTCAAAATCAATCGAACGCGTGATAAGCAAACTTGCTGATCACAGCATGTTCCAGCAGACGGCACGAACCGATATGTTGAAGATGTGCGAAGATTGCCGGGTTGAAGCAATGTTTGAGCAGAATGACAAGGTTATGGATCTTGCTGACCGGCCAAAGCCGCGCACAACA
>RGCC01000212.1 GCA_009919335.1 Alphaproteobacteria bacterium
AATCAGCACTAACATAGCTCCGCTCAATCAGATCATCATCCTGCGGCAATGGCGCCGCGTGACGCAACCTTCGCAGCCCCTCAAGGCTGGCCTCGATCGTCAATGGCGCCATCTGCTTCATCCGTTCAGCCAGCTGTTGCGCGCACGCCATTAATGCGTCCTGATCGGGCAGCACCTCATGCACAAACCCGCTGGTAAGCAACGTTTCAGCATCCAGTAATTCAGCTGTCAAAATCATATGGGCGACGCGCGCCTCGCCAAATAAAGCTGTCAGGCGACGAAGGTTTGAGACCGCCAGACAATTACCAAGCGTTCGCGCGATCGGCATGCCGGCAATCGCGGCTGAACTGGCAATACGGATATGTGCAGCGGCCGCAATTACCAACCCGCCACCCGTTACCGCACCGTGAAGGGCAGCAATCACCGGCGCGCGGCAGACCTCGATCGCGCTTATGACCGCCTCAACCTTGCTTTCATAGCCCAAGCCATCCTCGGTCGAGGAAAAGGCAGTAAAATGCCCAATATCAGTTCCAGCTGCAAAGGCTTTATCACCAGCACCTGAGATGATAATAGCCCTGATGTGATCGGCGTCATCTTCAGTGCCAGCCTTGGCACAAAGCGCCGCTAGCCCCTCATACATCTCAAATGTCAGCGCATTTCTTGCCTGCGGCCTGTTCAATTTTACATGGGCAATGAATATGGATCAGCAATTCACGATCTGACGCAGCCATTTCAGCTCCTTCTAGCGGTAAAATAGTTCATCCAAGAACATTGGAATTGCCGGCAAATAAGTACAAATCATAAGCACCGCCACCAAGACGCCGATAGATGGCATATTAAACCGTGTCACCTCCCAAATATTGGCCCGCGCAATTGAACAGGCGGTAATCAGCACCGATGCAACCGGCGGTGTTTGCCGCCGGATTTGAGGATGACAAAACCGGCTTGATCTTTATCTATTCACCTTTCAACAAGTTCATGGCCGCGTCAACACCACCCTTTTGATGCGGAATATTTGCCAACGAAAGACCCATCTCTACGCCGCTTAGCGTTCCAAGAAGCATCAGATCGTTAAAATCACCAAGATGCCCGATCCGAAAGACCTTGCCGGCAAGTTTGGCTAGACCATTGCCAAGCGACATATTGAAATTCTTCAGAACACCGGCGCGGAACGCATCAGCATTATGCCCGTCGGGCAATAAGACCGCGGTCAATGCGCTGGAATAATCCTTTGGTTCCTGACACAAGACCTCAAGCCCCCATGCCTGAACCGCCTTCCGGGTTGCTGCAGCGTGACGGTCATGGCGTTTGAACACATTATCCAGACCCTCTTCATGCAGCATATCAATCGCTTCGGCCAACCCGTATAAAAGATTTGTCGCCGGCGTGAACGGAAAGGCACCATCCTTATTA
>RGCC01000213.1 GCA_009919335.1 Alphaproteobacteria bacterium
GCCCTATCTTTTAAGCGGGCTTGGCAGGCAGCCTGCCGGCAATGATGCAGCTGGCCGGAAAATACAGCAGCTAACGGCGCAGATTGAACAGCTGGAGCAAAGCTTGAAAGCCGCAACAAGCAGTCTACGTCAAATCAAGAAATCGGTTGCCAAGTTGAAATGACCAAGATTGACCTTGGGCTGAAAACTGGCAGCAAACTGGTACTTATCATCCAACAACAGGTTGCTGCCGACTGAACATTCACGCAAAAACCGTCCCAAAGCGACAGGCCGCTGCATTAACATATTGATGGCAACAGGTAAAATGCTCTAGCTTGGCGGTCTATTATTTATCGTTTGTTACAAAGGATCGAAACACATCATGGATATTGCAGGTAAAAAAGCCATTGTTATCGGGGGTACGTCGGGCATTGGCCTAGCGGCGAGCCTTATGCTTGTTGAGAAGGGCGCAGAAGTTGTTGCCGTGAGCCGTGACCCAAGCAAGGCTGGCAACGTTCCCGCTGGCATTCGCCTTGCTGCACTGGACACGCGTGATGGCGAAGCGGTTGAGGCCTTTTTCAATGCTGAAGGTGATATCGACATTCTGGTGAATTCAGCCACTGGCGGCTCACGCGCTTTTGGCCCGTTTATGGAAATGGACGTAAAGGGGTTTCAGGGCTCGTTCGACAAATTATGGGGCTATGCCAACGTCGTCCGCTATGGCGCATCGCATGTTCGTGATAATGGCAGCATTGTTCTTGTCAGTGGCAGCCCTGCCCGCAAGCCAAAGCCGGGGCAGATCGCTTTGTCTGCCGTTGGTGGTGCCGTTGAGGCCTTTACCCGTGCAATCGCCGCGGAAATCGCTCCAAAGCGGGTTAATGTTGTCTCACCGGGCATTATTGACACGCCAATGGTGGCGTTGAGTGGTGATGACCGCAACAAGCATTATCAGAATGTCACCAAGACCCACTTGATCGACCGGGCCGGCTTGCCAGCCGAGGTTGCATCAGCGATCATCTTTGCGATCGAGAATGATTTTATTACTGGCACAACAATTGATGTTGATGGGGGCTGGCTAGTTGCGCAATAAACGCGCCTAAATCAGACAGATGGAAACTGTTCCAACCCCAATAATTTGTTCGGGCAATTTGTTTGGGCACATGATTCAAGCAAAGAGACCAAGCAAAAGGGCGGCTTAGCATGAACCGACAAAAATGGCTTGAATGGACCGGGGTTGGAACGGCGATCATATATTCGATGTTGATCGCACTGAATATGGGCTACGAAGTTCTCGGCTTTTTCTTGCTGTTTCTCTCGGCCGTCCTCATTGGCTTATGGGCCCATTTTGGCAAGCACCGCGGCATTTTGTTCCTACAGTTATTTTATGCAACCGCAGGATTA
>RGCC01000214.1 GCA_009919335.1 Alphaproteobacteria bacterium
AGGCAAGCCATGTCGTGACCGCTGGCGACGGTGCTAAATGGCAGCGTGAGATTTTCCTTGCCGCTGATAAGGTTGAGCGGTTGACCGGTATGCAAGTGCCGCCCGCCCGCCAGCAGGCAATCCTCGAAAGCCTTGGCTTTACAGTTCGTGATGATGCCGGTGGATGGCAGGTCAGCCCGCCCGCATGGCGCGGTGATATCGACGGTGCGGCCGATCTGGTCGAAGAGGTGAGCCGTATATTCGGGTTTGATCATTTGCCAATGACGCATCTGCCTCGCGAACATGTGGTCGCACAGCCCGCGGTCAATGCCGAACAGGCGCGCCCGTTACGCTTGCGTCGTGCGCTGGCTGAACGCGGCTTGACCGAGGCGGTTACCTTTTCGTTTCTTGCAGAAAAAGAAGCGGTCATTTTTGGCGGTGGTGATGCCAGTCTGAAACTGGTCAACCCGATTAGCGCGGAGTTGTCATTCATGCGGCCGTCTGCTCTGCCCAACCTTTTGTCAGCGGCGGCGCGCAATCAGGATCGCGGCGAGGCCGATGTCGCACTGTTTGAAATTGGCCCGGTTTTCCTTGGTGATGAGCCAGATCAGCAGCGCATTGCGGCGGCGGCAATCCGGCATGGGGCGATGGCACCACGTGAATGGCATGGTAGTCGCCGGATAGTTGATTTATTTGATGCTAAAGCAGATGCCGAGGCGGCATTGGCGGTTCTGGGCGTGCGGCGCGGCAGCCTTCAGGTTGAGGCAGGTGGGCCTGATCCCACAAATTGCCGCACATTTCGGTTTGCGCAGCACACTTGTGGGGTTTGAATTATTCTTGGAAGACGTGCCGGTCGCCAAATCAAGAGGGCCGGCGCGCACCTATCTCAAAATGTCTCCATTCCAGCCGGTCAGTCGGGATTTTGCCTTTATCCTTGCCGAAGATGTGGCCGCAAGCCAGCTGCTTCGCGCGGTGAAATCGGCAGCGGGACCATTAGTAAGTGATGTTCAGCTGTTTGATGTTTATCAGGGAAAGACGATTGCTGAAGGTCAAAAATCATTGGCAGTCACGATCACATTGACGCCGCAAACGGCGACTTTGAGTGAGGCTGAAATCGACGCGATCAGTGATGCTGTGATTGCCGCTGCCAGCAAAAACTGCGGTGCTGTGATTCGCGGATAATTTGGCGTTGTGCTGAAGAGGATAGTCTTTTGTTTTGCCGGGTTCCTCTAAAAAAATCTGGTCTAGGCTAATAGTTAGTGTCGCATTATTGCGTAATATTCTCAGAAGCATCACTATTAAATTTTCTACATAGTCGCTTGGAAAGGGCGTGCATATGGCAAAAATTGGATTTGTAGGCCTAGGGCAGATGGGTAGCGCAATGTGCCCTCATCTTATAAA
>RGCC01000215.1 GCA_009919335.1 Alphaproteobacteria bacterium
AAAGCCGGTGATTATTGGGGGGCGCGGGGCGATCTTGGCCGATGCTGGCCCTGCTTGTGTTCGGCTTGCTGATCGTATTGGTGGGGTGTTGCTGACCACACTTCCGGCTCGTGGCCTATTCCACCGTTCAGCCCATTCGCTGAATGTAGTTGGTGGATTTGCCTCTGATGCCGCGCGTGAGGCCTGTCTTGATGCCGATCTTGTGATTGCGGTGGGCACAAGCCTTGCATCGCATTCTGCCGATGCTGGCAAGCTATATCCAAATGCAAAAATTCTGCATATTGACACCAAACCAGTGATCTATAGTCAGGGCCGCGTTGCCGCACATTCCCATTTAGGTGCGGATGCTAAAATCGGCGTTGAGGCGTTGCTCGCGGCGATCGAAAGTGATTTTGGCGCAACGCCGGCTGATAGTGGCTGGCGTTGTCGCCAAACAGGATGCGGCTGAATATCCTGATGCAATGCCATTTCAGGTGGCACCCGATGTGGTGGATCCGCGCGCGATGATCAAGGCGCTTGACCAGAAATTGCCAAAAGATTGGTTTATGGTCAATTCATCGGGCCATTGCTCTTATTATGCGGCGCATATGACGGGGCGGTCATCGGATAATTTTCTGACGATCCGGGAATTTGGCGCCATTGGTAATGGCCTGTCTTATGCGATCGGTGTTGCCGCGGCACGGCCCGAAACCCAGGTCGTATTGATTGATGGTGATGGCGGGTTTTTGATGCATGCACAAGAGCTTGAAACGGTTCAGCGGCATGGAATCAAGCTATTAATGATTATGATGAATGATGCGGCCTACGGATCAGAAATTCATAAATTGCGGGTTGACGGCCATGATGAAGAGGGCGCGGCCTTTGGTGCAACCGATCTTGCCTCGATGGCGCGCGGCTTTGGTCTTGGCGGCGTTACCTTCCGCAATCTTGACGGGCTGGATGCGGCGTTTGACGATTTTGTGGCTTCGGATAAGGCGGCATTATGGGATTTTCATATTTCTGATCAGGTGGTCTCGCCGGTGATGCGCCGTCTTACCGCCGCCAAGGCATAATGCACATCTAGGTCAGGCCCGGGGCGCATCTTTTGAGAGGGTGGCAGATTGTTTTTTGCCATACCGGATTGCTGGTACAAACCAGAACATCGAAAGGCCAAGACAGGCAAAGCCAAGGCTGATGGCAAAGCCGGTATTATAGCCGCCGGTAATGTCATAGAGATATCCGGCGAGAAACGCACCAAGTGCCGCCCCGCATCCCTGCCCAATATTGGTAGCGCCAAAAATGGATGCCAGCCCCTGTCCGGCAAACAGCTCGGCCATTTGTGCGGTGATGATCGGGCCACGTGCGCCTGCTGATAGGCCGAATGCCACCACGAACACCACC
>RGCC01000216.1 GCA_009919335.1 Alphaproteobacteria bacterium
TGTGCTGGGCATCGCCCCGGCGGCCAAGGATCTGCTGACCGAAAAATGCGCCGCCGGAACCATTGGGCGCAAATCAGGCAGCGGGTTTTATGATTGGGATGGCAACCGCCCGATCCGGCCGCGTCAGCCGCACGACGCTGCGAGTATGGCCGCAATTGCCAAATCAATGCTGGCACCGATGATTGACGAATGCCAGCAAGCGATTAATGAGGGCGTGGTAGACTCGGCCGAAAGTGCCGATGCAGGCATGATATTTGGCATTGGCTTTCCCGGTTTTCGGGGTGGCCCGCTAAATTGGGACCAATCTCCAAGTGAATGACGTCTTTTGTGTGGGTAGCGTAGATAGAGACCATGCAAGTAACGGTTAGGTGCTTGGCAATTTTGAAGATAAATCATGCTGAATACGCATGATGATTTATGAGATAGATCGAGGATTACGATGACTGACATTTTTATTCTGGCGGCACAGCGATCAGCCATTGGCAGCTATGGCGGCACCTTGAAAGACACCCCGCCTATCGAGCTTGCAGTTCCGGTGGCAAAAGACGCTATTGCCAAATCAGGCGTTCCAGCTGACGCCATTCAGCACGCTGTTTATGGTCATGTTATCCATACCGAACCGCGCGATATGTACTCACCACGTTGTATTTCCATTGGTGCTGGCGTCAGTGAAACCGCGCCCGCATTTCAGGTTAATCGCTTATGCGGTAGCGGCCTTCAGGCGATTGTTAGCGCCGCCCAACTGATCCAGCTTAGCGATTGTGACACGGCGCTTGCTGGCGGGGTTGAGGTTATGAGCCGCGGTGCCTATATCCTGCCCGCCCAGCGCTGGGGTGCACGGATGGGTGATGCGGGCGTCATTGATATGATGACTGGCGCGCTGCAAGACCCGTTCGGGCTGGGCCATATGGGCATTACCGCAGAGAATATCGCCGCCGATTTTAACATTAGCCGCAACGATATGGATGCGTTTGCCGCGCAATCACAAGCCCGGGCCGCCGCCGCCGATGCTGCGGGATATTTCACTGGCCAGATCACCCCGCTAGATCTGACCCAACGGCGCAAAACCATTACCTTTGATCGTGATGAATTTATCCGTGGTGACACCACCAATGAGAGCCTTTCCGGATTGCGCCCCGCATTTGCCAAGGACGGTCTGGTAACAGCTGGCAATTCATCAGGGATTAATGACGGCACGGCATCATTGATTCTGGCAAATAAGGACGCGCTAAAAACGCATAAAGCCGTAGCATTGGCGCGGATTGTCGCCTATGGATTTGGCGGCGTACCGCCACGCATCATGGGCATGGGGCCGGTACCGGCAAGCAAAATGGCGCTGCAACGCGCCGGACTGACGATTGATGATCTTGATCTCATCG
>RGCC01000217.1 GCA_009919335.1 Alphaproteobacteria bacterium
CGATGGTCAGGAATATTTGATCATGAAGGAATCAGACATCATGGGTGTGATTGAGTAAACCGCCACCGGTTTATCAGAATTCAACCACCCAACAATATAAACAAAGGAAATTGAAACATGGCTGCTAAAGAAGTCAAATTCGGCTCAGACGCCAGAACACGGATGCTTGAAGGCGTTGATATCCTGGCAAATGCCGTAAAGGTAACGCTTGGCCCAAAGGGTCGTAACGTTGTTCTCGAGAAATCATTTGGCGCACCGCGCATCACCAAAGATGGTGTGACTGTTGCTAAAGATATCGAACTGAAAGACAAGTTCCAAAATATGGGCGCACAGATGGTGCGTGAAGTTGCGTCAAAGGCAAATGATGTTGCTGGTGATGGTACAACAACGGCAACTGTGCTGGCACAATGCATCGCTCAGGAAGGCGCAAAAGCTGTTGCATCAGGCATGAATCCGATGGACCTGAATCGACATCTGACGAAGTCGCACAGGTTGGCACTATTTCAGCCAATGGCGAAGAAGAAATCGGCAAGATGATCGCTGAAGCTATGGAGCGTGTTGGCAATGAAGGTGTCATCACTGTTGAAGAAGCCAAGAGCCTGGCAACCGAGCTTGATGTTGTTGAGGGCATGCAGTTTGACCGTGGTTATCTGTCACCATATTTTGTCACTGATGCGGAAAAGATGCGGGCAACTCTGGAAGAGCCATACATCCTTCTGCATGAAAAGAAGTTGTCTAACCTCCAGGACATGCTGCCAATTCTGGAAAAGGTTGTTCAGTCTGGTCGTCCATTGCTGATCATTGCCGAAGACATCGAAGGCGAAGCATTGGCAACGCTGGTTGTTAACCGTCTTCGCGGCGGCTTGAAAGTGGCTGCGGTTAAGGCCCCTGGTTTCGGCGATCGCCGTAAGGCTATGCTGGAAGATATCGCAATCCTGACAAACGGCACTGTTGTGTCTGAAGAAGTTGGTATCGCACTTGATAGCCTGACCCTTGATATGCTTGGTAGCGCCAAGCGTGTCGAGATCACCAAGGACGAAACAACCATCGTCGATGGTTCTGGTGCAAAGACCGAAATCGAGGCTCGCTGCAACCAAATTCGTGCGCAGGCTGAAGAATCAACATCAGATTATGACCGTGAAAAGCTGCAGGAGCGTCTTGCCAAACTGGCTGGCGGTGTTGCCGTGATCAAAGTTGGCGGCGCAACCGAAGTTGAAGTAAAAGAGCGCAAGGACCGTGTTGATGATGCGATGCACGCAACACGTGCGGCTGTAGAGGAAGGCATTGTCCCTGGCGGCGGTGTTGCTCTTGTTCGTTCGACCAGTGTTCTTGCCAAGTTGAAACCATCAAA
>RGCC01000218.1 GCA_009919335.1 Alphaproteobacteria bacterium
AGGCCGGCCGCTCGCCGATTACCGTGCAGCGTTCCATATAGCGTGGCTCATCATCAGGATAATCCATCACGGCATAATGCATCAGCGACCGGTTGTCCCAGATGAGCAAGTCCCCCTCGGTCCAGCGATGCCGATAGAGAAATTGTGGCTGGATCGAATGCTGATACAAAAAGTTAAGAATGGCGTTGCTTTCGGCCGGATCAAGCCCGTCGATATGCGAGGTGAACCCCGGATTTACAAACAGGCTCTTGCTGCCAGTTTCAGGCTTTGTGCGCACCAGCGGATGACGCGCCCGATTGCCTCCATCCATATCATTTTCAACAATCACCGGCTTGGCATATTGAGTGCGCGCGGCCATTTCAAAATCATGCCATGCATAAAGCGGTGCCAAAATGGCCTTCATGCCATCACTCAGAGCCTCATAGGCTGCGGCCTGATCGGCAAAGATTGTGTCACCGCCAACCGGTGGAATGGTTTTGGCGTGCAGCAGCGACGCCTGTGCTGGCCGGTCACGAAATGACACATCCGAATGCCAATAGGTGCCAGCCCCTTTGCGTCCTTTCGGTGCGCCATCTTTGCCAACCTGATTGGACACCCGATAGATTTCCGGATGGTCGGGATGAATATAGCGGCTTACCGTGTCTTGCAGAGGGCTTTCGCTCGGGTCACCAAAAAGCGGGCCAAATTTTTTTGACAGCGCAATATGCTGCTCGCTCGACAGGGTCTGGCCATGGATCACCATCAGGCCGCCGGCATCGTTCCACGCGCCGACTAAATCTTGGGCAAGATTGTCACTGCATCCAGTGGCAAGATCGAGTCCAAAGATTTCTGCGCCAAATCCTTGGGTCAGTGGCTTAATTTCATAATCCATTGCAAGCCTCCATTAACCTCATAAATGACCAAGCCCCCATTCTTTAGGGGAACTATTGTTTGATTATCTGGTTACTCGGCCGCCTCGATGATACGGATTTCACGCACCGCGCCCCCATCCAGCGCGTCAAGTGCGGCGCCGTAAGCCGCGCCATCATGCGTTGCAATGGCTGTCTCAAGCGAGTCAAACTCGATCAGAACCGTGCGCTCAAGCAGGCCAGCCTCATAGGCCTTTGTCGGCGTGCCGCGGGCAAGAAACCGTCCACCGCCAGCGCTAATTGCGGGCCCCGCCAGCGCTGCGTAGGCGGCCAATTTAGTTTCATCAATGACTTTCTGGTAGGTGCTGATCCAATAAGCTTTGCGCATTTCAAAATCCGTTTTGCCCGCATTCATAATAAAGCCAAACCTTTGGTTTTGCGGGATCAAAACCATGTCTGGATCACGAAAGAACATGCCATGTCGCGGCACACACCCTATGGA
>RGCC01000219.1 GCA_009919335.1 Alphaproteobacteria bacterium
CGTGAGGGGCTTGGGCTTATTGCAGGAAGCGCCTGCCCGCATTTCAGCAGTGAGCCAGCCCGAAAACAGGCCTTTGAAGCGGCTATTGCCAGTCGCCAATTACAATCAGGGATCGCCATTGATGATGGTGTTGGCGTGCATATTATCAATGGTGTGGTTGCCGAGATTGTCCGCGCCCGTAGCAGCGGGTCAGCTTATCTAATAGCACCAGATGGTGACATGAATGCCCATCAGCCGCTCAAGCGCGGTCAACGGCTTGGAGTGGGATCAAAAGGAGACACAAGCTTATGAGGCGGGGTGAAGGGTCGGATCGATCAAGAATGGGGCGCGGTAGGCGTGAACAAAACACTAGGAATATCTCTGCTGAAGGTCTTGACGGAAAGCGCATTGTTGGCTTTGGGCGGGGCTATGGCCCGTTACAAGAAATTGATTTGACTGCAATCCATGAGGCTGCACTGACAGTGCTCGCAAATACCGGTCTTTGTGACCCGTCGTCAACTGCTGTCGACCTTGTAGTGGCCGCTGGCGGTTCACTTGACTTGCGTGGCCGGTTATTATTTCCAGAAGAGTTGGTGATGTCTGCGCTTGCCGGTTTGCGGCGAGATATCACGCTGTATGGTCGCGCTGGTGATAATGACATGGCTTTATCCCCAGGGGTGGTTCATGTTGGCACTGGCGGCGCCTCCCCCATGATCTTTGATGCGGCGCTGAACAGATATCGTGAATCTAATCTTGTGGACCTTTATAACGCAGCACGGCTTGTCGACAAGCTTGATCATGTCCATTTCTTAAGCCGGCCGGTTGTTGCGCGCGATATGCCGGATGCGCGTCATCTTGATGTAAATACTGCGTTTGCCTGTCTTGCTGGCACGGCAAAGCATGTTTTTACCAGCGCATCATCACCCGCGACAGTCAAGGATATCGCAAGTTAACCATGTTGTACCCCCGTTGAGGTTTGATCCGATGGCACTTGACGTGATGGTTGAAGCAGTGCGCTCCGGCATTCCGGTGATGGTTAATTGCTTTGGCCAGCTTGGCGCTTCTAGTCCGGTTACAATTGCTGGTTGTGTAACACAAACAGTTGCTGAAACTCTTGCGGGTATGGTGATTGCTTGGTTAATTGATCCGGATGCGTTTGCGGTTTTTGGCCCGCGCCCGATGATAACTGACCTACGGACTGGCGGTATGGCGGGGGGCAGTGGTGAGCAGGCATTGTTGACCGCAGCCGCAATTCAGATGGCGCGCTATTACCGGCTTCCATCATCAACGATCGCAGGTGCTACTGACAGTAAAATTCCTGATGCGCAAAGCAGCTATGA
>RGCC01000220.1 GCA_009919335.1 Alphaproteobacteria bacterium
CATCTATCCCCATTTGAGGAGTTTCAGCGATTTAAAAATCATCCAGCAGTGCGGGATACCTTTGTTGGCGGACGCCGCGTTTCCTATGGCGCGCGCGCATTGAATGAAGGTGGGTTCCAGTCAGTTCCGAAATTGACGTTCCCGGGCGGTTGCCTTGTCGGCTGCACCGCTGGGTTTTTGAATGTGCCAAAAATCAAAGGCACGCATACGGCAATGAAGTCTGGGATGTTGGCCGCAGAAGCCATTTTTGAGGCGCTGGACACCATGCAGGCCGGTGATGAGCCGACAAGCTATGCAAACCGGTTGCAAGATAGCTGGCTATGGGCCGAGCTTTACAAAGTCCGCAACATTCGGCCCGGTTTTGCCAAAGGCCTGTGGCTGGGCCTCGCATATGCTGCGATTGACACTTATCTATTTTTTGGCAAAGCCCCGTGGACATTGCGCCATCATGCTGACCATGAAGGTCTAAAGCTTGCCAGCGAAATGCCAAAGATCGACTATCCAAAACCTGATGGCATTGTCAGTTTTGACCGCAATTCATCGGTGTTTTTGTCCGGGACAAATCATGAGGAGAATCAGCCAGCGCATCTGACCTTAAAAGATGCCTCGATCCCGATCAGCCACAATCTTGCGCTTTATGATGCGCCCGAACAACGCTATTGCCCGGCTGGTGTTTACGAGATTGTCCACAATGACGATGGCAGCAACCCAAGGTTGCAGATCAACGCACAGAATTGTGTGCATTGCAAAACTTGTGATATCAAAGACCCATCACAGAATATCGTGTGGGTCAGCCCCGAAGGTGGAGGCGGGCCTAATTACCCCAATATGTGAGGGTGGATTTGGGTAATCTAGACAAAATGACAGGCCAGAAAAGGCCGCGGCGATATACAGACCATAACCGGCCATGGCTAATGCTTGCCAGTGCCGTTCTGCTGGTCGCCTTTCTGTATACGCCAGCCCAAAAATCATTCGCATCGACAAATTTAAATCAGCGTTTGGAAACCACAGCGGCAAATTATCTTGCGGCACGCCAAGCGTTATATTTTCGTGATGTTGGTGCCTCAGCGACGTTTTACCTCAACGCCTTAAATTCTGATCGGGACAATCCCAACCTGTTGCAACAGGCTTTTTACACCCAGTTTCAGCTTGGGCATATTGATGCCGCCGCAACGCTTGCCCGCGAAATTGAGCTGCAGAATCTGACCACCAGTTTTGCCCGCGAACCGGCGACTGCGCAGGCGATCCTGCAAGAAGATTGGGACGCGGTTCTGGTGCTTGCCGACTCGATTGCGGAAAATCTTGATGCCCAGCCAGTG
>RGCC01000023.1 GCA_009919335.1 Alphaproteobacteria bacterium
CACCAGCATATAATCATGATGAATAGAGGCCAAAAATAGGCGTGCTAATGCCTATTTCGGGGTCATAGCTTGGCCTAAATATGGCCAAGATTTGCTAGGATTAAGGCAGGCATGACTTGCATTTCATCAATAGCGCGCATAGCTTGACGTCAATTTAGTGGCCGGTTGATTGGCCGGTTGATGATGAGCCCTTAGCGTGGGTTCAAGACAAGCGCCGTGCCACGGCGTTTACGCAATGGGAACAGGGCTAATGTCTTTGCCACCGGAACATAAATTGCCAGATGATATGCCATGGGTTGAGGGCACGACGCGCATCTTTGGCGTTATTGCGCATCCGGTCGATCATGTCCGGGCGCCAATGGTGTTTAACCCGCGCTTTGCCGCGGCTGGTTTGCCGCATATCATGGTACCGATTGAGGCGCCGCCAGATCAGCTAGCTAGGGTGATTGACGGGTTGCGTGCGATGCCTAATTTTGGCGGGCTGGCGGTGACAATTCCGCATAAAATGCCGCTGGCTGATTTATGCGATACGCTGGGCACGGCGGCGCAGTTAACCGGCGCGGTCAACGCGGTTCGCTTTGATGCTGATGGCCTGATGCATGGTGATAATTTTGATGGCGCCGGATTTGTGGCCGGCTGTATTGGCAATGGGTATCAGCTGGCTGGTCGGACAATTCTACTAATTGGTGCTGGCGGGGCTGCACGGGCGATTGCGGCGGCATTGACCGAGGCAAAAATTGGCAAATTGATTATCGCAAACCGGAGTGTTGAAAAGGCCGAAAATCTGGCGCAGTTGCTAGGTGAAAAAACTGGCTTTACCGCGGTGGTTGCGATGCCGCTTGCCGATTGTAACGGCGTGCATGCTGATATGATCATTAATGGCACCAGCCTTGGCCTGAAGCCTGATGATGATTTGCCGTTGGCATTGGATGCGGTGCGATCGGAAACGGTGATTGCCGATATTATCATGGTACCAGCCGAAACACGATGGCTGGCAGCGGCAAAAATGGCTGGACATAAGGTGCATTATGGGCGGCATATGCTGGATTACCAGATCGACCTGATAGGGAAATTTATTGGCGCGCTATAGCCAATCACCGATTCGGTCATTGAGTTCGCCGGATCAGACGGCTATAACTGGGCAACCAACGATGGCATGGTTGTTGAAAACGAGGATGTGAATGACTGATACCGCAAATGTTTGGACTGATGACCGGCTTGAAAAGCTAAAAGAGCTGTGGTCACAAGGCTTGTCCATTTCGCAAATTGGCGAGGCTCTTGGCGTTTCGCGTAATGCGATTGCGGGTAAGGCGCATCGGATGGGGCTGCCCAAGCGCCCATCACCAATCAGCCGGCCAAAGGTTGAAAAGCCAAAGGTTGTTGTGCCTGAACCGGTTGAAAATCTGCCGTTGCGCCTTGAGTTACGCCAGCTTGAATGGTCGCGCAGTAAATGCTGTTGGCCGACCGGCGATCCAAAGAAAAACGGTTTTGTATTTTGCGGTGATGTGATTGTTCCGGGCAAGCCCTATTGCCTGACACATTGCCAAGAAGCCTATACAACGTCGCGCGACTCAAACTAACGCCCATGTTGAAACGCCGCGAAGACTATACGCCGCCAGCCTTTCTGGTGACGAATGTTGATCTGAATATCGATATTCATGACCAAGAAACAATGGTCACGACCAAATTGCAAATTACGCCCAATCCTGCGGTTACTGGCGGGCAAACGTTGCAGCTTGATGGCCGCGATTTAACGCTTCATACTGTGACGATTGATGGCAAGCCGCTTGCCAAAGATGCGTATCGGCTGGATCAAACCGGCCTTTACATTGATGGCATTGACAGGAATTGCGTCATTGAGACGATTGCCGAGTGCCACCCCGAAACCAATACCGCATTGGAAGGACTGTACCTTTCTGGCGGCATGTATTGCACCCAGTGCGAGCCTGAGGGGTTCCGCCGGATCGGGTTTTATCCGGATCGCCCCGACGTTATGAGCATCTTTAATGTTCGGCTGGAGGCGGCGCAGCGCTATCCGCAATTGCTGTCGAATGGCAATCTTGTTGAAACTGGCGATTGCGGCAATGGTCGGCATTTTGCGATCTGGCATGACCCGCACCCAAAGCCCAGCTATCTGTTTGCTGCCGTGGCTGGTGATCTGGATTGCGCAATTGATCATTTCGTCACCATGTCGGGGCGGCGGGTTGATCTTCATATCTATGTTGAAAAGGGCAATCTTGACCTTACTCATCATGCGATGGATTCGCTCAAGCGCTCGATGCGTTGGGATGAGGAGGTTTATGGTCTTGAATATGATCTTGACCTGTTCCAGATCGTAGCTGTTAGCCATTTCAATATGGGCGCGATGGAAAATAAGGGGTTGAACATCTTTAACAGCAAATTTGTTCTTGCTGACCCAAAAACCGCAACCGATACCGATTTACATCGTGTTGAATCGATTATAGCGCATGAATATTTTCATAATTGGACCGGTAATCGCGTGACCTGCCGCGATTGGTTTCAGTTGACCTTGAAAGAAGGGCTGACGGTATTTCGGGACCAGTGTTTTTCGGCGGATATGCATGATGCTGGCCTGCAACGCGCAGATGATGTGTCGATGTTGCGTGCAGCGCAATTCCCCGAGGATCGCAGCCCAACCGCGCATCCGATCCGGCCAGAGAGTTACCGTGAGATAAATAATTTCTACACTGCAACCGTCTATGAAAAGGGCGCTGAAGTTATCCGAATGCTTGCAGGCTATCTTGGCAAGGACGGATTCCGGCGTGGAACCGATCTTTATTTTGAACGGCATGACGGAGACGCGGTTACTTGTGATGATTTTATCGCTGCGCTTGCTGATGCAAATTCGCTTGATCTGACGGCATTTTCTGGCTGGTATTCACAAGCCGGAACCCCCGAACTTACGGCCCGCAGGGTTGCTAGCGCCCATGATACCGAACTTGCGATTGAGTTTACCCAAACGATCCCGGACACCATGGCAAAGACGCCCCGCTTGCCATTGCCGATTCCGGTGCGTATCGGGCTGGTTGGTGACGCTGGCGAGATCGTTCCATTTCGCCTTGCCCCCGATGGCCCCTTAAGCGACGAGCAGGTTATCCTGATCAGCGAAGCGGCGCATCTACAGCCGCTCTATCCGGCAACCGCTTCGCCGGTTGTGCCAAGCCTGCTGCGTAATTTTTCCGCGCCGGTTATTCTAAAGGATGATTTGTCATCGGCTGAACGCTTGCATCTGATGGCTTTTGATGCGGATATGTTCAATCGCTGGGATGCGGCGCAAACGCTGCTTGCCGACCTTATTCTTGCGGTGGCTAATGACCCTGCCCACCTTGTTGATGAGGCGGCGATTACGGCGCTGGCGAAGGCTTATGCAAACAGCCTTGCTGATCCTGATTTGCTGGATATGTTCAAATCTGGCCTGTTAACCTTGCCAGCTATCTCGGTTCTGGAAAGCCGGATGCAGCCTGCCGATCCGGTGGCTCTGTTTACTGCGCGCCGCGCGGTTGAGGCTGGGCTGGGGCGGCTATTGGCGCCGCAGATCACGGCTGGGCTTCGCGCTCAAAACGCCGGAAATCTTGCCGCTACTGCGGGGGGGCGGGCTTTGTTGAACCGTCTGCTGGCGCTTGGTGTTGCGGCTGGCGATGAGGCTGCGATCAAGCTGGCATCGGCACAGGTGCATGACGAAAACATGGCCTTGTCACAAGGCGCACTTGCCGCACTGAACAATTGTGATCACAAGGCGCGCACGGCCGCGTTGCAGGTGTTTCATGATCGCTGGCAAGACAGCCCACTTGTCATGGAAAAATGGTTCATGATGGAGGCAATGTCCAGCATATCAGGAACGGTTGAGCGGCTTGGCGAATTGATGACGCATCCCGCCTTTGATCCGAATAATCCGAATAAATTACGCGCGGTTCTGGGGGCGTTTATGTCCGGTAATCCGCTGCGTTTCTATGCCGAGGACGGGTCTGGTTTTGATTTTATCGGTGATTGCCTTATCGAGATCGACGCCCGCAATGCCCAGCTTGCGGCGCGGATGGCGTTGCCGTTAACGCGGATGGCGCATTATGCGCCCGAACGGCGGGCGAAAATGGGTGCGGTTCTGCAAAAGGTGCAGAAACAGGCGCAGTCAAATGATCTTCGTGAGGTTGTTGACAAGGCGCTGGCCGACCTGCCGTCACCAGCATAGACGAGAGATAAACTCAGCGCCGCAAAAAGGCCGGCACATGGCCGGTTTCAACCAGCGTGTTATCGCCTGTTTTGGCTGATATCGCCCCATCATCCTCAACAACTTTGCCGTCGACGACGGTAATTTTCGGGACTGGTTTGCCAATCAATTTCTCGATAAAGCCAATATATTTCACATCATCTTTGCTGGCGGCGATGGTAAAGGCGCGTCCAGAATTACCGGCGCGTCCGGTGCGGCCAATCCGGTGGACATAATCCTCGGCATGGCTTGGCACGTCAAAATTGAAAACATGGCTAAGGCCGGCAATATCAAGACCGCGCGCCGCCACATCCGAGGCGATCATCAATGGCACGTCGCCATCTTTGAACCGTTGCAGGGCCTCAAGCCGGGCTGATTGGGTCATGTCGCCATGCAGGGCAACGGCGGAAAATCCATGCCGTGTTAGCGATTTGATCAACTCTGCGATATCGCGTTTGCGATTGCAAAAGATCACCGCATTTTTTACTGATTCATGACGCAGAATATCGCGCAGAACCTGCCGTTTCTTTTTCACATCCGTCCAGATCAAATGCTGGGCAACGGTATCGGCTGTTGACGCCGGTGGGGCGACTTCGATGATTTTTGGATTCATCACGAATTTTGCGCCGAGTTTTTGAATATCATCGGACAATGTTGCCGAGAAAAACAGCGTCTGGCGCATCCGCGGTAATAGACCGGCGATCCGCTCAACGTCAGGGATAAAGCCCATATCGAGCATCCGGTCGGCTTCGTCGATCACGAGAATTTTGACGTCGTTCAACAGCACTTTGCCACGCTCAAAATGGTCAAGCAGTCGGCCCGGCGTTGCAATCAACACGTCCACACCTTTGCTTAACGCGGTGTTCTGGTCAGTAAAGCTGACGCCGCCGATGAGCAGGGCCATGCTTAATTTGTGGTATGAGCTAAATTTTTCGAATGATTCAGCTACCTGCGCAGCTAGCTCGCGGGTTGGTGCGAGGATCAGTGACCGAGGCAGGCGCGCCTTGGCACGGCCCGACGCTAGAATATCAATCATCGGCAAGGTGAATGACGCGGTTTTGCCAGTACCCGTTTGTGCAGAGCCAAGAATATCTCGCCCCATCAGAACGACGGGAATGGATTTTTCCTGAATTGGTGTTGGGCTGGTGTAGCCTAAATCTGCTACGGCGCGGCTTAGCTCGTCACTGAGGCCAAGATCTGAAAATTTCAAGGATTATGTCCTTATTGATATTGACTAGAAACGTCTGGGCGCCACATCCGGAGATTTTACCAATCAATTTGATAGGTTTTCATGGGCTTTCAACGTTGCTGGTGATACAGATGATTGCCGCATAGGTCAATCTTTCATTCGCTTACCGCAACGAGCCTGACATGTTACCGTTCACGCCAATTTTTATTCCCGGCCTGCTTTGCACCGAATTATTGTTTGCCAAACAGCGCGATATGCTGCCGGATGCCGGGCTGATTGCGGATACTATGTCCCATGATACGATCCATGATATGGCCAGAGCTGCGCTTGGGCTATGTGATGGGCCGCTTGTGCCTGTCGGCCTTTCAATGGGCGGCTATGTGGCGTTGGAGATGGCAAGGCTTGCACCGCAACGCATGGCCGGCATGGCATTGCTAAGCACCAATTGTCAAAATGATAGCGAGGCCAGTAAGGCACAGCGCCAGCACGCGATTGCCCTTGCCCAGCATAAAGGCTTTCAGGGCGTTACCCGCCATCTGATGCCGCGGCTGTTATCACCGGCTGCAATCAAGGATGACGCGCTGGTTGCCGATGTTCTGGCGATGGCGGCCGATATCGGGCGGGTAGGTTTCGTGCAGCAGCAAACCGCCATTATGGGGCGGCGGGCGCAGCATGACACGCTAACCAGCTTTACTGCGCCGCTTTTGGTGTTATGCGGAACGCTTGACATTCTGACGCCGCCAGCATTGTCGGTTGAGATGGCCGGGCTTGCGGCCGAGGCCGAGTTATGCCTGCTTGACGGAGTCGGGCATCTATCATCAATGGAAGCCCCCGAAGCGGTGAGCAATGCGCTTGAGGCCTTGTTTGAGAGGGCTGTTGTCTAACGCTGTTTGCGCAGTGCCAGATAAAGCGCGACGATCGCAACCAACCCGTAAAGCGTGATTGCTGGCGGCGGGATAGCGGCACCTTTATCGGCAATGATTTTGACCATCGACAGGGTTATCGCGGCAAACCCAATGCCGCAGCCAAAAAGAACACGTTTGGTGATGCGGTCACTTTCATCGCGAACCAAAAAAATCACCAGACCGGCCAAAAAAGACATTGCTGCAAGCCCGCGCCGCATAATCATGCCGACATGAACGGCCTCGTCACTTGCACCCGGAAATATCTGGATCGTCAATGGCGTGGCAAAGCCATAAAACAATAGCCCCTGCAGCACCAAGCCACCGCCAATTATCCGGATTGCAGTCTGCGGACGGATCAAAGCCTTAAACCTTCTTCAATGCTAAACATCAAGATTGGCCAGCGCATCTTCGGCGTGATCGCGAATGTAACCAAAGCGTAATTCGGCCTTTTTGCCCATCAATGTATTAACCAGCTGATCGGTGTGACGCCGCAAATCTGCGCCAACCGAGTCGCGCTGGGGCAGTGATACCTGCAACAGGCGGCGGCTGGCAGGGTTCATCGTTGTTTCTTTCAATTGCGCCGGTGGCATCTCGCCTAGGCCCTTAAAGCGGCTGATTTCGACCTTGCCACGCCCGTCAAAGGCGGTTTTCAGGCTTTTTTCACGCTGGTCTTCATCAAGCGCGTAAACGGTTTTGCCGCCTTGCGTAAGCCTGTATAGCGGCGGCTGTGCCAGATAAAGACGTCCCGATTCAACAAGCTGCGGCATTTCGCGGTAGAAATAGGTCATTAACAGCGCGGCAATATGCGCCCCATCAACATCGGCGTCGGTCATGATGATGATCCGGC
The DNA here is from genome assembly GCA_009919335.1 of Alphaproteobacteria bacterium. Taxonomy (GTDB): domain Bacteria; phylum Pseudomonadota; class Alphaproteobacteria; order Puniceispirillales; family Puniceispirillaceae; genus UBA3439. The sequence continues at coordinate 7,167 of RGCC01000023.1, forward strand.
CATAGCGCAAATCATCCAGCTTGAAATCCTTGCCCGGCTTTACCCCAAGCGCAAGCGACAGGTCTGATAATTCCTGATTACCGCTTAGCTTTTCAGTTGACGCACTGGCGACATTGAGGATTTTCCCCCGCAGAGGCAAGACCGCCTGAATTTTCCGGTCACGCGCCTGTTTTGCTGATCCACCCGCCGAGTCACCCTCGACCAGAAATAATTCGGTTAATTCACTGTCGCTTGATGAACAATCGGCCAGTTTCCCGGGCAGCCGTAACCGTCTGGTCGCTGATTTACGGGCGACTTCCTTTTCTTTCTTGCGGCGTTTGCGTTCATCCGCGCGGTCAATGGCCGCCTCAAGCAGGAATGTGGCACGCCCGGCATCTGCTGATAGCCATTGGTCAAACCTGTCACGAACCGCCTGTTCGGTTTGCCGTGTTGCATCATTTGAGACCAGCCGGTCCTTTGTTTGCCCCTGAAACTGTGGATCGCGCAAAAACACTGACAGCATGATGGCACCACCTGCCAGCGCGTCATCGGCGGTAATATCAGCGGCTTTTTTATTGCCGGTCAAATCGCCAAAATTGCGCAGACCACGGACAACCGCCTGACGAAAGCCGGTTTCATGCGTGCCGCCAGATGGCGTTGGCACAGTGTTACAATAGCTATGGAAAAATCCGTCTTCACCCGGACCAAGCCATGTGATCGCCCATTCAAATTTCTGTCCGTCAAGTTCGGCCACCTCGGCAAAAGGCGCCGAAATCATCAGTGCTTTATCAGCTGTTGCATCATTCAGATAATCAGCAAGCCCGCCCGGGTAATGCAGGCTAGCCTCACCGGGAACAGCATCATCATTGCCAAGCAAGGCCGGATCACAGCGCCAGCGGATTTCAACGCCAGCAAAAAGATAGGCCTTGGAACGTGCCATACGGTATAATGTCGCCGGCCGGAATTTTGCGCCAGCGCCAAAAATTTCAGGATCAGGGGTAAAGCTGACCGAGGTACCACGTCGGTTTGGGGCGGTGCCAATTTCAACCAGCGGGCCAAGCGGCTTGCCCCGAGAAAATCGCTGTTGATGCAAGATTTTATCACGCGCAATCTCGACCACCAGATCACTGGACAGCGCGTTCACGACCGAGGCGCCAACACCGTGAAGCCCGCCCGATGTGGCATAGGCTTTGCCAGAAAATTTACCGCCGGCATGCAGCGTTGTCATAATGACTTCCACCGCCGACTGATCAGGAAATTTTGGGTGCTTTCCAGTTGGCATACCGCGGCCGTTATCACGGATGGTCAGACGGTCAGCGCTTTCGAGATGAATATCAATACGGTTTGCATGACCGGCAACCGCTTCATCCATTGAATTGTCCAGAATTTCTGCGGCAAGATGATGCAGCGCACGATCATCGGTGCCGCCAATATACATTCCGGGACGATGGCGAACCGGCTCTAATCCCTCCAACACCTCAATGTTGGATGCATCATAATCATCAGTTTTTGCAGCATTGCCAAAAAGATCAGCCATCAGTTACTCATCGGTTTAAAAGCGGCGCCTGGCAGGATGCGGCGCGCCGTCACTATATCGGCGTAGGATAGCGTCTGTCTACCGTATCTAGCAATGATCTGGTGTGTAAACGCCAATATATTGTGATTGATGCCAATAAATTGTCATTGGTCTGCTGCGATTGGCTGGCGATGGGCGTTGCCGTTAATCGTCAGGCATTAAAAAGGCGGGGCAACGCCCCGCCTTTTCCTCAGTCTATTGCCCAATCGTTTAATATGAGTAGTACATATCAAATTCCACAGGTGCTGGTGTATGTTCTAGGCGAATGACGTCCTCCATTTTCAAGGCTATGTAGGCATCAATCTGATCATCAGTGAAGACGTTACCTTGAGTGAGATACGATCGATCATCATTTAACGCATCAAGTGCCTCACGAAGGGAGCCGCAAACAGTTGGGATTTGCGACAGTTCCTCTGGTGGAAGGTCATAAAGATCTTTGTCCATTGCGTCGCCAGGATGAATTTTGTTTAGGATACCGTCAAGGCCAGCCATCAGCATGGCTGAGAATGCCAGATATGGGTTCGCTGTCGCATCTGGGAAACGGACTTCAACACGCTTGCCGTTCGGTGAATTCACATGAGGTATACGGCATGATGCTGACCGGTTTCGTGATGAGTAGGCCAGTAGAACGGGGGCCTCATAACCCGGGATTAACCGCTTATAGCTATTGGTTGAAGGGTTGGTGAACGCATTCAGCGACTTGGCATGCTTGATGATGCCACCGATATAAAAAAGGGCATTCTCGGACAGATCCGCGTACTGATTGCCGGCAAATAGCGGTTTACCATCAGCCCAGATAGATTGATGGACATGCATGCCTGATCCGTTATCGCCGGAAATTGGCTTTGGCATAAATGTCGCACTGACGCCGTACGCGTGAGCTACTTGTTGCACTGCATATTTGTAAAGTTGCATGTTATCGGCGGTTTCTAAAAGCGTGCCAAACTTCATGCCTAGCTCGTGCTGAGATGGCGCAACCTCATGGTGATGCTTTTCAACGGGCACACCCATGTCGGCCATTACTGATAGCATCTCAGACCGGATGTCCTGTCCTGAGTCAATCGGTGGCACAGGAAAATAACCACCTTTTACGCCGGGGCGGTGACCAAGATTCCCTTCGTCATACTTACGAGCACTGTTATATGGGCCCTCAACGCTGTCGACCGAGTAAAGGCCACGATTCATTGACACGTCGATTTTGACATCTTCGAAAATGAAGAACTCCGCTTCAGGGCCAAAGAATGCTGTGTCTCCAATACCAGTAGTTTCCAGGTACGTCAAAGCTGCTTTAGCAGTTCCTCTGGGGTCGCGGTCATAAGCCTCACCACTTGATGGCTCCAAAACGTCACAGAAAAGAGCCAATGTCGGTTGAGCGAAGAATGGGTCCACGTAGGCGCGGTATAGATCAGGCATCAAAGTCATGTCTGACTCGTTGATGGCTTTCCAGCCAGCAATGGAAGAGCCATCAAACATAAAGCCTTCGTTCAACGCATCTTCATCGATGGTGTCAATGTGCTGCGTGACATGCTGCATTTTTCCGCGCGGGTCAGTGAAGCGCAAGTCGACATACGTGATATCGTGCTCTTTAATCATTTCAAGGATTTTTTTTGCGTCAGACATGGTTAAGTATCCTTCCGTTTTGTCTATGCAGTTACGTAATCAAAGAAGTCATGGTCTGGTTGAGTTTGGCCACTCAATTCATGGGCCTACGGTTGGTTAAACTGCGTCTTTACCCCTTTCACCAGTGCGAATGCGAATTGCTTCATCAATCGTCGAGATGAAGATTTTTCCGTCGCCAATCCGACCTGTTTGTGCCGCGTTCTGGATTGCCTCAACCACTCTGTCAGTCATAGCGTCATCAATCACAACTTCGATTTTTACTTTTGGCAGAAAATCGACAACATATTCAGCACCGCGGTAAAGCTCGGTATGGCCCTTTTGCCGGCCAAATCCCTTGGCTTCAAGAACGGTGATGCCCTGAATGCCAACTTCGTGGAGTGCTTCTTTCACTTCATCCAATTTGAACGGTTTGATAATCGCTTCAATCTTTTTCATAACCTGTCACTTTTCTGTTTGGGCTTATCAATGGAGGGCGAAGCGCTCAATTGCTTCGCTTGCGGTACGACAAGCCGGCCGACCTGCGGCCACATGAAAGATGACGCCTTATTGAGGTTTGCCACGCAAAGTGGCAAGTGGCGCTGGCGGCCTATCTGTGGCTCCGGCGCATATTTTGACAAATCTGCACTTCGTGTAAGCATAATGCCTAAAAATTAGGCATAGTTGCCGTCGGGAAAAGACAAAGATATGGTAACCGTAAATGAATGAGCGATCGGCCCTATCGGTAGGTGCCTTATCAAACGAGGACAATATGACATTAGATGCGATCAGCCGTTTTCCAGTGCCGGATCTGGCAGATTTACCGGCCGATCTTCAACAATTATTTCATGATGTCTCGGAAAAGGCGGGATTTGTTCCAAACGTGTTTTGGGTATTGGCGCACCGGCCCGATGAATTGCGCGCGTTTTGGGCCTATCATGAGGCGCTGATGCGGCGTGCATCCGGCCTTACTAAGGGTGAACGCGAGATGATTGTCGTGGCGACCTCGGCAGAAAATAATTGTCTTTATTGTGTGGTGGCGCATGGTGCAATTCTGCGAATCTATGAAAAATCGGCAGTAATTGCCGACGAAATTGCAACGAACTATAAAAAAGCCAATATCACTGATCGGCAAAAGGCCATGCTGGATTTTGCCATTAAGACGTGCAACCGGTCACAAGATATCGGTGAAGATGATTTCACCATGCTTTACCAGCATGGGTTCAGCGATGATGATATTTGGGATATTGCCGCGATTACCGGCTTGTTTGCCCTGTCAAACCGCATGGCCAGCCTGACCTCGATGCGCCCTAACGCCGAATTTTTTGCCCTTGGCCGTGATTTCCCGATAGCAGAGCCAAATGCCGGATAAGCACCACTGCCGGAAAAGCACTACTAAATGACCCAAAACTGAGCAAACCGATGCGCCAACCCCAGCGAGATGAGCCAAACAATGATAGGCATGCATAAAGACCAGCGCATCAATGCGCTGAACCGTTCGGGCGGGTTTAACCGGGTGAATGGTATCATGATCCTCGAGTGGCAAGATGGCATGGCGTCGGTACGGGTTGATCTTAGCGCCGATCATCTAAACCCGCTTGGGCTGGTGCATGGCGGGCTTTATGCCAGTATGCTTGATGTGGCATTGGCAATGTGCGGCAGCTTTCGGCCCGAGCCAGATGGTCTGTATCCGGGGCTGACGCTGTCTTTGACAACGCAATATGTGTCGGCGATGCGGCTGGATGATGGGTTTGCAACGGCAAGGGCGCGGCGTACTGGTGCTGGCCGATCGCTGTTTTTCGCCGAGGGCGAGATTGTCGCGCCGGATGAACGGCTGGTTGCGAGTGCGACCGGTGTGTTCAAGCCCGGACGGCCACCAACTGCCTGATCTGTGATGCGGGTTGGCTTGCCACGCGTGACGAAACCGCGCGAGAGCCGTTTATTTTCGCCGAAAAAAGAGCTGTAAAACCCCCTTGCATGCTGACAAGGCTTGGATTATGTTCGCGTCCAGTTTCGGGTCGGCAGTTCCTCATTAGACGGGAGTTCGGCCGCGTTGCTGATGGCGGGTGTAGCTCAGTTGGTTAGAGCGCCAGTTTGTGGCACTGGAGGTCGCCGGTTCAAAACCGGTCACTCGCCCCATTTCTCCTGACAATTGATGGGGAAAACTGGGGTCTCTGGCCGCGCTTTGGTGCGGAAAAAGGGACGCCGAGCATAGTGAAGCAGATGACGAAGTGCGGGCGTGGCGGAATTGGTAGACGCGCTGGTTTTAGGTACCAGTGGCGAAAGTCGTGGGGGTTCGAGTCCCTCCGCCCGCACCATCTGACGGAACCGAATGTTCAGCCGCATTTGCGGTAAACGGTCAAGGGCTGGGCGGCATCACCCGCAGCCCCGAAAAAAATTAGTGAGATCGGTCACGGCAATTGGTTTGCTGCTGTTAATGCTGGTCTGTAAAAACCGATATGGCCGTGCTGCCATATCACGAAACGGCCGGAAACCCGGTCATGGCAAGATAAAGGATAGATGGTTCGATGAATGTTTCTGAGACCAAATCAGAAGGCCTGTTGCGTGAATATCAAATCATAATCACTGCAGCCGAGATTGACGCCGAAGTTTCCAAAAAGCTGGAAGAGATCGCGACAACGGTGAAAATGCCGGGGTTCCGCCCGGGTAAAGTGCCGATGTCAGTTGTCAAATCACGGTTTAGCGACCAGGTTCGTGGCGATGCCATCAAGGCAGCGCTGGATGAGGCCGCACGACAGGCAGTAGAAGGCAATGATCTTCGTCTTGCCAGCCAGCCGCAGCTGGACATCAAATCATATGATGAGGGCAAAGACCTTGAGGCGTCACTTGCGTGTGAGGTAATGCCAGCGATCGCGATGCCAGAGGTTGAAGAGACATTGGCACGGATCGCCGATGAAAATCGTCCAACTGCCCCGATTTCAAAGGCGCGTGCCGCCAAATTGGGCGATGTAGCGATTATCGATTTCATTGGCCGCATCGATGGCGAAGCCTTTGAGGGCGGTTCGGCTGAGGGTCACTCGCTTGAACTTGGCTCAAACAGCTTTATCCCGGGCTTTGAAGACGGGTTGGTTGGCGCGAAGCCGGGGACAACAATTGATGTTCCCGTGACATTCCCCCAGGAGTATCAAGCACCTCATCTGGCCGGTAAATTGGCTGTTTTTGAGGTCAAGATCAACGAACTTCACGAAAAAGCCGATGCCAGCATTGACGATGCGTTGGCGACACGTCTTGGCTTTGAAAACCTTGATGGTTTGAAAAACGCGATTGCCGAGCAGATAAACGGCCAGCACCAAACGGCGCTCCGTCAATTGGTGAAGAAGAACGTTCTTGATGCGCTGGCTGAAGGTGAAGCCTTTGAGGTGCCGCCATCACTGTTTAAGCAGGAATATGAGTCAGTTGCGCGGGCGATGAACCCGAAGGCTGCCGATCACGACCATGATCACGACCACGACCACGACCATGATCACGACCATGAGCATGATCATCCGGCCGCTGATGAAGGCATGGATGACGACGCCAAGGCAGAGGCTGAAACCGTTGCCAACCGTCGTGTGCGTCTTGGCCTGCTGCTGACCGAGATTGGCCGTGAAAACAACATCGAAGTCACCGAAGAAGATACACGCCGCGCCGTTTTTGAAGAAGCGCGCCGCTTCCCGGGGCAAGAACAGATGGTTTTGGAATATTTCCAAAAAAATCCACAGGCAATGCAGCAAATCTCTGGCCCTATCTTTGAAGATAAAGTCATTGATTTTGTTTTGGAAATGGCCAAGGTGACCGAGGTCACAATCGACGCTGAAACGCTCTATAAAGAGCCGGAAGAGGCGGCAGCGACGAAAAAGCCAGCAGCCAAAAAAGCCGCAGCGAAAAAGCCAGCAGCCAAAAAAGCCGCGGCGAAAAAGCCAGCAGCTAAGAAAGCCGCTGCAAAGAAGTAACCGCCAAAGACGTTAAACCCGAAGACGTTAGCAACCAAAACGTCAGGTCTTAAAACGTCAAGGCTCAAAAAATAAGGGCTGCCAGATTTGGCGGCCCTTTTTGGTCTGATGCTGCTATGCCGCGATTGATTAATGATTTGCGGGGCAATTGGATAGCACTGAAGGCTAGCCGGACGGCAAGCAGGCTGGCTTTATCGCTTAAAAATCTTGAAATCGGCCGCGGTTTATTGAGGTTTTGCTTGAACCGCTTTTGCCGATGCCCATATATTAGATGCAAGGCGATCTGCGGCGGCGTAACGCCGTTGCGGGGGCTTGGTGGCACCGGGTTGATGTGACTGCGTTGTAAAAAGAAAAACGGGCTGCAAATTGCGGTCTTGCAAGATGTCCTAGGAGACAGTGAATGAGCCAAAATATCGGAAATTTTCCCTTCAGCGTGCAAGACCGTATTAGCGACCCGGTGCAGGCCAATCTTGTGCCGATGGTGGTTGAACAAACCAATCGCGGGGAGCGTGCTTATGATATTTTCTCGCGCCTGTTAAAAGAACGGATTATTTTCCTGAACGGCCCGATTGACGATGGTGTCGCCTCACTGGTTTGCTCGCAATTGCTGTTTTTGGAATCGGAAAATCCAACCAAGGATATTTCGATGTATATTAACTCGCCCGGCGGCATTGTAACGTCTGGTTTGGCGATTTACGACACAATGGAATATATCCGGCCGGAGGTGTCGACTGTCTGTATGGGGCAGGCCGCATCCATGGGATCATTGTTGCTGACCGCTGGCGCGGCCGGCAAGCGCTACAGCCTACCCAATGCGCGTATCATGACTCACCAGCCATCTGGCGGGTTTCAGGGACAGGCAACAGATATCGAAATTCATGCCAAGGAAATCCTTGATTTGCGCCAACGTTTGAACGGGATTTATGAAAAACATTCCGGCAAGACAATCAAGCAAATTGAAAAAATTATGGATCGTGACACCTTCATGACTGCCGAAGATGCAAAGAATTTTGGGCTTATTGACCAGGTAGTCGAAAAGCGGCCAGCACCGAAATCAGATAGCTAAGCCATCGACGCTGATGCTTGCAGCGGCGTTGTTTTAGGCTTTGGCACAGAATTTGTTTGTAACTAATCATGGTCGCGCTCTAGACTGGGGCCGCAATCATTTCACTGGCTGGCGGTAATGCTGGCCAAAAGATCAAGCGCAGGAGCCGTAAAATGGCAAAAAAAGATGATGCTGAAAAAGGAACCTTGTTCTGTTCTTTTTGCGGAAAGAGCCAGCATGAGGTGCGCAAACTGATTGCTGGCCCGACTGTATTCATCTGCGATGAATGCGTTGAGCTGTGCATGGACATCATCCGCGAAGAGCACAAGACACAATTGTCAAAAAGCCATGATGGCGTGCCAACCCCGTCTGATATCAAAAATGTTTTGGATGAATATGTAATCGGTCAGGCACGCGCAAAGCGGGTGCTGGCAGTGGCCGTTCACAACCATTACAAGCGTCTGGCAAATGCTGGCCGCACTGGTGATGTCGAGATTTCAAAATCAAATATCCTGCTTGTCGGCCCAACCGGTTGTGGCAAGACGCTGTTGGCTCAGACCATGGCGCGGATGCTTGATGTGCCCTTTACTATGGCCGATGCCACCACATTGACCGAGGCCGGTTATGTGGGCGAGGACGTGGAAAATATCATTCTAAAGCTGCTGCAGGCTGCCGATTATAATGTCGAGCGTGCGCAGCGCGGCATTGTCTATATTGACGAGGTTGACAAGATTTCGCGCAAATCAGACAACCCGTCAATCACCCGCGACGTGTCGGGCGAAGGTGTGCAGCAGGCCTTGTTGAAGATTATGGAAGGGACTGTCGCGTCAGTGCCGCCGCAAGGGGGGCGCAAGCACCCGCAACAAGAGTTTTTGCAGGTCGATACGACCAATATCCTGTTTATTTGCGGGGGGGCCTTTGCCGGTCTTGATAAGTTGATTGCAGGTCGCCATACCGGCGCAGGCATTGGCTTTGGTGCTGATGTGCGCGATCCTGATGACCGCAAAATCGGTGAGCTTCTTGCCGATCTTGAGCCTGAAGATTTGATTAAATTTGGCCTGATCCCTGAATTTGTCGGGCGTCTGCCGGTGGTGGCAACGCTGGAGGATCTTGATGAGGACGCACTGATCCAAATTTTGACCGAGCCAAAAAATGCACTTTTGAAACAATATCAAAAGCTGTTTGAAATGGATGATGTCCGCCTTGAATTCCGTGAAGATGCCCTAAAAGCCGTCGCCGCCAAGGCGATTGAGCGCAAGACGGGTGCGCGCGGATTACGCTCCATCATGGAAAACATCCTTATGGAGCCTATGTTTGATATCCCCACAACAGGGGATATTGAAGAGGTGGTGATCAATGCTGATGTTGTCGATAACGGCGCCGCACCATTGGTTGTTCATGCAAAACGCCCGCAAGGTGCAGAACAGGGCGCCTAATTGCCCTGTTTGTTTGTGTGTTCGGGTGGTTGAAAGCCGGTCACACAAGCCCCATATCTGCTAGTGGCAGCGTATCGCGCGGCCTATCCAGTTTATATAATTAAAGGTAAGTTCCAATGACTGAATTGTCTGTAACTGCGCTTCCCGTTCTTCCGCTTCGTGACATTGTGGTATTTCCACATATGATCGTGCCTCTGTTTGTCGGTCGTGAAAAATCGATCAAGGCGCTTGAGGCTGTTATGGCTGAGGACAAGCAGATTATTCTGGCGACCCAGACTGAGGCCGGTATTGAAGATCCTGACGCTGATGGTCTTTATACAACTGGCACGCTTGGAACAATCTTGCAGCTGTTGAAACTGCCGGACGGGGCCGTCAAGGTGCTGGTCGAAGGCGGTGAGCGTTTGCACCTGCGCCGTGACACATTGACCGATGATAAAGGCTATCTGTTTGTCGAGGCAGAACTGGTTGAGCAAACTGGTGATCGCGGCGCTGATACGGCTGCGCTTGGCCGTGCGACAGTCCAGCAGTTTGAACAATATATTAAGCTGAACAAGAAAATCGCCACCGAGGTGTTGAGTGCGGTAGAGCAGGTTGAAGACGCTGATAAAATTGCCGATATGATCGCCTCACATCTGGCGGTAAAAATCCCGGAAAAACAGGATTTGCTTGAGACACTTGACGTGCATGACCGTCTGGAAAAGATTTTTGGCGTCATGGAAGGCGAAATTGGTGCGCTTCAGGTTGAAAAGCGGGTGCGTAACCGGGTCAAGCGGCAGATGGAAAAGACCCAGCGCGAATATTACTTAAATGAACAGATGAAGGCCATCCAGAAAGAGCTTGGTGAGGGCGAGGATGGCATGAATGAGCTGGACGAGATCGAGGCGCAAATTACCGCGCTGAAATTGCCCAAGCCGGTTCGTGAGAAGGCGAATGCCGAGCTGAAGAAATTGCGCAACATGGGGCCGATGAGTGCCGAGGCCACCGTTGTTCGCAACTATCTTGACTGGATTGTCGCGCTGCCGTGGAAAAAAGCCAGCCGCCTGAAAAAAGATATTATTGCCGCGCGCGCCGTGCTTGATGCAGATCATTACGGTTTGGAAAAGGTAAAAGACCGGATTGTCGAATTCTTGGCTGTGCAGCAGCGCACCAAGGCAATGCGGGGGCCAATCTTATGTCTTGTTGGGCCGCCAGGTGTCGGTAAAACCTCGCTCGGAAAATCAATCGCCAAGGCAACTGGCCGGCAATATGTGCGCATGGCGCTTGGCGGTGTTCGCGATGAGGCGGAAATCCGTGGGCATCGTCGTACCTATATCGGATCAATGCCCGGCAAGGTTTTGCAGGGCATGAAAAAAGCTGGCATGAACAATCCGCTATTCCTGCTTGATGAGGTTGACAAGCTGGGTGCTGACTGGCGCGGTGATCCGACATCGGCCCTTCTTGAAGTGCTTGATCCAGCGCAAAACAATGCGTTTCAAGATCATTATATGGAAGTCGATTTTGACCTTTCGAACGTGATGTTTGTGACCACAGCAAACACGCTAAATATGCCACAGCCGCTGATGGACCGGATGGAAATCATCCGCCTGTCAGGCTACACCGAAGATGAAAAGCTGGAAATTGCCAAGCGTCACCTGATGAAAAAGCAATTTGATGATCATGGGTTGAAAGCTGGTGAGATTGCCATCACTGATGATGCCGTCCGTGCGATTATCCGGCTCTATACGCGTGAAGCCGGGGTGCGTAATCTTGAGCGCGAAATTGCCAAAATTGCCCGCAAGACGGTAACGGCGATTGTTGCCGGTGAAAAAACCTCAGTCGAGGTGACGCCAGACAATCTGGAAGATTATCTTGGCGTAAGCCGGTTCCGTTTTGGCGAAATGGAAGATCATGACCAGATTGGTGTGACGACAGGGCTTGCCTGGACTGAAGTCGGCGGCGAATTGCTGAATATTGAGGCGGTGAAGGTGCCGGGCAAGGGCAAGGCCAGTGCCACAGGCAAGCTGGGCGACGTGATGAAGGAATCGATTCAGGCAGCTGAATTCTTTATCAAGTCACGCGCGCAAACCTATGGGATTGATCTTGCTGATCTGGCCAAGCATGACGTCCATGTCCATGTGCCAGAGGGGGCAACGCCAAAAGACGGACCGTCTGCCGGTGTGGCGATGGCAACAT
>RGCC01000221.1 GCA_009919335.1 Alphaproteobacteria bacterium
AAACGCTAGAGATTAGCCCGTCCTATCTGAATCTTTTAGAGCATAATCAGCGCCCCTTAACGGTGGGTCTGTTGCTGCGGCTTGGTAACAGCTTTGACATTGATCTGAAAGATTTTGCCGAGGATGATGCGGCCAGCCTTTCGACTGGAATGTCGGAGATATTCGCCGATCCCCTTTTAGCAGATGAGCAGGTGCCGCGCCGCGAAATTCAAGATATGATTACCGCTGCGCCAGGGGCAGCGCGTGGTCTGATTACATTGTTTCAGGCCTATCGCAAAGTGCGGGACGAACTGGAGGCTACCGCCGGCGATGGTGGCGGTGTGCAGATGAGCAATCCGGTTGAAAAAGTAAGGGCAACGCTGCAACAGGCCAATAATTACTTTCCCGGTTTAGAGGACGCGGCGGATGAATTGCGGCGTGCGGCAAAGATTGAATCTGTCAGTGATTTTGACCTGACCGGCGGTAATACACTTGCCAATCTTGCTGCCCATGTAAAGGAAACATTTGGGCTTCGGGTGCGGATCATGCCGGTTGAGGTCATGCAGAACCAGCTTCGCCGTTATGATCTACATCGTCGCGAGATTCTGATCAGTGAGGCGCTGCGGCGGCCTCAGCGTCAGTTTCATCTGCTGATACAAATGGCACTTCTCGGCCAGCAGGCAGTACTCGACAAGATTTGTCAGGAACAGTCGGTAAATGATCCGCAGTCGCAATCATTGTTGAAAATTACGCTTGCCGGCTATTTTGCCGGTGCGGTGATGATGCCTTATGCGGCATTTCTGGACTCGGCAAAAAGCCTGCGCTATGACCTTGACCTGCTGGGGCGTCGTTTTGGCTGTAGCTTTGAGCAGGTTTGCCATCGCCTCACCACCTTGAATGCACCAAATGCCCGGGGGATACCGTTTTTCTTTATCCGGGTTGATGATGCCGGCAATATTTCAAAACGGCTTGCCGCCGCCGGTATGCAATTTGCCACGCATGGGGGGACCTGTCCGAAATGGACGATGCACAAAGCATTTCGGACACCTGAGAAGATTTTGGCGCAGGCGGCTGAATTGCCGAATGGGCAGAAATATTTCATGCTTGCACGAACGGCGCCGCCGCTATGGTCGCCAACATTGGCGCAATCGCCTGAATTTGCCGTGACACTCGGCTGTGAATTGCATCATGCCCGCGATATGATCTATGCCGACCAGATTGATATTTCGAAATCGGCGCGCCTTGATCAGATCGGCGTTGGCTGTTCAGTTTGTGAGCGGATGGAGTGTACCCAGCGCGCGCACCCGCCCATTGGACATGAATTGCGCTTTGA
>RGCC01000222.1 GCA_009919335.1 Alphaproteobacteria bacterium
GATACCGTTGATGTCATTAACTCAGGTACCTATGATGTCGATGCAACCGATACTATTCAATCCTTATCGGGTTCAGGTGCCGTACAAATTGCGACTGGTGTGACCTTAACCACCGGTGATGCAGGTAGTGACACTATCAGTGGTGTGATCAGTGGCGCAGGTCATTTAACCAAAGCCGGTGCCGGTACCTTAACACTCTCTGCGACTAACACCTTCTCAGGTGACCTCACCATCTCAGCCGGTACGGTAACGATGACCGGTACATTGGCTGACACTGTCGATGTCATTAACTCAGGTACCTATGATGTCGATGCCAGTGACACCATTAACTCACTCTCAGGTTCAGGTGCGGTTGAGATTGCCACTAGCCAAACACTCACCACCGGTGATACCGGTGATGACACCATCAGTGGTGTGATTAGCGGTGCAGGTAACCTTACTAAAGCAGGTGCGGGTACCTTAACCTTAAGTGCTACCAACACATTCTCAGGTGACCTCACCATCTCAGCCGGTACCGTGACCATGACCGGTACCTTAGCGGATACCGTTGATGTCATTAACTCAGGTACCTATGATGTCGATGCGAGTGACACCATCCAATCCTTATCGGGTTCAGGTGCGGTACAAATTGCTGACAGTGTCACCTTAACGACAGGTGATGCCGGTGATGACACCATCTCAGGTGTGATCAGTGGGGCAGGTAATTTAACCAAAGCAGGGGCTGGTACCTTAACCCTAAGTGGTACCAACACATTCTCAGGTGACCTCACCATCTCAGCCTTAAGCATTACCAATAACGCTGCGTTAGGTACCACCGCAGGGATCACCACCGTGGCTTCCGGTGCAGCCTTACATTTAAGTAATAACATCACTGTGGCTGAAGCGATTACCATCAGCGGTACCGGTATCTCAACGAATGGTGCTATTCGAAACGTGAGTGATTCAAACACACTCTCAGGTCTCATTACCCTCGCTGCTGACAGTGAAATTCAAATAGACAGTGGTTCTACCTTGGCCATGAATGTGGCTTCCGGCAGTGCCATCACCGGTACGTATAACTTAACCATTGAATCGGTGGGTACCTCATCCATTGCTGATCCGATTGCCACATCCACAGGTAACTTAACTAAGACAGGTGCGGGTACCTTAACCTTAAGTGGTACCAATACCTTCAGTGGTGATCTCACCATCTCAGCCGGTACCGTGACCATGACTGGTACCTTAGCAGATACCGTAGATGTCATTAACTCAGGTACTTATGATGTCGATGCGAGTGACACCATCCAATCCTTATCGGGTTCAGGTGC
>RGCC01000223.1 GCA_009919335.1 Alphaproteobacteria bacterium
TATTTATCCGCACCGTGGGCGAGGATGACGCGGTTGGTGTTGGCCGTTTCGATTTTGGCTCCGACTATCTTTTGACCGGTTTTGACTTTATTGCAGTGCTTATTGGCTTGTTTGCCTTTTCCCAACTACTCTCTGATTTGCGTAATCCGGTAACAGCGCGCAATGCCCTTAGTGACCGCAAGCAGGTCAAGGTGAAAATTGAACATCGCCGCGCAATCGGTATTTTGCTAAAAAACTGGGTAGTCGTAATTCGCTCGGCACTGATCGGAATGTTTACCGGGATCCTGCCCGGTGCCGGAGGGTCTATCGCAAATATCCTGGCCTATGATCAGGCCAAAAAAGCTGCCAAGGATGACGCAAAATTCGGCAAGGGCGATCCTCGTGGCATCATCGCGCCAGAAACCTCAAATAATGCTGTTGAGGGCGGTGCGCTGACCCCTCTTATGGCTCTTGGTATTCCCGGTGATATCACTGCGGCGATCATGCTTGGGGCTCTGCTCATGCATGATATTGTGCCGGGCCCGACCTTCATTAAGGATGAGCCGGCGCTGGCTTATTCAATTTACATCGCGTTTTTCCTGGCAAGCTTCATCATGATTGGAATGCAGTCAGGTGTTCTTCGCGTTTTTGTTCTGGTCACACGGATTAAAACCTATGTGCTGGCAACTGTTATTCTGGCCTTTGCGACGATCGGTGTCTTTGCCTTACATAATTCAATCGAAGATATCTGGACATTATTCTTCTTCGGTATTCTGGGTTTCGTCATGCGCCAGTTCGGGTTCCCATTGGCGCCAATGATCCTCGGGGTTGTTCTTGGCAATATAGCCGAATTGAATTTGGCCCGGGCCTTGGCAATTGATGCCGACCCAATGCTGTTCTTTGTGCGGCCTTGGTCATTATTCTTTGCCATTGTTGCGGTGTTCTCGATGATTTTCCCGGTCTATCAAAAACATCGTGATACAGGCTCACTGCTTGAGCGTTTCTTTTCGCCCTTGGTGCTATTCAGCCTATCACTGCCGCTATTCATGATGGGCGGGTTTTTGCGGACCACGCTGGCGGTAGCAGCAATTGCGGTGAGTGGCTTTATCCTCTGGCGCCGGTTCGGCAGCAAATCAAAAGCCTAAACCCCAGCCCTTTATGGAGTGTGGTGCTGGCCTGCGCGATCAACGGCTCATTCGCCGATGCGCGTCAACATAGCGGTGGTTAATCGCGGCTAGTTCGAGACAAATAGCTGGCCCGCCGCTAATTTGCGTGCGGTCCGCACCAGCCCGGCCGATTTCAATTCAAGCCC
>RGCC01000224.1 GCA_009919335.1 Alphaproteobacteria bacterium
GGATCGGCGAAAATCCTGCAATTTGGCTATGCGATTGAATATGATTTTGTTGATCCGCGTGCATTACGCCGTTCATTGGCATTAAAAGCGCTGCCGGGGCTTTATCTGGCTGGCCAGATCAATGGCACAACCGGTTATGAAGAGGCCGCGGCGCAGGGTCTTATTGCCGGAATTAATGCCGCGTTACGGGCGGCAAACGGCCCAGATTACGCGCCATTTGTGCTGGATCGTGCAGATGCGTATATCGGTGTTATGGTTGATGATCTTATCACGAAAGGCGCGCCCGAACCCTATCGAATGTTTACCTCGCGCGCGGAATATCGGCTGTTACTTCGCGCCGATAATGCCGACCAGCGCTTAACCGATCGCGGCCTTGCGATTGGCTGTGTTGGCAGTGTTCGCCAAAAAGCATGGCATGAAAAAGCAGCGTCACTGGCGCTTGCGCGCAAATCGCTTGAAACCAATCCGCAGCCCGCCAAGATAGTCGCAGCGGCAGGATTGCCGGCGCCGCGTGATGGGGCCGCTCGTAGTGCGGCTGATCTGTTAACGTTAGAGGGCATCACCATCGCCGATCTTTTGCCTGTTTGGCCAGATCTGGTGAATATTTCACCTATATTGCATAGTCAGCTGGAGGCAGATTACCGTTACGCTGGTTATGTTGGACGCCAGCAGGCAGATATTGATGCGTTGCGCCGTGATGAGGCGGTAAGCATACCGGCCGAGACCGATTTCGCAGCAGTTGGCGGGCTGTCGGCAGAATCAAAAGATATCTTGCGGCGGCTTCAGCCAGAAACCATTGGCCATGCAAACCGCCTTCCGGGTCTGACACCGGCGGCGGTTGTGGCGGTTTTGCGCCATATTAAACGTGAACAGAAACATACCGCCAGCAGGGCCGTATCGTGACGCCGGATGATGTCGCCCGATTGCTGAATGTTTCACGTGAAACAATTGATAAATTTCGTGCCTATCTGACATTATTGGAAAAATGGCAAGCGCGGATCAATCTTGTCGCGAACAGCACCCTCGCCGAGGCTTGGCAGCGTCATATTCTGGATTCCGGACAGCTCGCGGCATTTTACCCGCCACAGACCAAAAATATCATGGATGTTGGCAGTGGCGCTGGATTTCCCGGCCTCGTTCTGGCGATTATGGGGGGCGTTACGGTTGATCTTGTCGAATCAGATCAGCGCAAGGCGGTATTTTTGTCGACGGTGATCCGCGAATTGGACTTGCCCGCCAAAGTTCATAATCAGCGGATCGAAACCCTGCCGCAGCTTTTCCCCGATGTTAT
>RGCC01000225.1 GCA_009919335.1 Alphaproteobacteria bacterium
ATATCGCCATTGACGGTTTCGACCTCTTCCAACAGATCGGCCAGCGCGCCATCATCAATCAGCTGGCCGGCAAGCCGGATACGCTCATTGAACCGGCAAAGATGCGGCGAGCTATAGACATGAACCTTGAGGCCAGCGGCCTCGGCGATGGCCCGCAGAAATGCGATCACCGACCCTTTGCCGTTGGTGCCGGCGACATGGATTGTTGGTGGCAGGCGATGATGCGGGTTCCCCAGCTTTTCAAGCAAGGCAAAGCTACGATCAAGACCAAGATCAATCAATTTTGGGTGGAGCCGCGCCAACCGGTCAAGCGCGGCACCCGCGCGGCCCGCAGCGATAGCCTGCGGCGATGATGAAGCTGGCATCAGGCGCGCTTTCTGCTGTCT
This sequence comes from Alphaproteobacteria bacterium, assembly GCA_009919335.1. Classification (GTDB taxonomy): domain Bacteria; phylum Pseudomonadota; class Alphaproteobacteria; order Puniceispirillales; family Puniceispirillaceae; genus UBA3439. The sequence continues at coordinate 387 of RGCC01000225.1, forward strand.
TTCGATCCCATCATGAAATCAAGCAGGCGGCCGATATAAACAGGCTGTTCGGCACGCGGCACAACGGCATCTACCATACCATGGTCCATCAGATATTCGGCCGTCTGAAAGTCATCAGGCAGTTTTTCGCGGACAGTTTCTTCGATCACACGGCGACCGGCAAAGCCAATGATGGCACCAGGTTCGGCAATCTGGATATCCCCGAGCATCGCAAATGACGCGGTAACACCGCCGGTCGTGGGGTGCGCCAGCAAAACAAAATAGGGCAGGCCGGCATCACGAACCATCTCAACAGCGGCGATTGTCCGCGGTAATTGCATCAGCGATAACACGCCTTCCTGCATCCGTGCGCCGCCGGTTGACGGCACTGTAATCAGCGCCGCTTTGCGGTCAACCGCCTCTTTTGCTGCGCGAACAATCCCATTGCCAACCATGCGGCCCATCGAGCCGCCCATAAAGCGGAAATCAAATGCTGCGATCACAACTGGATAGCCGTTAATCTCGCCAGCCCCGACAGCAATAGCGTCATTAAGGCCGGTTTTGAAAGATCATCTGGTTACAGGCGCCGCATTTTACCCAAAGATTATCTGGCACATCATCAGATTTGACCCATGCCTTGATTTTTGGAAGGACAGAATTTGTAATCCAATTCATAGCAATCTCCCTATGCGCGGATAGCAGCGCTAAGATCACCGACAAATGCGGCAACTTTACGGACGACAGCGGCGCGGTTTTCTGCTTCATCGGTGCTTGCCGGATTGGCAACAGCATCAGCAATCAGATCGACCACCGCAGATCCAACAACCGCGCCATCGCTAAGGCGCGCCGACTCGGCCGCCTGTTCGGGGGTGCGGATGCCAAATCCGGTTACGATCGGCAGGTCAGTCTGTTTGCGGATACGCTT
>RGCC01000226.1 GCA_009919335.1 Alphaproteobacteria bacterium
CACAACAACGAAACACGCGATTGTTAAATTATTCGAAACCAGCAAAACCGCTGCATCAATTGGCTGTTATGCTGATGGTGCCGGTGATATTCGTGAGTTAGCCACCAAAATTTTTGCCGCCGACAAGGTCACTGCAAGCCGTGATGCGTTTGATATCATCGCCGGGCGGTTGGGTAGTGACCGGGCTTCGTCACGCAGTGAAATTGAAAAACTGGCTTTAATGGCAGGGCCGGGCGGGCGGCTTGAGGCTGAGGATGTACAGATCGCGCTTGGCGATAGTGCGCTTCTTGCCATTGATGATATTGCCGATGCGCTGGCTAGTGGCGCCGTTGCCCGGCTGCAACAGGCGCTGCAAAAAGCCTGGTATGAAGATACCAATGCCGTGATGATCATTCGCGGTTGCCAAACCTATTTCCGGCAATTGGGTCTTGCCGGCTATGCGATGACAAATGGTCAATCAGCGCAAAATGCCTTGCGCAGTCTGCGCCCACCGCCGCATTTCAAATTACAGGACCGGTTACAGGCGCATCTTCGGCGCTGGCGACCGCATCTGGCAATGGAAATGGTCAACCGGTTACAAGATATTGAATTACAACTGAAATCTGGCGGAATTGACGATCAACTTTGCACCGCGCAAAGCCTTTTAGGGATTTGCCTTCGCGCGCCGCGCTAGCGTATACCCAACTTTGCCAGCAAATTGGTCATCTGCTCTAGTGACTGACAATCAATCACCACCTTGCCGCGCTCCTTGGCTTCATCCCAGTCAATCTGAAATGCCAGACCCAGCTTATCAGCTGCTTGGCGTTCCAGTGCTTTGATATCTGCTGATTTCTCTGGCTTAGCCGCTTTTTTGCCTGTCTTAACCCGATCTTGTTTGGCGAGCATTTCGGCCTGACGTGCCGACAGGCCTTTCGCAACAATCACCCTAGCAAGCGCGTCGGCATCGCCATGACCGATTAGCGGCCGCGCCTGTCCCATCGTGATTTTCCGGTCAAGAAGCAACGTCTGAACCGACGGCGGTAGTAATAAAAGCCGTAAGAGATTCGCAATGTGGCTTCTTGATTTACCAATAATTTCAGATACTTGTTCTTGTGTATAGCGGTTAGTTTCTAACAGTTTCTGATAGCCTTGCGCTTCTTCAATAACGCTAAGATCGCTTCGCTGAATATTTTCAATCAGCGCAATTTCATAACATTCAGCCTCGGTCAGGTCGCGAATAATCGCCGGAACCTGATGTATTTTCGCCAATTGCGCCGCACGCCAACGGCGTTCACCAGCAACAAGTTGAT
>RGCC01000227.1 GCA_009919335.1 Alphaproteobacteria bacterium
GACATTGCTGGCAAAGGCATTGCAAATCCGGTTGGGCAAATCTGGGCGGGCGCAATGATGCTTGAACATCTAGGTTATGCCGAGGCTGCTAAGTGTATCACTGATGCAATTGATACCGCACTCTCAACGCCAGACCTGCGCACGGGCGACCTTGGCGGCAAGGCCGACACTGTTACTTGTGGCACCGGCATCGCCAAAATTGTTGCCGGATAACCCAGCTAAAATGTCATTTACCCTGCACCCCACCCTTGCCAAAGACACGTTTCTTGTGGCGCGGGTGGGGTCATTGCAAATACGGCTGGTAAATGATTCGCGGTTTTTCTGGCTGATGATCGTGCCAGAAGTCAGCGCAACCGAGCTGCATGATCTTGATGAAAAAACCGCTCAATCCTTGTGGAAACTGGCGCGAATGCTCGGCAAGGCGCTAAAGCAACATTGTGATGCCAGCAAAATCAATAGTGCGGCTATTGGCAATATGGTACCGCAACTGCATTTTCATATCGTGGCACGCCATACTGACGACGCTGCATGGCCAAATCCGATATGGGGGCATGGCACATCAGAACCGCTTAGCGACGCCACTAAAACGGCGCGGATTTCAACCGTTCAAAGCTGGCTAGGCAAGTGATGAATCCCATCCGAACCAACGTTCAGATCGTCAACTGACCGCACCGCCGATAATGGCAAATCATCATAAAGATGCGGGAATAAATCGCCGCTTCTTGCCGGTTCCCACTTAATCTCTAAAACGCTGGCATCGACCGTGATCAGGCATAGGCCGGTTCGGCCGGCGAAATGCAGACGTAATGTCTCGGCAAGCTGATCTGCAGTAGAAAAATGGATAAATCCGTCTTTTAAATCAATTTCCGCGCCGGTAAACCGGCCAGCTTGCTCCGCCGCCGCCCAAAGGGATCTATCACAAATCTTATAAATATAATTCATTACCCCGAAATCCCTCTCCGCTCTATCGGTTCCGTTCCCCCCTTATAGGCTCGAAACCATCATAAGGCGAACAGCAATCTGCACCGTAATGAGCGGTGCCATCTTGACGCTATGCTGCTAGATCACCATCTTCTTAGCCAATGGTTGAAAACTCTTCAAAACCGCAACCGCTGGAACGGTTGACAATCTGGCCGCACCGCTCGCTATCGCCAAAGGGCTTTGCAATTGTGATCGGGCTATTGGCTGGATTGCTGTTCACCATCGGACTGGGCTTTTTTCTGGCTGGTGCATGGCCAGTCATTGGATTTTTAGGCCTCGAATTATTGATTGTCTGGGGTGCATT
>RGCC01000228.1 GCA_009919335.1 Alphaproteobacteria bacterium
CGGTCGAAATAAGGCAAAGCCTGCAGATAGGTTTTATGCTCAATCAGCTTTTCAGTGCCGCGATGCAGCAACCCGATATGCGGATCGGCGCGTTCAATCACCTCGCCATCCATCTCAAGGACAAGCCGTAAAACCCCGTGCGCCGCCGGATGCTGCGGGCCAAAATTCATCGTTATCGGTTTGATTTGCATCTCTGCCATGATGGTACCTCTAACCCCCTATTTCGCCGTTTTGTCAGGGTCAGATGCGGCTGGCTTGCCGCCAAGCTCGCTATGCATCCCTTCCCACGGGCTAAGGAAATCAAAATCGCGGAATTCCTGCACCAAATGAACCGGCTCGTTGATCACACGGCGCTGTGCATCATCATACCGCACCTCAACATGACCGGTTAGCGGGAAATCTTTGCGCAATGGATGGCCTTCAAAACCGTAATCGGTGAGTAACCGGCGCAGATCAGGATGGCCAGCAAAGAATATGCCGAACATATCCCAGACTTCACGCTCGGCCCAGTTTGCGGCCATAAACACGGCGGTAACCGACGGCACGGTTTGCCCTTCGGCGACCACCGCGACAACGCGCAACCGCATGTTATTTTCCATCGACAGCATCTGATAAACGACATCAAACCTGTCTTTACGCTCGGGGTAATCAACTGCAGTCAGGTCGATCAATTGGGTAAAGGCGGCCTGCCGATCATCGCGCAGCAGCATCAGCAATTGCGCCACATCCGCGGCGTTCACCTGCACTTCAATCTCACCATGGACGACCTCAGATGACAGCGGCAGCCCCTGCCCGATATCACGAAGGTGATCTGCCATAAGCTGAAGCGGCGGCTCGCTGGTATCGCCAACATTATCAATTAGGTCATTGTCATTCATTGCAGCGCCCTTTCAAGGCTAGCTAACATAAAACGTTACGGAAAACTGGCCTAACTGCGTGCAATCGTTGCGGTGCGACGAATCTTTTTCTGTAGTTGCAATAGGCCGTAAATCAATGCTTCCGCGGTTGGCGGGCAACCAGGCACATAAACATCAACCGGAACAATCCGGTCACAGCCACGAACCACGGCATAGGAATAATGGTAATAACCGCCGCCATTGGCGCATGATCCCATCGACAGCACCCAACGCGGCTCTGGCATCTGATCATACACACGGCGCAATGCTGGCGCCATTTTATTGGTCAGCGTACCAGCCACAATCATCACATCCGACTGGCGCGGGCTTGGCCGGAACAACATCCCATACCGGTCCATATCGT
>RGCC01000229.1 GCA_009919335.1 Alphaproteobacteria bacterium
TTATGCTCGCCGATGGGCAATTGCCGCAGGACCGGATCGAAAAGACACAGCTGGCACCGCTCGCCACAAAGATCATAGAGGGCGGATTATAAGCACCAAATTAGGCATGCTAATATGGGCTGAAGGGTGAAAGCCTGCTGCCAAGCTGGGCAATGACATCACGCCCCGCGTTCGCAAAGGCAAAGCGAAGCGCCCCATCTTGACCTGCGCCAAAAAATGCGCCCGGGATCACCAGAACGCCGGCTTTGCTTGCCATCGCCTCGGCAATCTGGCGCGAGTCAACGCCAATAAAAGGGTGACGCACATATCCAAAATAGGCACCGCTGCTGAGCAAATCCCATCCGGGCAAACCATCCATTGCTGACCGGAAAACGGCAACGCGTGCGGCAATCCGTTGACGGTTTTCCTGCCGCCATGCACCCATTGATGCCAGCATGGGGGCAAGGGCGTTTTGCACCACACGCGGTGCGCAAATCTGAATATTGTCGATTACCTTTGCCAATTGGAAAACCACGTCACGGCCAGCGATGATTGCACCTAGCCGGTGCCCCGGCAGGCAATAGGATTTGGAAAAGCTATAAAGCTGGATCAATGTTGATTGCCAGTCATCCTCGGTAAAAAGCTGGTGCGGCAAATCTTGATCAAGCGGCAAGAAATCACGGTAGGTTTCGTCAAGAATGAGCCAGATACCGCGGCGCCGACATAATGCCAGAATTTCGGCAAGAAGTGGTGCTGGATAAATGCTGCCCGCCGGATTATTCGGGCTGACCAGTGCGACGGCGCGGGTCTTGTCTCCAATTGCGGCATCAATCGCCGCGCAATCGGGTAATAAACCGGCATCGGCATCGCAATCGACATAATCAATGCCAACCCCAAGCATGCCAAGGGTCGATTCATGATTGAAATAACAGGGGCGCATCATCAGGACGCGGTCGCCATGGCCGGCAATCGCCAGCACAGTTGCGACAAAGGCCTGATTGCACCCCGAAGTGACCTGCACCTCGCTTTGGTCAATAGGGGCATTATATATATGGCTGACATGATCTGCATAGGCGCGGCGGAAATCTGGATCACCCTCGACCGGCCCATAGCGGGCAAGTGCCGGATCAGCGGCGGCGGCGGCCAATGCGGCTAGAATATCAGGATGTGACGCATAGCCCGGAACAGCTTGGCTCATATCAATCAACGGCCCGTTCGCGCCGTCATAAGATGATTTCCAGTTCAGCACGACAGAAACAGGTGGTGCATTCAAGGTGGCAA
>RGCC01000230.1 GCA_009919335.1 Alphaproteobacteria bacterium
AATCGGCCGAGATGATGGCTGAATTTGAGGCCGCGGTTGCCAAAATACCGCAGGTTCTAGCCTGTTTTCTAATTGCTGGTGAAAGTGATTATATTTTGCGGGTTGCGGCACGCGATGTGAATGATTTTGGTCGTGTCCATTCGACCTATCTATCGGCATTGCCCCATGTTTTGCGCATGGAGAGTAATTTTGTCCTTCGCGAGGTAATGAATCGTACAATGGCACCAAATCAGCTCTAGGGCACCAAATCAGCTCTAGCTGCTAGGCGCTCTATTTATAGGCTCATTAATAGCAAGGCCCGTTAATAGCGGAACCGTCAATAATTGTCGGCAAGGGCAGATTATGATCACCGCCATAGGCCTTACGCATCTGGTGAATTGCCGCAATTTTATCTGCCAAAAGAGACCAGTCATCGCTGGCAGCAATCGGTGCCCAGATCGCCTCGACCTCGTCAATCGTCATCGACAGCGCTTTTGCCGATTGAAAATGCGGATGATCAAGCGCCGCCGGATTGCGGGGGCGCGCATCTTGCAAATAGTCAAGAACCGGTTGCCAATAATCATCTTCATAGCCGCTAACACGCGCCCCGCCGCCATAAAGATCATGGAAAATCTGATCAAACCCGTATTGGCTTTGTTTCGCCGCTGTAAAGACATCACGCGCCAGCGCCGCATCACGCGCGGCATCATCATTATCAAAGACAATTCCAAGGCGCCATTGGATCTGCCTTGCCAAGCGTGCCTCCAGCAACGGGTAAAAGGCGGCAAGCCGCTCCTCGAGGTCTTTTTGCGGCACAAGCTTGACAAAACAATCAGCCAAACGGCAAACCGCCCACAGCGCCGCATCCGATTGCCGCCCATAAGCATAGCGTCCCGTCTGATCAAAATAGGCAGCCGTCAGCCCTGGCTCAAAATGCGGCAAAAATCGCCATGGGCCATAATCGAAACTCTCGCCAGTTACATTAAAATTGTCGGTGTTTAGCACGCCATGGACAAAACCAGCCGCTAGCCAGCGACCGGCCGTATCGGCAATCGCGGCGGCGATGCGGCTTAGCAATGCCGGCAACAGTTCGGCCAGCGGTGCATCAGCATCCAGCGGCGCCTCATGATCGGTGCCAGCAGATAATCCGGCAGATGTTGGGCTGATCACTGCCGGGTCAGCAAAATAATGCCGCGCCACATGACGCGCCAAAACCTCGACACCCTCTATATCATCCATATAGGCGAGCCGCTGAAAACTGCCGATCCGAATATGGCTGT
>RGCC01000024.1 GCA_009919335.1 Alphaproteobacteria bacterium
TTTACCTTTTTGGTGTCGCTGCCGGTTTTAATCGGGTTCGACAGCACTGTAACCGGCTATCAATTTGAAGAAAAAGCTGTCTGGCTGGCTGGTACCGGTATCGGCTATCACATGGGTGTTGATGGTATCTCGATGCCATTTGTCCTGCTTAGTACGTTTTTGACCCCGCTCGCGATTTTGGCGAGCTGGCAGGCCATTACCGTTCGGGTGCGCGAATATATGATCGCGTTTCTGGTGCTGGAAACCATGATGGTTGGCATGTTTGTCTCGCTTGATATGCTGATGTTCTATCTGTTTTTTGAGGCGGTTCTGATCCCGATGTTCCTAATCATCGGTATATGGGGTGGCCCGCGCCGTGTTTATGCAGCCTTTAAATTCTTTTTATACACGCTGCTAGGATCGGTGCTTATGCTGGTTTGTATGCTGGCAATGTATATCGACGCTGGCACAACCGATATTCCGGCGCTTGCCGGTCATCGGTTTGCTGATACGATGCAAACTTGGCTGTTCCTAGGTTTCCTTGCGTCATTTGCGGTGAAGGTGCCAATGTGGCCGGTGCATACATGGCTGCCCGATGCCCATGTTGAGGCACCAACTGCTGGCTCGATGATCTTGGCGGGCGTATTGCTGAAAATGGGCGGGTACGGCTTTCTGCGTTTTTCATTGCCAATGTTTCCGATGGCGTCTGAATATTTTGCACCCTTGATCTTTACATTGTCGATTATCGCGGTGATCTACACCTCGTTGGTGGCGTTGGCACAATCTGACATGAAAAAGATGATTGCCTATTCATCGGTCGCCCATATGGGGTTTGTGACCGTTGGCATCTTCACCCTGACCGAACAGGGGATCGCCGGTGCGATGTTCCAGATGATCAGCCACGGTCTGGTTTCGGCTGCATTATTCTTTTGCGTCGGGGTTGTCTATGACCGGCTGCATACACGCGATATCAGCGCCTATGGCGGCGTTGCGACGGTAATGCCGCGCTATGCCGTGTTTTTCATGTTTATGATGCTGGCATCGGTTGGCTTGCCGGGAACAAGCGGGTTTGTTGGTGAAATGCTCGTGCTGGTGGGCGCGTGGCACGCCAGCAGCTGGGTCGCCTTTTTCACTGCGACAGGTTTGGTGCTTGGTGCCACCTATATGCTGTGGCTGTATCGGCGCGTGATGTTTGGGGCGATTGTTAATGACGCGGTCAAGACCATGGAGCCAATGCAAATGCGTGAATTCACAATTTTCCTACCTTTGTCATTTTTGGTTCTGCTGTTTGGGGTTTATCCGATGGCGCTTCTTGATGTTATGGCGGTGTCCATCCAGTCTGTTCTGGACGGCCTGTCGGCAAGCGGCTTGTCAATTTTGGCAGCAAATTAAGGGTCTGTTGAGGAAATAAAATGGTATTTGATCTAACCGATATCCTGCCTGCCTTGCCCGAAATGCTTTTGGCGACATTGGCGCTTGTTCTGGTTCTTGTTGCGGCCTACGGCGGCGAGGGCGCTAGCAATGCGCGGCGCGTAACGCGGATTGCGCTTGGCGGTATTGTGCTTGCGTTGGCATTGATATGGTCTGGCACTACGGGTGACGAAACCGCTTTTGGCGGGATGTTCAGGGCTGACAGCTTTGCCGATTACATGAAAATTCTTGTTCTGCTTGGCACATTTGGCGCGCTTTATATGTCGATTACGCCGCTTGCCAAAGACGATATTAACAAGCCTGAATTTGCGCTTTTGGTGATGCTGGCTCTTGTTGGCATGATGCTGATGATTTCGGCGAATGACCTTATGTCGCTTTATATGGCGGTCGAGTTACAGTCACTGCCGCTTTATGTGGTTGCGGCAATGCGAACCAATTCGCTGCGTTCGTCCGAGGCTGGATTGAAATATTTTCTGCTTGGGGCATTATCATCGGGCATGTTGCTTTATGGCGCGTCGCTGGTTTACGGGTTTGCTGGCACGACCAGCTTTTCCGGCATCGCGGCGGCTGTATCAGCCGATCAGCTGCCAGCGGTATTTATCGTCGGCATGGTGTTTATGGTGTCAGGAATTGCCTTCAAGATTTCGGCAGCCCCGTTTCATATGTGGACGCCCGATGTCTATCAAGGCTCACCAAGCCCGGTAACAGCATTATTTGCGATCGCCCCAAAAGTGGCGGCAATGGCGCTGATGATGCGGCTGACCTATGGGGCTTTTGGCTCAATCGAGGCCGAATGGTCGCAAGTGCTGGTCGCCCTGTCGATTGCCTCAATGTTGGTTGGTGCGCTTGGCGCGATTATGCAAACCGATATCAAACGCATGATGGCCTATTCATCAATTGCGCATATGGGCTATGCGCTGGCAGGTCTGGCCGCCGGCACCCAGCAAGGTGCGCTTGGTGTGATGATCTATATGACTGGCTATATCTTTATGGGTGCTGGTGCATTTGCAATCATTCTGCTGATGCGCCGTGACGGTCAGTCGGCAACCCGCATTGCTGATTTGCAAGGGTTGTCGCGGACACATCCAATGCTGGCACTTGGTCTGATGGTCATGATGTTCTCAATGGCCGGGATTCCGCCTCTGGCTGGCTTCTTTGGCAAGTGGTATGTGTTTTTGGCTGCGGTGAATGCTGGCCTGATCCCGCTTGCCGTGATCGGTGTTGTGATGAGCTGCGCATTATCAAGATCATGTATTTTGAAGATACTGATGAGCCGCTTGATACTGAAATTCCGGTTGCCAATAAAATTGTCCTTGGTGTTTCGATTGTGGTGATTTTGCTGTTCTTTGTCGGGCTTAGCCCGTTGCTGGAAACAGCTGGTGTCGCCGCGGACTCACTGATGGCGCAGCTTTAGGCGCGTATGATCGAACCGCTAATCTGGTCGCTAACAACTGAACAAAGCGCAACATCAACATCTGATCTTGCCAAGCTGGCCGCTGCTAGCGGGGCGCCCGCTGGCAGTGCGTTTCTCGCCATTGAACAAACTGCCGGACGCGGGCGGCATGGGCGTCATTGGTCATCCCAAAAGGGCGGAATGTATTTATCGGTGCTGCTGCGGCCACCGGTTGATCTTAGCCAGTGGTTTGCCCTTTCATTTGCCGCATCACTGGCCGTTCTGGAAACGCTGCGCGGACAGATTGAGACACATCTGTCTGGCGATGATATGCCGCAAACTGGATTGAAATGGCCGAATGATGTGATGCTAGATGGCGGCAAAATTGCCGGTATTCTGCTCGAGGTTGATGGTCGAAATCTGATTATTGGCAGTGGGGTCAATATTGCGCCGGTGGGGGCGGTTGGCGCGCAAAAGATAGCACCAGTTGCTTTGGCTGATATTTGGCCAATTGATCGCGCCGCGTTGCCCAGTCCGCATGATTTAGCCGCTGCATATATTGACCGGCTTGCGGTATGGTATGAGCGTTTCTGTCGGTTTGGCTTTGGCCCTATTCGGACGGCGTGGTTAGAAAATGCTTTGTTTTTAGAAAAGCCGGTTGCCGTGATGCGCGGCGAGACCACGATTTCAGGGGTTTTTCGCGATCTTGGCATGGATGGCACGATGCTTTTGCTTGATGATTCAGGCCAAACACACCATATCACTACAGGTGATGTGAAACTTTTAGGCAGTTAACCGATGCTATTGGCAGTAGATTGCGGCAATACCAATATCGTATTCGCCCTTTATGATGGTGAAATCCAGCGGTCTAACTGGCGGATTAGCACAGACCCCAAGCGTAGCGCGGATGAATATCTTGTCTGGCTGACCCAATTAATGGCGCTAAAATCAATTGAGGTTGGCGATGTCACCGACATGATTATCGCCAGCGTTGTGCCAGAAATTCAGCCAAAATTGGTCAATCTGGCGGCGCGTGGTTTCGGCATTGTTCCCCAAGTTGTTGGTGATCCGAACATAGACCTTGGGATTGATATCCATATTGATCGTCCTGATCAGGCAGGGGCTGACCGGTTGGTCAATGCGGTTGCAGCGCGTGACTTCCATGATTTGCCAGCAATCATTCTCGATTTTGGCACGGCAACAACGTTCGATTTGATTGGCAAAAACGGCGCTTATGAGGGCGGCATTATCGCGCCCGGGGTTAATTTGTCAGTTGAGGCGCTGTTTCTGGCAGCTGCACGTCTGCCGCGCCTTGCGGTTCAGCCATGGGCAGCGGATATGCCGGTCCTTGGCAAGGATACGGTGAGTGCGATGCATTCCGGTATTTTCTGGGGTTATGTCAGCATGGTTGAGGGGTTAATTGCCCGTTTGCGGCGCGACCATGGTGCCGATTTGCCTGCCATTGCGACAGGTGGTCTGGCGCCATTATTTGCCGAACATGTCCCGGCAATATCTATCGTTGACCCAGATTTGACATTAAAGGGGCTGGTTCAAATTCATGCCCAAAATAAATCCAAATTGAAATAAGACTGATTACTGAAAACGTTAGGCACAATAAATGAATTATTCAAAAGATGACCTGCTATTTGCGCCTCTTGGTGGGTCGGGCGAGATTGGGATGAACGTCAATCTCTACCATTATCAGGATAGCTGGATCATGATTGATCTTGGCATCTCCTTTCCTGATGAGAGCACCCCCGGCGTTGACGTCATTCTGCCTGATCTGAAATTTATTGCTGATCGGCGCGACAAGCTGGCGGGCCTCGTGCTAACCCACGGGCATGAAGACCATCTTGGGGCTATCCCTTATCTGTGGAGCCAGCTTGGATGTCCGATTTATGGCAGCGCGTTTACCCTTGCGCTGTTGCGGCGCAAACTTGCCGAGTCACGCGGTGATTTCGATATCCCGCTGCATGAAATTGGGATGAATGCTCCCTTTAAGCTGGGCGGCTTTGAAATTGAAATGGTTGCGTTGAACCATTCGATCCCTGATCCGGCGGCGCTTGCAATTCGTACCGGTGCTGGCACGATCCTTCATACCGGTGACTGGAAGTTCGATAAAACACCGGTTCTTGGCACTGACACTGACGTAACGCGACTTGCCGCCATTGGTGATGAGGGGGTTTTGGCGCTTGTTGGCGATTCAACAAATGCGATGGTGGAGGGACGTAGCGGATCTGAGAGTGACGCCAAAGACGGGCTAACCGCCGCAATTGCCGCGGCAAGCGGGCGGGTCGCCATTACCTGTTTTGCCAGCAATGTTGCGCGGATTGACTCAATCTGCAAAGCGGCCAAGGCCAACGGCCGGTCAGTGGCGATTGTGGGTCGCGCATTGAACCGGGCTATTTCGGCAGCGCGTGAGGTTGGTTATCTTGCCGATTTGCCCGATCTGGTGCCCGAGGGGGATGTTGATTTATTGCCCCGCAATGCAATTGTGATTGTTTGTACTGGCACCCAAGGCGAACCGCGCGCCGCGATGGCGCGTATTGCGGCGGCAGACCATGAAACAATTAGCCTTGAGGCAGGCGACACTGTGATTTATTCGTCGCGGCAAATCCCGGGTAATGAGAATGCGATTGCGCGTGTGCAGGATATGCTGATCCGCCGTAAAATTAATCTGATCACCGATCAGGATGCGCCGGTTCATGTTTCAGGTCATCCCTCACGCGATGAAATGATTGAAATGTATGGGTTGATCCGGCCTAAAATTGCTGTTCCCGTGCATGGAACTGCACGCCATTTGCTGGCCCATGCGGCACTAGCGGACTCATGTCAGGTGCCGCAAACAATTCTGCCTGATAATGGTGTGGTGATCCGCTTAAACGGCGAGACGGCGGCAATCATTGATAATGTCCATACCGGTGCGTTGACGGCGGAAAAGGGCAATATCATCGAATTGCAGGCCGATATGATGCGGGCGCGTCGCCGGATGCTGTGGAACGGCGTTGTAACCGCATCGGTAATTCTGAATAAATCTGGCGCGCTTTGTACCGTACCAAGCATCGCCCAAAGTGGTCTTGGTGATGGTGAGGCGGCAAGTGATTATGTGGCCGCCGCTGCAATCGCGGTTGAAGATGCGGTCGAAGTTTTAGGTAAAACGGCGCGGCGAAATGACGCCTCGGTTGAAGAAGTCGTATCGCAGGCAGTTCGCCGGGTTGCGCGCTCTATGTTTGGCTTGCGGCCGATTGCTCAGGTTCATATCATGCGTGTAGGTGAAGAGGATTTACGCGCATGATCGGCAGAATTAATCATATTGCAATTGTTGTCCCCAATCTTGATGAGGCGGCCGCGCATTGGCGCGACATGCTGGGGGCTGAGGTCAGCGCCTCACAGACATTGCCCGAACATGGGGTTCGCATCGTCTTTGTGCGTTCGGCCAATGGTCAGGTTGAATTGATGGAGCCTTACGGTGAGATGTCGCCGGTTGCTGGCTTTTTAAAGCGCAATCCGGATGGCGGGATGCACCATATCTGTTATGAAGTCACCAATATCAATGATGCGCGGGCGCAACTTGAGGCAAAAGGGGCGCGTGTGCTTGGTGATGGAACGGTGAAAACCGGAGCCCACGGTAATCCAGTTCTGTTTTTGCACCCCAAGGACTTTAACGGAACGCTTATTGAACTCGAACAGATTGCCGCAGGCGGGGCGAATTAGATGGATCTTGTTTCCGGAATTGTAGTGTTTATCCTGTTGTGGTGGTGGGTATTCTTTATGACATTGCCATTTGGTGTGAAAACACCGGATCAGGTCGAGGTTGGCCATGCCACCTCGGCACCCGAAAAGCCGATGTTGCGGCGAAAGGCGATGATTGCCACAGGGATTGCCGCGATCTTGTTCGGCATTGTCTATTGGATTATTGACTCGAAACTGATCTCGCTAGACCAGCTATAAAGATAACTTCATCTCCCCCCTTTTTTGCAAACAAACAGCGTTGGCGTGCGATTGGCCAGTCGGTAAGGCCAGAATGGCGCTGGGATGGTTTGCTGAGGGCGGTATCGGATAACACCGGCTAAGAGAATAAGGGCAAATATCGCTCAAAAGAAAAGCAAGGCTTCCGCCTTGCCTTTTTCAAGCGTCGATCTTTTCGCCGACGTTTGCTCTCCCTAAACCCGGTTTTCGCAACCTGTTGCCCAAAACGTTAGGAAAGATCGCTGGCTTTGTCGACAGTAAAGTCACAAAAAAACGAAAAAATAGTCAAAAAATTGTCACAATCGTCTGGTGTTCGTTAAAAATTCAATAACTGAAGCTCAGGATTGTCCGAAGGCGTGCATTTTGTGCCTTTATCTTTGTATTCTGTCAAAAAATCATGGTATCAGACGGGTATAGCCGTAACATTCTGACCGCTGTCTGGCCTTTTGGCACGAGGAACAACAGGATAATGCATCCAAATACGATATATCTAGCGTCCGATCATGCGGGCTGTGTGCTGCGGGCGACGATTCGCGCGCATTTGCAGGCTACCGGCCATGATGTTATAGACCTTGGTCCGGCAGATGGTGACGCCGTTGATTATCCTGATTTTGGTGCCAAGCTGGCAATGGCGCTAAAAGATAACGCGGACGCACGGGGCATTGCTATTTGTGGCAGCGGTATCGGTATTTCGATTGCGGTGAATCGGTTTTCATGGGTGCGTGCGGCACTCGTAACGAGCGCCGAGGCGGCCAGCCTTTGCCGCCAGCATAATGACGCTAATGTTCTTGCATTGGGTGAACGGTTGATTGAGCCAGCAACAGCACTTACATGTGTGGATATGTTTCTTGCGACAGAATTTGAAGGTGGCCGGCATCAGCGCCGGGTGGATAAATTGACCGCGATCAATATTGGTCTCGCTTGAATGGTATAAGCCAATCACGGTTGTGTCCGGTTTGGTAATATTTTTAACAGGATGAAGAGTGCTTGCGTCGCGCGTTTCTTATTTGGTGCGGCATATTAGGTGAGGAGATAAAAGATGGATGAGTTCGGTAACGCGAAAGCGGGTATGAAGATTGACGGGTTTTTCAGTAATCCATTGGCACAGAGCGACCCCGAAGTTGCTGCCGCGATTAAGAATGAGCTGGTGCGCCAGCAAGACCAGATCGAGATGATCGCCTCGGAAAATATCGTCAGCACTGCAGTCATGGAAGCGCAGGGATCAATCCTGACAAATAAATATGCCGAAGGATATTCGGGGCGTCGTTATTACGGGGGCTGCGAGCATGTTGACGTCATCGAGACATTGGCAATCGAGCGCGCCAAAAAACTGTTTAATTGTAACTTTGTCAATGTGCAGCCACATTCGGGCGCACAGGCCAATCAGGCGGTTTTCCTCAGCCTGCTAAAGCCGGGCGACACCATCCTTGGTATGTCGCTTGCCGCTGGCGGTCACCTCACCCATGGGGCGGCGCCAAACCTATCGGGCAAATGGTTTAATGCGGTTCAGTACGGCGTCGATGAAGCCACGGCGCAGGTTGATTTTGACGAATTGCAGAGGTTAGCACTGGAACATAAGCCCAAGCTGCTGCTGGCCGGTGGATCGGCCTATCCGCGGACGCTTGATTTTGCTGCTTTCCGCAAGATTGCAGATTCGGTTGGGGCCTATTTCATGGTGGATATGGCGCATATTTCAGGTCTGGTTGCTGCCGGTGCGCACCCAAGCCCGATTGAGCACGCCCATGTGGTTACATCCACCACGCACAAGACCTTGCGTGCCTCGCGTGGCGGCTTAATCCTGACCAACGATGAGGCGCTTGCGAAAAAGTTTAATTCGGCTGTTTTCCCTGGGTTACAGGGTGGGCCATTAATGCATGCGATCGCGGGCAAAGCCGTGGCCTTTGGCGAGGCGCTTCGCCCCGAATTCAAGGCCTACACAAACATGGTGGTTAGTAACGCCAGAATTTTGGCAGAAACCCTGATTTCACGTGGTGTTGCGATCGTTTCGGGCGGTACTGACACCCATGTCGTGCTGGTTGATTTGCGGCCAAAAGGGCTGACCGGTAATGTTACCGAACTGTCGCTTGAAGAGGCTGGCATCACCTGTAACAAAAATGGCATTCCGTTTGATCCGCAGCCGCCAACAGTCACGTCAGGTGTCCGTTTGGGAACGCCGGCTGGAACAACCCGGGGCTTTGGTCATGAAGAATTTGTCAAAATCGGTCATTTGATCGGCGATGTTCTTGATGGCCTTGCGCAGAATCCTGAGGATAATAAGGCGGTCGAGGCGCGGGTCCGTGAAGAAGTCCGCAAATTATGTCGGGCTTTCCCAATCTATCAATAGTGTGTACACTCGCGGCGGGTACAAGATATAGGTCGTAAAAGGCGGGGCTGGCTTGTCAGGGCCAGCCAGCCGGTTTCAGATTGGGTTAGCGTGATACGATGATTTGTCCGTTTTGCGGGAATGAAGATACGCAAGTAAAGGATTCGCGTCCGGCCGAAGATGGCGCAGCGATTAGGCGCCGCCGGTTGTGCGGTAATTGCGATGCGCGATTTACCACGTTTGAGCGTGTGCAGATCCGTGAAATTACCCTCGTCAAACGCGATGGTCGCAAGTCATTATTTGACCGTGAAAAGCTGGAACGGTCATTTGATATTGCCCTTCGCAAACGCGATGTTGATGCCGAACAGATTGCCATGGCAATTAACGAGATCGTGCGCCAACTTGAAAGTCATGCGGATGGTGATGTGCCAAGTGCGCGGGTTGGCGAGCTGGTGATGGCCGCGCTGCATAAGCTAGATCAGGTCGCTTATGTCCGTTATGCGTCGGTATATCGCAATTTCCGAGAGGCTAAGGATTTTGAAGCCTTTGTCGAAAAAGAGCTTGGTGAGTAAAGCGGTCAAGACGCAGGATTTTATGGCAAATCCGGTTTTCCCGAATGATGCAAGGTGGATGGGTGCCGCGATTGCAGAGTCGCGGCGCGCTGTTGGCAATAGCGGGGTTAACCCGCCGGTTGGCTGTGTTCTGGTGACGGCAGGTGGTCATCTACTGGCAAGCGGCCATACTGGTGTTGCCGGCGTACCGCACGCCGAGGCCGCGGTGCTTGCCACTCTTGATGATATGGGCCGTTCGGCCATTCGGGGCGGAACTGCTTATGTTACGCTGGAACCTTGTGCGCATCATGGTAAAACCCCGCCTTGTGCTGACGCTTTGATTGCGACTGGCATTGCGCGTCTGGTGGTGGCCATAAAGGATCCTGACACACGGGTTAACGGCGCTGGGATGCAACGGATCGCGGCAGCTGGGATTGAGGTCTGTTTAGGGGTTAAGGCAAAAGAAGCGCATGATGTCATGCGTGGCTTTATCAATAGAATTCAATATAATAAACCTCTATGTTCACTAAAGATAGCAGCATCTATTGATGGCAAAATTGCGCTTGCTGATGGTGAAAAACGATGGTTAACGACGGTTCTTGCCGATAACCCGCAGATGAATTGCCGCAATGCGGGGCTAGAGGATTTGAGTCCGCCAGTCTTTGTCTTTGATCGGCTTTTGCGAATACCGTCTGATGCGGCATTGTTGCAAAGTCAGCATCCGTTGACGCTGTTTTGCGGTGAGGGCGCGCCGGCCCATCGCCGTGAGGAGCTTGGCGCTGCCGGTTGTGTGATTGTGGTGTTGCCAAATGATGCAAATGGCAAGCCCGATGTCGAGGCGGCCTTGCGCTATCTGGGCGAGACAGGGGTTAACAACGCGTTTGTTGAGGCTGGCACCGGTCTTGTGACCAGTTTTTTATCAGCAGATGCAGTCGATCAAATTTACTGGACGCAATCAGACGATATTTTAGGCGCGGACGCCTTGCCCGCGATTGGCGGATTAACGCCGCCTGCTGGTACCTTGTCACATTGCTCACCCGCCCTTCACCGCACAACGACCGATACAGCGGCGATCAACACGGTGGCAATCTCTGTCGAAAACAAGTATATCCAGTCGCATCATCAGATGATCGGTGGCGACCGGCTGATCATTTTACAAAAACAACCCGCCGATCGAGGCAAGGCACAGGCTTAAGTCATGTTTACTGGTATCATTACAGCGATTGGCCGCATTGAGGCGATTGCCGACAAGGGAGAC
This sequence comes from Alphaproteobacteria bacterium, assembly GCA_009919335.1. GTDB lineage: Bacteria > Pseudomonadota > Alphaproteobacteria > Puniceispirillales > Puniceispirillaceae > UBA3439. The sequence goes on from RGCC01000024.1 coordinate 10,905, forward strand.
CGCGTTTTGCGGATCGGTGCTGCGTGGGATTGTGCGGCCATTGATATTGGTGCGTCGATTGCTTGTTCGGGGATTTGCCTAACCGTTATCGACCGTCAGGATGCCTGGTTTGAAGTCGCCGCATCGGCCGAAACTATGGCTGTGACGACGCTTGGTGACTGGCAGGTCGGTGACAGAATTAATTTGGAACGGGCGCTTTGTGTTGGCGATGAATTGGGTGGTCACATTGTTTCGGGTCATGTTGACGGTTTGGCTGTTATTACGTCAATGACGCCGCATGGTGACAGCCATGTAATCTGGCTGGATGCGCCGCAATCTCTTGCGCGCTTTGTTGCGGCGAAAGGCTCGGTTGCGCTGGATGGCGTGTCGTTAACGGTAAATGCGGTAAAGGGCACCAGCTTTAGCGTGAATATTATTCAGCATAGCTGGGATGTTACCACGTGGGGCAGTGTTGCAGTTGGGCAAAAGATGAATATGGAAATTGATATGTTGGCGCGCTATGTTGCCCGTCTTACAGGGTTTGAGCCCATAGAAGTTAACAAGGATTAGAACGATGACGCCACCAAGCCGCAATGGTTTGTCGACAATTGAAGAGGTGATCGCCGATGCAAAAGCCGGCAAGCTGTTCATCCTTGTTGATGATGAAGATCGTGAAAATGAAGGCGATTTATGTGTTATCGGCGAATATGCCGAAGCTGATGCGATCAATTTCATGGCGAAATATGGTCGCGGGCTGATTTGTCTTGCCTTAACGCGCTTGCGTACTGAACAGCTGGGCTTGACGATGATGGAACGGCGCAATGAATCGCGCCATGAAACTGCATTTACCATCTCAATCGAGGCGCGCGAAGGGGTGACAACCGGCATTTCGGCGGCGGATCGTGCGCTTACCATCAAAACAGCGATTGATCCTAATTGCGGTGAGCGTGATATCACCACACCGGGCCATATTTTCCCGCTAATCGCGCGTGACGGTGGCACATTGGTCCGTGCAGGCCATACCGAGGCGGTGGTTGATATCGCGCGGGCCTGCGGTTCGGAAAATCCATCTGGCGTCATCTGTGAGATTATGAAAGACGATGGCGAGATGGCGCGTCTTCCCGATTTGATAGGATTTGCCAAAGAGCATGGATTGAAAATTGCCTCTATTGCCGATTTGATTGCGTGGCGTCGGCGCAACGAGTCGCTTGTGCAGCGCACCGTCGAAAGCGCGATAACAACCCGCATTGGCGGTGACTGGCGGATGATTATCTATGCAAATACAGTCTCCAACATTGAGCATATTGCGCTGGTTAAAGGTGATATCAGTGCGGGTGAGCCGGTAATGGTGCGCATGCACGCGCTTGACCTGATGGCCGACCTTCTTGGGGCGGTCTCGGAAAAGCGGGCAGGCGATGAACTGGCATCTGCAATGGCAGCAATTGCCGAGGCGGGACGCGGCGTTGTGGTGGTTCTGCGCGAATCAATCGCGGCAAGCCTGTCGTCGATGGTTTCGCAGAAACTAAATCTGTCAAATGAGGCCAGCAATAATCGTGAATTGCGGGACTATGGTGTTGGTGCGCAAATCCTCACCGATCTTGGTATTCGCAAGATGATCCTATTATCGGACACTCGTCCAAACGTGGTCAGTCTTGAGGGGTATGACCTTGAAATTACGGATTGGCAGCGTATTCATCAGGAGCAAGCATAATGGCCGGGCATTTTTTGATCGTTGAGGCGCGGTTCTATGGCGAGATCGCCGATGCGCAGGCAGCAGGGGCAATCGCCGCCCTAGAGGCCGCTGGCGCCAGCTATGAGCGTGTTGCGGTACCCGGAGCACTGGAAATACCGGCGGCCATCGCGATGGCATCTATCGGTAACCGGCATTTTGATGGCTATGTTGCGCTTGGCTGTGTTATCCGCGGTGAGACCAGTCATTATGACACGGTTTGCAATGAGTCGGCGCGTGGGTTGATGGATTTGTCGCTTGCTGATGGCTTGGCCATCGGTAATGGCATCCTGACGGTTGAAAATGAGGATCAGGCTTGGGCGCGTGCGGATGCGGCGCGCAAGGATAAGGGCGGTGATGCGGCGCGTGCCGCGATGGCAATGGCCGCGCTAAAACAAGATTTTTGTGGTTGATCTGATGAGTGATGAAAAACAGACATTAAAAGCGGTTCCGGTTCGCCGCAGATCAGCGGCGCGTCTGGCGGCGGTGCAGATTATCTATCAATCATTGATTACCGGCCAGTCTGCAATCAATTTTGCCCCGCAATTTCTGGCGCATTACGCTGGTGATGCCGCCAAATCCTTTAAGGTGAAGGATCTGGATGAAGGGCATTTAAATGCTCTTTATGCCGGGGCTGAGCGTGACGCCAATGATATCGATGCGGCGATCGCGGCGCAGCTCGCTGATGGCTGGTCGCTCGACCGGATTCCGGCACGCGCGGCGGTGAGTGAATATGCCGCGCTGAGTGATGCATGTGGCTGTGATGTTGGATTTGTAAATGCAGTTCTTGACCGGCTTGCCCACAGCGCACGTGTTGCCGAAATGGGTAAATAAACCAGCTTTTAGATCATACAGTCACTTCGGGTCACATAGTCACTGCGGGTCATACAGTCACTGCGGGTCGCGAGACTATTCAGTTGCCTGACGGCGCTTTAAATTAGAAAAAATCTGTTCAACAACCCCAAATGTATCGCCGGGTGTTGGTGTTTTTTCATCAATATGAGCAACGTTAAATCCAGTTTTTTCATCAATTAAATCAATTTCTTGAAGCGTATTGCTTGAGTCAAAAGTAAAGACGTAAATCATGCGGGATTTGGTTGCGTTGATGCCGGCTACGGGTTGTTCCATGATCTGGCTTGAATAGTAGATTTTTCGGCTGTCAAATGCTGCCTCAAAGCTTGGCCGTCCCAGCAAAGCAACGATATCGCTACGATTGGTCTGGCCAATTTTAATCACATCCATCTCGGATTGATTAATGAACTGGCCATGTTCGCTGATCCGCTCGCCGCATCCCGCCAAAAGCCCGATTGAAAGAAGGCTGATGCTAATCACGCAAAAGCTGTGCCTTAATCGGCTTATGATAACGTTCGTGGTTAATGAGACACTGGTCATTACTGGGTTCCTGCGATATAGAAAGGGCCACGCGGCCATTTTGGTCGCGTCAACGAGTTTGGTCAACAATGCGGGATGTTGCAACAATGAGCGGAAAAGCACAAGCATGGCTGGGTAATTTACTTGGTTGGGGGCAGCGGCGTCAGGCTGGTGATGCGGAAACGCTGTATGCTGAGGCCGTGCGTTTGGCGCGTAACCCTGTGTTTTTCGATCAATATGGCGTTTCCGATGATGTCGATGGCCGTTTTGACGCGCTGAGTCTGGTGGTGATTTTGGTGATGCGCCGGCTCAAATCGCTCGATGATGAGGGCAAAGCGTTAAGCCAGCAATTGTTTGATTCGATGTTTGCCGACATGGATTTGTCACTTCGTGAAATGGGCGCCGGCGATATCGGTGTTTCTAAACGCGTTCGAGTGATGGCCGAGGCCTTTATGGGGCGCCTTGAGTCCTATGTTCACGCAATTGATAATAATGATAAAAATGACCTTGCATCAGCATTGAAACGTAACCTGTTTCGCGGTCAGGAAGCGGCTGATCCGTTGGCAAATGGCCTGGTCGATTATCTGTTTGCGCTGGTTCAGAAAATAGATAATCTCCCCCCAAAGGAAATTCTTTCAGGACGGCTGGATATCAAATAGATCTGATTGAATAGATCTGATGAAACAATCTGCGCGCTGTCGTTTTTTCGAGTATGTTGTGACGTTCAATAGACTTTAGCCCGTTCGGATTAGACCTGATTTTGCCGCCTACAACCAAGTTTCGTGATGGTTATATTATGCCTCTGATAACATTAGACTCCGAAATCGATGTTGAGCGTATCCGGCCGGATACGGGTAATTTTTACAAATTTGTTGCCAGTGCCGAGGAATGCCAGTCTTTGGCTGCGCGGTTTGATTTCATCGAGGTCACATCATTGTCGGCCGAACTGCGTGTTCGCAAGGCGGCACGTGATTGCTGGGATGTTTCTGGCACGCTGAAGGGTGATGTTGTGCAGGCCTGCGGTGCAACCGGTGTCCCGCTGCGCGAGACTGTAGATTTTCTGGTCGAAGAACGTTATGTTCGCATCGCCGGCAAACCTGACGAAGTTGAGGTCCATTTAGATGAGGCAGAGCCTCTTGAAAATGGTGCAATCAGAATTGGCGAAATGTTGGCGCAATCGCTTGCGGTTGCCGTAACCTCATGGCCGCGTGCGCCCGAAGCGCCGGACATGTTCACCAGTGGCGAGGAATTGCCCGATCATCCATTTGCTGGGCTTGCCGCGTTAAAACGCCAGCCCCCCAAATAATGTTAGAGCAGGTTGGGAGGACTTACCCTGTCTGGAGTAATTAAGATTGCGCTTGATGCAATGGGCGGGGATAACGCGCCGGCGTCAGTGATTCATGGGGCTGATATTGCCAAGGCAAAATCGCCGCATATTGAGATATTGTTTGTCGGTGACGAGACGGTGATCCGTCCGATGCTGGCAAAATCAAAGCATGTTAAGAACGCTGAGGTTCTGCATACCGAACATGCTGTCTCATCCGTTGATACAGCATCGCAAGCGGTGCGCCGTGGGCGTGATAGCTCGATGTGGCTGGCGATTGCCGAGGTTGCGGCAAAGCGTGCTGATGCTGTGGTGTCGGCTGGAAATACCGGTGCGCTGATGGCGATGGCAAAATTACAGCTTCGTACAATGCCCGGCATTACCCGCCCGGCTATTGCTGGCTTTTTTCCGACCGAACACAGCCCGATGTGCATGCTTGACCTTGGTGCAAACCTTGAATGTGACGAGGAAAATCTTGTTCAGTTCGCGCTGATGGGGCAGGCGTTCTATCTGTCGTTGATGGGCAAGGACAACCCAACAGTGGGGTTGTTGAATGTCGGCGAAGAAGAACAGAAGGGCCATGAATATTTGCGCCTCGCAGCACAAGAACTATCCAACCCTGATCTGGCGGTCAATTACCACGGCTTTGTCGAAGGCTCTGACTTGGTAAAAGGGACGGTTGACATTGTTGTCACCGATGGATTTTCCGGGAATATCGCGCTGAAAACCGCTGAGGGCGTTGCGGGCCTGTTCGCGCTAATGCTGCGTCGGAGCTTTCGGGCGTCGGTCTTTTCACGGATCGGGTATCTATTTGCACGCAGTGCGCTCAAGATTTTCCGCGCAAAGATGGATCCGCGACGCTATAATGGGGCGGTCTTCCTTGGTTTGAACGGGATTGCGGTGAAATCACACGGCGGTACCGACGCGCTAGGCTTTTCGAACGCTATTGATGTTGCGGCCAACCTTGTTGATCATGGGTTTATTCCTGATGTAAGCGCTGCCATCGAAAAGGCGGGGTCAATTCGTGAACAAAGAAAGATTGTCAATGAGTAGTCAAAGGGTTTTGATGACCGCTGTCGGATCCTATCTGCCGGCAAATGTAGTGACGAATGAGGCGCTCTCAAGCTTTGTCGACACGGATGATGCTTGGATACGGCGTCGCACCGGTATTGCCCAGCGCCATCTTGTTGCTGATGGTGAAACCACGGCCGATCTTGCCAATAATGCCGCATCAAAAGCGTTGGCAAATGCTGGCCTGACGGGCGCTGATATTGATCTGATTATCGTGGCCACAACAACGCCCGATAATACGTTTCCGTCAACGGCGACTAAATTACAGAATATGATCGGGGCAAAGGGGGCAATCGCGTTTGATGTTCAGGCGGTTTGCGCCGGATTCGTTTATGCGCTTGATATTGCCGATGCGATGCTGCAATCGGGGCGCGGCCGACGCGCGCTTGTCGTTGGGGCGGAAAGCTTTTCAAAATTGCTAGATTGGAAAGACCGGACAACTTGCGTTTTGTTCGGTGATGGTGCGGGGGCGGTTGTGCTTGAACTGGCCGATAATGCCGATGATTGGGGCATCCGCTCGTCGGTTCTGCATTCCGACGGTGCCTACCGCGATATTCTGTATGTTGATGGCGGGCCGTCCGTGAATGCCGCGGTTGGTCATGTGCGGATGGAGGGCAAAGAAGTTTTCCGTCATGCTGTTGAAAAATTGGCATCGGTAATGGACGAGGCGCTAGGCGCCGCCAATATGGAGGCGCATGAGATTGACTGGCTGGTGCCGCATCAGGCGAATATCCGGATCATTGATGCGATGCAGAAAAAAATGGGCCTGCCTTCGGATCGCGTCGTGCGGACAGTTGAACAGCACGCCAACACATCCGCCGCATCAATTCCACTTGCGCTGGCTACGGCGGTTGGCGATGGACGAATCAAGAACGGTGATGTGGTCGCGATGGAAGCGATTGGTGGCGGCCTTGTTTGGGGTGCTGCATTGGTAAAATTTGGCCGCCCTTAGGTCGCTGACCCAAGGATTGCGCGAGATACCATGGTTTTTTGATCCTAAAACCCATTTTTTTTCCTATTTATCGGTGTAAAGCATAGTGTCCGCGGGTTTTCTGAATTGACCATTCGCAAAAAAATGGTTAGCGTTTTGACCATGGGAACACTTACACGCGCAGATTTAACCGAATCAGTCTATCGCAACATAGGCCTTTCACGTAACGAATCGTCCGATCTGGTCGAGGCGGTACTCGAGGAAATATGTTCCTGTTTAGAGGCTGGCGAAGAAGTTAAACTGTCTTCATTCGGCACATTTTCAGTTCAATCTAAGAGCGAGCGTGTTGGCCGTAATCCCAAAACTGGGATCGAAGCGGTTATCACACCGCGACGCGTGCTGTCGTTCCGCCCTTCGCATATCCTTAAGGACCGTGTAGACGGCGCGAAATGAACGATAAAGCCAACGACGCTTTCAAAACAATTTCAGAAGTTTCTGCGTTGCTTGATGTGCCACAGCATGTTTTGCGGTTTTGGGAGAGTAAATTCAGCAGCCTTCGCCCGTTAAAACGGAGCGGCGGCCGGCGCTATTACCGCCCCGATGATATCGCTGTCTTGCGCCGTATAAGGCAGCTTCTCTATGTTGACGGATTCACCATCAAGGGCGCGCAAAAGCTGGTGCGCAGCAAAGCATCAGCCAGCATTCCTGTCAGCGTTGCCAGTGTCAGCGTTGCCAGCACTGAAGGTGCGGCGCCGCCAACCCTGCAAGACGCGATTGCGATGCTTGACGACGTAAAAACTCGCCTCATGACCCTCAAACAACAGCTTAACGCATAAGCTTATATTATTTTGGTGAAAAGCTGATTGCCT
>RGCC01000231.1 GCA_009919335.1 Alphaproteobacteria bacterium
CCATGGTATCAGCCGTGAAATCACCCAGCGCATCATCAGGTCAAAAGCCAAACCAAGGCTGCCCATGATCAAGATTGTCACCCAGATCAGCTCATAATCTGAAACGGTTCGCGCAACATTCTCGATAAAGCCAACGCCGGTTGTGCCAGCCAACATTTCCGCCGCCACAAGCGTCCCCCAGCACACACCAATTGAAATGCGGATACCGGTCATAATTTCGGGCAACGCGTTCGGCAAAATCACATAACGCAGGATCTGACGATCACTGGCACCAAGCGAATGTGACGCCCGGATTTTGGACAATTGCGCCCCCGATGCACCCGTTCGCGCCGAGATCACCATAATGGCGAAGGCCACCATAAATAACAGGAAGATTTTGCCATCATCCTGAATGCCGAAAATTGTCAGGATTAACGGCGCCCATGCCAGCGGTGGTACCGGTCGATAAAGCTCGATCATCGGGTCGAAGAAGGATTTGCAAAAACGCGATACGCCCATATAGATGCCAAGCGGCACGCCAAGCAAAATACCAAAGAACATTGCCACGAGGACGCGGAACAACGAGTCCCAGATATGACCATCTAGCATCGGTACCGCGCCAAGATAGACATCGCCCTGCGCCAGCCCAAGCATCCAATCTTTATAATTTGCCTCGAACTCGCCCTTATCATTCAGCTGGCCATAATCACCCGGCAGTAAATCAATCAGGCTATCGGGTATCAGGAATGACACAACATCGGAAACTGGCAGCCACTTCCACCATAGCCGCCGTTTTCAACATCCGGATTGGCCAGCCCAAAGAACGTCGCCACAACATCGGTTGGCTTTGGCAGCCAGCGACCGGGGCCCTGCTCGGTACATTGGGTGCGGGACTTTACAATATCGCCGCCCGGGAAGAACAGCGCCTCGACATAGCGAAGGCCGCCCTTAGCCTTTTCTGCCTGATCAAGCATTGCCTCGACGGCAAGCTGCATATCAGCCATCACAACGGCCGGGAAAATTGTACCATCGTCAATCCGCTTGAAAATACGGTCAACCGACTTTAGGTAATCAGCGCGATCCTTGACAATCGCCGGGTCTGACTCATTAGGTGATTGTGATTTTTTCAGTGCCGCAATCGTCGCTTTAGTTTCGGAAATTAGATCTTTTGCCGCCGGCGACAGATTGCGGATTTTCAGGAAATCCTTTGATAAGGCAGCGGCTTCAAGCGCCAGCGCATCAAACATTGCGCCTCTGG
>RGCC01000232.1 GCA_009919335.1 Alphaproteobacteria bacterium
TAAAAGCCTGCCTGCAACAATCTCGATGATCAAACCACAGGCCGAACTTATAAGGATGGTAAGGGCAAGTAAAATTTGAATTGTCATAACCGCGCTATCCCATCATTTAAATTCGTGGCGAATATTTCTGGTTAAGGCGCCAAAGCCTATATCCCCCGTCATCACAATAATTGCATAGAGCTGGCAGCCATAAAATAGGCTATTTGCGGTTTTTATCCGGCGCTGCCAAGGAGCAGTTTATCGCCGGCAGTCACCTGAACTTGTCGAGAAACACCGGTCCAGGCTTGAATGATTGTTCTTGCTTTACCCGCGTCAGAATTATGCGATAGTTGAAAAAGCTGACAGGTTTTGTGAGCACCAGAGACCAATTTTGATCAAGATAGGAAAACCAATGTCTGCTTTTGACAGTTTAATGGCTATTCGTGGCTTACCAAAACCGCATCAGGATGAGGTGAAAATCACAGGGTCGGATCCGGTTTTGAAAACCAATTTCCGCCTTGGAGAGAGCGCTGCTGCTGCGCTTGCGAGTGTTGGAGTTGCGGTCAATGATCTGTGGGAATTGAAAACAGGGCGACGCCAATCTGTGGCGATTGATGCAAGGGCTGCTGCTGCCGCGCTAAAGAGCAAGGATTTCTATCAGGCAAAGACTGCAGATGGCAGTTTCAAGAAGATTACCGACGCGGGCCATGAGGCGAACCGGGGTTTGACAGGCATTTATCAAACAAAGGATGGACGCTGGGCATTACCGCATTTCGGCCTTGATCATCTGCGCCGCCGGATGCTTAATTTATTGCAGGCTGACGCAGATAAAAACTCGATCGCAAAGGCTGTGGCCAAATGGGACGCGCGTGAGCTTGAGGCGGCCATTGATGAAAACCGTGTTTGCGGGGGAATGATCCGCACGCATGATGAATGGCTGAATGAGCCGCATGGCAAAATCATCGCCGCAAAGCCAACCGTTGAAATTATCAAGATCGGTGACAGTGAGCCAGAGCCGATGCCAGCGGGCGAGCGTCCTTTGTCGGGAATTAAGGCGCTGGATCTGACACGGATTCTGGCAGGGCCGATTACTGGCCGTACGCTGGCTGAACATGGGGCTGATGTATTGATGGTTTCGGCACCGCATCTGCCACAGGTGTGGTCATATGTTGGTGACACAAGTCACGGCAAGCGCAGCTGTTTTCTGGATCTGCGTAATGATGGCGACAAGGATACGCTGCTCGATCTGGT
>RGCC01000233.1 GCA_009919335.1 Alphaproteobacteria bacterium
TTCTGATGCTTTGACTTATTGATGACCGGCGATAGCGCTCACACATATCTTGCAGATGATCGCGCATTTGCAACAACCATTTTGATCCACAGGCAGCAATCATGGTCGCGTGAAATTCCGCATTGGCTGCCTCCCACGCATCAGAAACCCCGTTGCCGCTGGCGAGCAGTGCCGTATCTTCCTTGTTCATCAGATAGGTTGCCGCAACAACACGTGACTCCCACTGTCTGTCACCAAGTGCAATGGATCTGCTAAGTGCGACCTTTTCGACTTCGATGCGGGCGATGTTTAGGTCGCTGAATTCATCAAGATCAAGTGGTGACACCATAAAACCGCGCTTCTCCAGAGCCAGTACAAGACCCTCGGTGCTGAGCTTTTGCAAAGCCTCACGGAGCGGTGTCGGGCCAATATCATAGATGGTTTTTAACATCTCGATCCGGAGCCGTTCGCCGGGGGCGCGCGCGCCTGAAATGATGTCAGCACGAATTATGCGATAGGCCCGCTGCGCCATCGACTCATGTTTCGAAACGCTTATGTCGTTCGAACCAGCCGTTACAATCATATCGGCCTGTGCTAACAAATTCATCCCCATCACATTGGTGGTTGCCAGCTAGCGCCCCAATTAAAGACAAGAGCGTTTGACAGACAAAACTCTATATGCTTTTAAATATTACCGATAAAAATAAGGATTGTCGAGAAAATGAAATTTGTAACTTTCCGCGATGCCGGCTCTATCGCTGCTGGCGTTATTGATGGCGATGAAATTATTATCTGTTCTCAGGGTGATGATGCCAAAACAGCTGTGCTTAAACTTTGTGGGCAGGAGCAAGCGGTAATTGACCGCTGGGTAGCCAATGGCACGAATCGCATTGCATTAGATGGTGCAGAACTACTGTCGCCGATCCCGCAGCCGCAGCGTGATATTCTGTGTGTCGGAAAAAATTACTATGCGCATGCCGCTGAATTTCACTCTAGCGGGTTCGACTCGACCAGTAAGGAGAGCGTGCCGAAGGTTCCGGTTATCTTTACTAAGGCGCCGACCAGTGTAGTTGGGCCGGGGGAGCCGGTGAACGGCTCGCTTGATCCAACCCAGTCGGTTGATTACGAGATTGAACTAGGCATTGTTATCGGCAAAAAAGCCTTTCAGGTCAGCAAAGCTGACGCCTATGATCATGTCTTTGGCTATCTCATTATTAATGAT
>RGCC01000234.1 GCA_009919335.1 Alphaproteobacteria bacterium
GGCGCGGTATCAACAAACACCTTGACCGCAGAACCGGTTTTTGCAGCAAACTGACCGGCAAGCTGTTTCAACTTGCCCTTTACCACATCGTGATAATCCCGCCCGCGTGCGTAGACCGATATGTTGCCGGCCGATACCGCTGCTAGATTATCCATCGGATTATGGTCAGGCCCGTAATTCATCCCAAGCACAATGGCGCTTTTTGCCTCTGGCCACATGGCCTGCGGTTGTCGGCGTTTTGCTGCCGTCTCGCGAAGCCAGCCCATATCGCCCTCAAAACCATCATCAAGAAACGCCGCCAACCCATCACGATTGCGCTGGCCAATTTCCGCTGGACCAACTCCAAACAGCAAAAACCCCTCATCAGCCGCAGCCACTTCCAACCAGCCGCGCGGGTTTTTTCTTGCGTTTAAAATGGGATTTTTGGGCGGGTTGCTCACAATGGCTCGATATCTCCCAGTGCCTGTTCACGGTGAAAATCTGCCTCAAACTGGGCAAATTGACCGGCCTCGATGGCGCGCCGCATTCCGGCCATCAGATCCTGATAATATTGAATATTATGCCAGCTTAGCAGCATTAAAGACAAAACCTCTTCGGCCTTAAATAAATGGTGCAGATAGGCGCGGCTAAAGCGTGAACAGGCCGGACAGCTACAGCCCTCATCCAGCGGCCGCGGATCGTCAGCATGGCGGGCATTTTTCAAATTCACCGGCCCACGGCGGGTAAACCCCTGACCAGTCCGGCCTGACCGGGTTGGCAGAACGCAGTCGAACATATCAATGCCGCGCGCCACCCCCCCAACAAGATCGGCCGGTTTACCAACACCCATCAAATAACGCGGCTTGTCTTGGCGCATCAGCGGCGTTGTTACCTCCAGCGTTTCAAACATCGCCTGCTGCCCCTCACCAACGGCAAGGCCGCCGACTGCATAGCCTTCAAAATCAATTTCTTCCAGCGCAGCAACCGATTCCGCACGCAGATCAGCAAACACCGACCCCTGTACAATACCAAACTGGCCATAGCCGGGCCTTGGCACAAAGGCCGCGCGTGATCGTTTGGCCCAGCGCATCGACAAGGCCATCGAACTGGCCGCAACCGGTTTCGTTGCTGGAAACGGCGTACATTCATCAAAGGCCATAGTGATCGTGGCATCAAGAAGATGCTGAATTTCGGTCGAGCGCTCAGGCGTTAACCGGTGCT
>RGCC01000235.1 GCA_009919335.1 Alphaproteobacteria bacterium
AATTCGTTCTAAAATGTAAGGTCTGGCTCATACCATTTTAATATAGGCCAGTTCAACCCCCGATCTGACTCAACCTAAATTGTTGGAATAACCCCGCGAAGTTCAGGAAATAAACTTCTTACAAGCGATTCGGGCCACGCAATGTGAAACCCCTGGTCAAATACAAAATATATGAGGCATCCAATAGCCAGGACGTAAGCTGTAGTCATGACAACCGATTCCTTGCCGCGATTCAACCAGACGAAATACGAACTATAACCATGCGCGTCAGCGTCATAATTGCGGGCAAAATCGCCTTCAGGGCGCTCGACCTTGATCACCCGCGCCCCAGCATCGGCCAGACGGCTTGCCGCATATGGTGCTGCTACCGCCTGCTCAAGACTGACCACAAGCAACCCTTCAAGATCACGATTCCCCATTTGCCTCTCCTGCCCCTTATGCCGACGTGAATTAACGTAAAATAACCCGAACCAAATTAGGCCAATGCCTCAAAATCACGAATAATCGCCTCGGCCCGTTTGATCACCGGCACATCAACCATCGCCCCATCAAGCTGAACCGCAGACGCGCTGGTCGCAACAGCGGCCATCACGCGCTGTGCCCACTCATAGTCATCCTGACTTGGCCGAAATACCGATTTCGCTGGCGCAATCTGTTTTGGATGGATCAGCAGCTTGCCACCAAAGCCCATGTCACGGGCACGGCGCGCCTCATTTTCAACGATTTCGGCATCATCAAATCGCACCGCAACCCCGTCAAGCGGCGCTGCCTTTTGCCCCAGACGCGAGGCAACAACGATCTTGCCACGCGCATAATATAACGATTCCCAATGCGGCTCGGCGCCAATATCAAGCGAGAAATCCAGATGACCAAATGCGCATTGCAGCACTGACGGGTGTTGCATCATCGCCTCAACCGCCGCCAGCCCGATCGCGCTTTCAATGATTGGCACAATCGGCATATCAGCCCCAAGCGTTTTGGCAATCACATCCAGATGATCCGCAGATTCGGCCTTTGGCAGCATAATCATCTGCGGTGGATTTTTTACCAACGCCTCCATATCCTTTGCAAACCAGCCGCTGTCAAACCCGTTACACCGCACCACCAGCGGCACCGGCAAATCAGGCCGGTCACCCAGCGCCGCATGGGCGGCTGGCTTGTCGGCATCAGACACCGCATCTTCAAGATCCATGATCACCG
>RGCC01000236.1 GCA_009919335.1 Alphaproteobacteria bacterium
GTTTTCAGCGCGTTGACAACGTTGTTGATTGGTGTTGCAAGCGGGTTGGTTGACGGAACAACTGCAGCGATAACGCCTTTTGGCCGCAGATATTCGCTAACGCCTGATTGTGCGTTATCATTAATCAGACCAAAGCTGGTCTTACCATGAATATCCCGCAGCAGACCAAGCGTTTTCCGGTGGTTTTTAGTAATCTTATCGGCAATTTTACCAAGGCCAGTTTCAGCCACAGCAAATGCCGCAAGTTCAGCGTTACGGCTGGGCTCCATTAAGGCCCACGCAGCGGCTTCGGCGGCGCGGTCAAACCGTTCCTGAGTGCCGTTCGCCTCATAAGCCTTTTGGGCAGCACGCGCCCGCGCAATCATGGCATCAATCTCGGCCGCTACTTCACTCATCACTTTGCTCCCGATAAAAAACTGCCAGCACTTAGCCTACGGAAAAATTAATTGTCAATTACTCCCCCGGATTTTTTACCGAAATTTTCAAACTTGCCCCGGCAAATATTCGTCAGATCGGGAAATTAGTCAGCTTTCGTTATGGGCAATGACTGGCCTTTCCACGCGGTAAAGCCTCCCTCCATATCGCGGATATTTGTAAACCCCATATCTTGCAGGGTTTTGGCAGCCAAGGCCGAGCGCCAGCTGCTGGCGCAAAATAAAATCAATTCACCGTCTGTTGCAAATATATCCTTGTGATAGGGGCTGTCAGGGTCGGCCCAGAATTCCAGCATCCCGCGCGGGGCATGGAATGCGCCATCAATGCGGCCGTCACGCTGAAGTTCGCGGATATCACGAACATCAATCAAAACAGCCGCGCCCGATTTTTGGCGTTCGTGAGCGTCATCCACGCTGATGCTATTGATTTCGCTTTTGGCCTTGGCGACCAGCATTTTCACAGTTTTTGTTATGGGCATGTCTTCATCCTTGCGTTTTAAACCAGTACCAGCATTTAGACTGGGTATTTAGAATGGGCAACTAGAATGGCGAGGTATGACGATGTGAGTTTGGGGGGGCATGAATCAAGCGGCGAACGCCCCCCGGCCAGATCATCAAACGGACGGCGGATAATTTCGTCTAGCCCTTTGCCAATCGGCCAGAACGAGGTCTGTTTTTAGCAAGGCCTTCAAATCGCGGCGAACGCCAATCCAGCGCAGGTGAATTGAATTGCGCACAATTTCCTCATCATCATTCTTTAACTCA
>RGCC01000237.1 GCA_009919335.1 Alphaproteobacteria bacterium
AGCCCATGCGCAAATTGATATGGCGCTTGATCATGGTGTTAACTTCATTGATACAGCGGAGATGTATCCGGTCAATCCGCTTGCCAAGGAAACCCAAGGGGATACTGAACGTATTTTGGGTGAATGGATAAGCCAGTCGGGCCGCCGTCAAGATATTATTCTCGCAACAAAAGTATCTGGTAAAGGCTATATGAATGTTCGCGATGGTGCCCCCATTTCGCCTGCAACGATTGACCTAGCGCTTGAGGCCTCACTTCAAGCGTTAAAAACTGATTATATCGACCTTTATCAACTACATTGGCCGAATCGTGGATCCTATATGTTTCGGCAAAATTGGAACTTTGATGCAAGTGCTCAACAAAGCGATGAGACATTAGACCACATGAGCGAGGTTTTGCAGCATCTCGAAAAATGCCGGAGTGCAGGCAAAATCCGTCATGTCGGCCTGTCGAATGAAAGTGCATGGGGAACGATGCGCTGGCTGGCGATTGCCGCCACCCACGGCCTACCACGTATGGTCAGCGTGCAGAATGAATATAGCCTGCTTTGCCGCCATTTTGACCTTGATATGGCAGAGGTTTCGCATCACGAAAAGGTCGGACTGCTGGCATTCTCACCACTTGCCGCTGGATTATTGACCGGCAAATATAACGGTGATGTCACGCCTGAGGGCTCTAGGCGAAGCCATGTTGCCAATCTTGGCGGGCGTATTTGCGATGGATTATGGCCAGCGCTTGACGCCTATATGGGGATTGCCGCAAAACATAGGCTAAAACCAGGCCAAATGGCACTAGCATGGGCGATGCAACGGCCCTTCATGACTTCGGCCATTTTTGGCGCAACTGATCTTGATCAGCTAGGCGAGGCCTTAGGCGCTGTAGATTTGACGCTGACGGCTGACATATTAGATGATATCGCCGCCGTCTATCGCCGTTTTCCGATGCCGTTCTAGCCACTAGAGAAATAAAAGCCCAACAAAAACACCTTGTAGACCGGCCTGCAAACGACCATTCTATGCCCTAGCCGGTCATCGGCCCCACTTAAACAAACGGAGACAGAAATGTCTAAAAACATACTGAACATTGCGGTCATTCCCGGTGATGGGATTGGAAAAGAAGTTATTCCTGAGGGGCTACGGGTGTTACAGGCTGCAATGGACCGGTTTGATAT
>RGCC01000238.1 GCA_009919335.1 Alphaproteobacteria bacterium
ACTTATGGCAAGCAAAAATGCGCCAACAAGACCAGGGAATGCAGCCGGCAAAACAACCCGCATAATTATCTCTCCCCTGGTGCTACCTAGCCCATAAGCACCGTCACGCAATGACTGTGGTACTGCAGTAATAACATCATCTGAGAGAGAAGAGATAAAGGGTATGATCATTATACCCATTACACCTCCGGCAGCGAGCGCACTCTGCGACGATACATCCAACCCAACAAAAAGCCCAAGATCTCGGAAGAATGGCGCAGCAGTTAGTGCTGCAAAAAACCCATAGACGACAGTAGGGATTCCAGCAAGCACCTCCAGAGTTGGCTTAATAACATTGCGGACCCGGCGCGGAGCAAACTCCGACGTATAGATAGCTGAAAACAGTCCGATCGGAACGGCAACCAGCATAGCGATGACTGCCACGAGCAATGTGCCTACCATCACCGGCACCATGCCGAATGAGCCAGTTGACCCCGCTACGAATTCATCCTTGGCACCAACTGCGCCTTCTCGAAGCGCAGTCATTGGTGCCCAATGCGTACCAAAGAAAAAATCAATCAAAGAGATTTCACGGAAAAACCTAAACGCCTCAAACAACAGAGACAAGACAATACCAATAGTTGTGAGAATGGCTATGCCTGCTGATAAGAAGAAGAGGCGGCGCAAAAATGTTTCGCATTGAATACGTGCACGAAACTCCGGAGAAACCCGCCTGTATGAGTAAAAAAATCCAATACACATTACTGCAGCAAGAGTTAATATCCGAGCACGATCCGTTGTGGCCTGAGCCCCAACGAGCAACTCCGCTTGAGCAGCCATAATGTCATCAGGCGCTTTTATATAACCAGCGGCAATATTGCCAAGCTGTGCCATTTTTAGGCTAAGAAAGGAGTCCGGAAGATTTGGATAAGCAGCTGCCATCCTAACCTTGGCAGCGCTCATTAGCATCGGGTCTGCCACGAACATCCAAATCAGGGCTAGAAGTAATGCTGGTATAAGAACCCACAAGGCCACATAGTAACCGTAGTATTGTCTGAGAGAATGCGCTTTCCCTTGGCCAGAAACACTCTTTTTGTGCACTCGATTCACAGCTAAGTAAAAAGACGCAATCGAGGAAACGACGGTGGCAAAAAAAACCAAAAAGTTTGTTGAAAAAAAAGTGTCCATCA
>RGCC01000239.1 GCA_009919335.1 Alphaproteobacteria bacterium
AATTAAGTAATGGTTTCTAGGTTTTTGCGGCAGCATCAAAATAGCCTGCTTTTCAGTATTTTGGATAATTTACAATGTGGTGAGGTTTTGCTGACCATGCCCGATGGCGTGCAAAAGCGCTTTGCTGGCCCGACGGCAGGGCCAAAGGCGGATCTGACGATTCATAGCCAAGATGCGGTGTACCGTATTCTCAGTGACGGAAAAATGGGCTTTTGCGAGGCGTTTATGGATGGGCTGGTCAGTTCTGAGAGCTTGCCGCAATTGATCGAGTTGGCAGCACGCCATGATGCTTATTTTGAAGAGCGGCTGAAAACTAACCTGTTACGAAAATGGGGGTTACGCCTGTTTCATCAATTGCGCCGAAATAGCAAGAGCGGGTCGGCCAAGAACATCGCGCATCATTATGACCTCGGCAACAGCTTTTATCAGGCATGGCTGGACCCAACCATGACCTATTCCTCGGCGGTTTTTGATTCGGATGATGATGACCTGACAAAGGCACAATTGAACAAATATAAGCGCCTTGCCGAACTTGCCAATATTCAGCCAGGTGATCGGGTTCTGGAAATTGGCTGTGGCTGGGGCGGTTTTGCCAAATATGTTACCAGCGAAATTGGTGCGAGCGTGACGGGTATCACCATTTCAAAAGAACAGTTTGACTATGCCAATAACGTTATTCACGAGGCCGGACTTGAGGATAAGGTGGATTTACGGTTGATGGATTACCGTGATTTGCAAGGCCACTTTGATAAAATCGTATCAATTGAGATGTTTGAGGCTGTTGGTAAAGATTATTGGCCGACCTATTTTGAGATCATGTCCAAGGTTTTGAAAAAAGGGGGGCGCGCGGTGATCCAGTCGATCACCATTGATCATGCTGCCTATCATTCTTACGAAAACCAGCCTGATTTTATCCAGCGCTATATTTTCCCCGGTGGGATGCTGCCGTCATTACCGATGCTGGAAAAGCCGCTAGCTGAAGCCGGATTGCATCTGGTAAGCGAGCACGGTTATGCCAGTCATTATGCGCGCACGCTTGATCAGTGGCGGCAAAGGTTTAACGCCGCGTGGCCGCAATTTGCTGAACCGCAGTTTGATCATCGTTTCAAGCGGATGTGGGAGCTGTATCTAGCCTATTGCGAGGGCGGATTTCGCGCCGGCATGATCGA
>RGCC01000240.1 GCA_009919335.1 Alphaproteobacteria bacterium
CCAAAAAGCCAGTATTTCTCGGCAATTTCACGGCGGTTTTCACTGCGGGTATATTGCGCGATGTTGGTAAAGATAATCGGCAGGGTCAAAAGCGAGATCGCAATCGTCGGCTCCATTACGAGGGTCAGCAAGGCCATTGCCGCCGCTGGCAAACCGATGCCTAGAAAGCCTTTGACGATCCCCGATAGAAAAAAAACTCCCAAGACAGCAAGCGTAATGCCGATGTCTTGGGAGGGTAGGATTGAGGTTGTAATAAACTCGTTCAATGGTTTCTGTCTTAATCCTGCGATGCGCCGGCGCGGTTTGACGCCAGCGCCTTGTAAACACCAGTACCAAGCGTTATCGCGCCAGCAATGATCAGGATTGTGCAGATCGGCCGTGAGAAATAGGTGAACAGATCATAATGCACCATCTGCATGCCTTGAGCGAAGTTCTGCTCGCCAATTTTGCCAAGGATAATTCCAAGAACAATGCCCGGAATCGAATAGCCCGACCGGCGTAACAAAAACCCTATGATACCAGCACCAAACATGACAATGACGTCCAGTACCAAACCGCGTCCGATATATGAGCCAATGCTGGCAAGCAGCAGGATCATTGGGGCTAGGAAATGGAAAGGGATTTTCAGCAAATACAGAATTGTTTTTGTTTCAATAAGGCCGATGAACAAGATCGATACATTGGCATAGAACATTGCGGCGAAAACAACCCAGATCAAATCTGGTGAATTGTAAAAGACCAGCGGCCCCGGTTCCATGTCATGCATCTGGAACACCGCAACCATCATCGCGGTCAAAGCACCGCCCGGAAGACCAAGCGCAAGAAGCGGAATCATCGCCGCACCGGTTGCCGCATTGTTGGCGGTTTCAGACGAGATCACACCCTCCAAATTACCCTTACCAAAAGATTTCTTGTCCTTTGACCAGCGCACCGCCTCGCCGTATCCCATAAAGGCTGCAAGGGTGGCCCCGATGCCCGGCAAAATACCGCAAAAGAACCCAACAAATATTGAACGAACTACAGCAATTTTATAACGCCATAGCTCTGCAATTGTCGGGAAATTAACGCTGAATTTTGGTGCAGTATGTTTTCCAAAGGCACGCCGCTCTGCTTGAACAAAGATTTCTGACACTGCAAAAAAGCCAAGTATCGCTGGAACGAAAGCAATT
>RGCC01000025.1 GCA_009919335.1 Alphaproteobacteria bacterium
CGATGGGTCATGATCTGATCCACTGACAATTCGTTCAGATCAAGGATCGATGACAACATTGCCTTGCGTTCGCGGTCATCGGCATTACCGTTACTGCCCTGTAATTCAATCAATCCGCGCAATTCTTCTTCACGGTCATGATCATCGTCCAGCCGCGGCCGGATCATCTGGCTGGCAAGCAGCCGCAGGCCAAGCGAAAGCGGGCTTAACAGCCGCACGACCAATTGCAGGGCCGGCGCAATCTTCAACGCATATTGATCGGCATAGGTAAAGGCATAGGTTTTTGGCATCACCTCGGCAAACACGACCAATAAAACGGTCATGGCAATGGTTGCCCAGACAAGGCCGCCTTCGCCAAACAGCGAGATCGCAATGCTTGTCGCCAATGCCGAGCCAAGAACATTGACGGCATTATTGCCAATCAGAATCGAGCCGATCAGGCCTTCACGGTCGGCGCGCAACGCCTCGACGATACGGGCCCGATCATTGCCTTTGCTGGCAAGCTGGCGCATGCGGGCGTCTGATGCCGCGGTCAGTGCCGTTTCGGCGCTGGAAAAAAATGCCGATGCGAGGATCAACAGGATGATAATGAGGGCTAAAAGCCACAGGCTAGACGCCATTTTCACCTCGTTGCAGCAGCGTTTTAACCGCATCTGGCGGCACGTCGCCGCTTACGAATGCGTCACCGATCGCGCGGGCAAGAATGAAATACATCCGGCCGTCGCGCATTTTCTTGTCATGTTTCATATGGTCAATCAATTGCGATGCTGGGGCATTGCCCGCACTAAGATCAGCCTGACCCGCAGGCAGTCCAACGGCGTGCAAATGCGCCTTGCATTTTGCCACATCAGCAGCTGTGCAAAATCCCAGATCAGCCGACAGCTCAAACGCTAACCCCATGCCAGCGGCAACGGCTTCGCCGTGAAGCAAGCTGCCATTATAGCCAGCTTCGGCCTCAAAGGCATGGGCGAATGTATGGCCGAGATTGAGTAAAGCACGTTTACCAGACTCGCGCTCGTCAGCCTCAACAATCCGCGCTTTGGCAAGGCAGGATGTGTAGATGGCGTGCATGATTGCATCAGGGTCTAGTGCCAGCACTGCCGCATTATTGATCTCTAGCCAGTCAAAAAATTTGGCGTCGCCCAACAGCCCGTATTTCACCACTTCGGCATAGCCCGCGCGCAGCTCTCGCGGCGGCAAACTGGCCAGAAGGCTAGTATCGGCAAGCACGGCCTTTGGTTGATAAAAGGCACCAATCAGGTTTTTGCCCGCTGCCGCATTGACGCCGGTTTTACCGCCAACTGAACTATCGACCTGGGCTAGCAGGCTAGTTGGAATCTGTACAAAATCGACGCCGCGTAACAGGCTTGCCGCGGCAAAGCCGGCAAGATCGCCAACAACGCCGCCGCCAAAGGCAATCAGCATTACTGACCGGTCAATTCCGACTGCCAGAATATCATCAAGCAGACGTGCTAGCACCTGCATGGATTTACTGGCCTCACCGGCGGCGACTTCAAAATGATCAATTTGACGCGCGGCGGGTTTTAGCCCGGCTGTCAGCCGGTCAAGATGAAGCGCCGCAACGGTTTTGTCGCTGACAATGACAATATGGCGATTGGCCGCAATCGGGCCAAGCATATCGCCGGCACGATCAATCAGATCAGCGCCGATGATGATGTCATAGGCGCGATCGCCAAGACCCACGGTTAGTGTTTTCTGTTGCATATTCCAGTGACCTACTGTCTTGGCAGATGACTGTCAAGCGCGCGCAGCAGCGCCATCATCGCCTTATGTGTTGATAAACCGTCAGTATCCAGATGGATATGTGCCTTTTCATAATAGGGTGAACGCTGCTGGTTCAGTCGTGTCAAGGTTGCCAGCGGGTCGTCATTATGCAGCAAAGGCCGCGATTTGGTGTTGCCAATCCGTGATAACAATGTTTCGGGTGGTGCCTTTAGCCATACCACTAATGCAGTCTCTAACAGCAATTCTGCAGTCATACCGTGACAAAAGGCGCCGCCGCCAGTGGCGACGATCTGCGGACGGTCTGACAATAAAGCCCTGATCGTTTTTAACTCCATTTCACGGAATTTTGTCTCGCCTGCCAGCTCAAAAATTTCAGCGATGCTGATGCCGGTATTTTTGACGATATGCTTGTCACTATCCTCGAAATTTAGTCCAAGCATTTTGGCCGTGCGCCGACCAACTGCTGATTTGCCGCTTCCCATAAGGCCAACAAGTGCCACAGGTCGGTCAAGTCGGGCAGCAACGCTATTGCCGAGTTTGGCCGCGGGGCTGGGCTTTTGGTGTCCTTGATTAACCGATGGTTTTGGCGTTGGTTCCATGCCAGCTATCATAACAATGCAACAGGCCAAGGGGAATAAAATAAGCAGTCTGATCAGTCAAGATTTGATGAAAAGCCGAACGAAAATATGAGGTGGCTTGTGACTTTGCCTAATTGCCGACATAATATTGTCATAAATACCTTGTTTCTGAAGCTTGGTTTCTAAAACCAGTATAGGCGACGGGCCAAATCAGCCAATGGTTGTATTAATCATGGCATCAACGCCGCTTAACATCAGGTACTGGGCGCTATCGGGACGATACGCAATGATCCAAATTAGTGGTGTGGTCCAAATTAGTGGCGTGACCAAAATGGGCGTGATCAAAATGGGCGGGGCCAAAATGACAGGCCAGCCAGAAAATATGGGGATGAAATGACACGATTTGCAGTTTTGTTTTTTGTTTTGACTGGCCTGACCGCGGTCGGTCTTGTTGTTTTGTCGAATTGGCAAATTCCCGCCCCGACGGTTGCTATTAACAAGGTTATTTCGAATGAAACGCTTCCAAAATAAGTCAAATTCCCCATATTCGCGCCATTTATCCGGGCCGGGGTCTTTTTTTCATACTAATTTGAGTGTTGACAGCCGGCTGGCTGGGTTTATCGCTCATCGGGACACCGGCGATCGCTTTGGCCATGACGCTGGCCGTAACCCTGGTAGCTACACCAGCCGCCGCGCAGCAGAACGAGCCGGTTAATTTACTGTCGATAACCCCCACACCCGGAACAGATACCCCGATCAGTATCGACCAAGCCATTGATCAGGCCATTGATCAGGCCGTGAACGCTGAAGGCCCAGACCAACGCGAAGGGGCTAAACAGCCCAGTGATGCCGGGGATGGATCTAACCTCGCAATGTCGCCAAATAATGCCTCAAGTACCGACCTTAATAAGGGGGATGCAAAACCGGCGATTATTGGTCGCGCGGATGCTGATAATGGTAAATTGCGAGATCTGATACCGGATCAGAGCGAACAAGGAAATGACGCTCTAAACCGTGCCCAAAACGAGGCGACCGATGATTTAAAGACCGATATGCCGGCAGCGGTTAGGGAAACCGACCCGTCGCCGAATAGCGACCTCTCAGTGGTAAATGATCCTTATGGCAGTGCGAAAATTGGCCGCCGGAAAATTTCTGATGTCGGGCTTGCTGCAATCGGTGTTGGCGATACCGGCAATCGCCAGCTCGACAGCTTGATCTGGCGCGGTACATCGGCGCGTGATGCAGTGTTTTTGCTGCAAAAGGCAGCGGTTGTCAGCCATTCACAGGTGATCAGTGGGCTTGCTTATGAGGTCGTGGCGCGGCAATCAATTCCGCCAAGCGGGGCGAATAATGTTGCGGCCGATCTGGTTGAGGCACGGTTGGCTTTTCTGGCAAATGGTGGCCGGTCTGGCGACCTTGCCTTGCTTGTTTCCCAGCTTCCCGAGGCAGATAAATGGGCCGACTGGCGGCGTTGGTTGACCGAGCATTATCTGATGGTTCGTGATGATGTTGCTGCTTGTGAAATTGTCAGCCGTCAGGTCACGCAAACGATGGATCCGTTCTGGCACAAGTCAAATGTGATCTGTCAGGCGGTTCAGGGCAATGTTGGTGGGGCAAGATTTGGCGCTGATATTCTGGCGGCAAACGGTGTTGATGATCCCATTTTCTTTGGTCTGGTGGACGAGGTTCTGAACAAGTCTCCGGCGAATGTGATTGATCCGGCAAAATTGGACTCGGCGCATATTGTGCTGATGGATGTGGCGAACCGGCCGATCCCGCTGGAGGGGTTGGCTGTTTTGCCAAAGCAGATGGCCGAAACCATCATGAAGTTAAAGTTTTTGGGGCCGGATGCACGCATGGTTTCAACCTATGACGGGTTGCGTCGTGGGTTAATTACGCATCGCCAAGCCGGTAAATTATGGCGCAATGCCGGACAGGGCGCGGATGATGCGCAACTGGCATTGGCGCGTCTGGATGAAAGGGCCGATGCACTGACCACGGCGTTGGCATGGCGCGCGCTTGATGCGGATACGCGATCTGACCGTTTGGCGCTGGTCGCAAAGGCGTTCAAGGCCGAGATTGCTGCCGGTAACGGCGCTGTTCTGCTGCCGCTATATGCCGAGCTGGTGCGGAACGCGCTTGCCGACGAGGCGGTGGCTGCAAATATGCGGTTCGACGATTTGGATGTTGCGCCAAAAATGGCGTTTATGCTGGCGATAAATCAGCCAAGAGACACCTCAACTCTAACCGCTTTTGCCGGCAATGGCGATGCGCTCAAGGTGGCTGAATTATTGCGTGGCCTGTCTGATGGTGCGGTTGATGCGGCGGCAATCGGCGGCCTGAAACTGTGGCATATGCTGCCAGTTCTCGAGGCGACCGGCGTGGCCATCGAAGATCAGGCATGGCTTGATCTGGTCAAGGGTGAGCCCGAGCCTAAACAGGCCTTTATCGGATTGCCACCATTGTTACTAAAGGCGGTTATGGCGGCGGCGGAAAGCCGTCATGTTGCTGAAACAATCTTGCTGGCACAGTGGCTGTTGCACGATTTGCCGCTTGATAAAGTTAATCCGGCTGATCTTGCAGCGGTCATTCGGGCGCTTGATATGATTGGTCAAAATGAAGTCGCCAAGGGCTTTGCACAAGAGATTGTCGTCGCACATCTGCTGCAGCGGCTTGCTGCAATGGTACCGGATGGCACGCAAAGCTAGGACTGGTAAAACCGCCGCCAATGGCGACCCGTTAATCGACGGCTTCTTGCAGGCAATCTCGGCCATGCGCGCGGCGTCGGGAAATACGCTGGCGGCGTATCGGCGGGATTTAATGGATTGCCAGACCGGCCTTCAGCGCATCGATAGCGATCTTGCAACCTGTGACGCAGATGCGTTGCGGAAGCTAATCGTTTGGTGGCATCAGCGCGCGCTATCCCCGCGGTCGGTCGCGCGCCGGCTTAGCG
Organism: Alphaproteobacteria bacterium; assembly: GCA_009919335.1. GTDB lineage: Bacteria > Pseudomonadota > Alphaproteobacteria > Puniceispirillales > Puniceispirillaceae > UBA3439. The sequence continues at coordinate 5,278 of RGCC01000025.1, forward strand.
CCTTGCGGCAATTTATGGGATGGGCGGTCGAGGATGGCATCAGGGCGGATAACCCGACCCGCTGGATTGACAATCCGTCCCTGCCTGCCGCGCTGCCAAAAAGCCTTAGCGAGGGTGAAATTATCCGGCTGCTTGAGGCGGCGGCGGCGATGACGCCTGATCTGGCGGCCTTGCGGGCACTTGCTATGCTGGAAATTCTTTATGCAACCGGATTGCGGGTTTCGGAACTGGTTGGCTTGCTGGTGGCGCAGTTTCGGCGCAACCCTGAAACCATTTTGGTAACCGGTAAAGGGGGGCGGGAACGCGTGGTACCGCTTGGCGATACGGCGCGGGCGGCGGCGGCACGTTGGCTTGAATGCCGTGATGAGACTGATGTTTTTGTGCTTTCCGACATGATGTTTCCGGCCAATGATGGCACGGCCATGACCCGGCATCAATTTGCCCAGATGCTAAAGAAACTGGCGCTGGCGGCGGGTATCGAGGCGGCGCGGGTAAGCCCGCATAAGCTGCGCCACTCCTTTGCGACGCATATGTTAAATCGGGGCGCCGACCTTCGAAGTTTGCAGAGCCTGCTTGGCCATGCTGATATTTCAACAACACAAATCTATACCGCTAGCCGCCCCGACCGGCTGGCCGGATTGGTGTCAACGGCGCATCCGCTTGCCAGTCGCCGTCAAGATCGGTAAACTACGCCAGTTTTAAAAATCACGCCGAACCCGTACGGCAATTCGAAATGCGCATCTGGCGGATTTAGAGTGGCCAAATATAAAGTGGCCAAATAAAGAATGGAATGATTCCTGAATGAGACATTTTCTTGATTTTGAAAAGCCGATTGCCAATCTCGAGGGAAAGGTCGAAGAGCTTCGCCATATGAGTAACGATGGCAGCATCAATATTGCCGATGAAATTGGCAAATTGCAGAGCCGTATCGAGCGGGAATTAAAACAAACTTATGAAAAGCTTGGCGCATGGGAAAAAGTGCAGGTTGCACGCCACCCTGACCGGCCAAAAATCCGCACGATTTTTGATCAGCTTTTTGACGATTTCACGCCGCTTGCCGGCGATCGTAACTTTTCCGAAGACCATGCTATTATTGGTGGAATGGCGCGGTTTCGGGGTCAGTCGGTTATGGTTATCGGCACCGAAAAAGGCACCAATACCGAAGAACGGATTAAGCGCAATTTTGGCATGGCGCGACCCGAGGGGTACCGCAAGGCGGCGCGGCTGATGGATCTGGCCGGCCGTTATGGTCTGCCGGTGCTGAGCTTTGTTGACACTGCCGGTGCCTATCCCGGGCGCGGTGCTGAAGAACGCGGTCAGGCCGAGGCGATTGCCAGTGCCATCCGCGCCTGTTTGAAATTGCCGACGCCGATGGTTGCGGCAATTATTGGCGAGGGCGGTTCGGGCGGTGCGATTGCGCTGGCAACTGGGAACCGGGTTGTGATGTATGAACATGCAATCTATTGCGTTATTTCCCCCGAAGGGTGCGCGTCAATTCTATGGCGCAGTGCGGATCATGCGCGTGAGGCCGCCGAGGCGATGCGCATCACATCCGACTGGATGCATAAGCTTGGGGTTGTTGACGCGGTCGTGACCGAGCCGCTTGGCGGGGCGCATCGTGATCCGGTGGTGGCGATTGACGCGCTTGGCGATGCGTTTGCCGCGCAGCTTTCGTCAATGGCTGGCATGGATGCGGCCGCGCTAATCGCGGATCGTAACGATAAATATATGCGGATTGGCGATAACGGCCTTGATTGATCCTTTTCGGAGGGCAATGTTCAGGCGCAGTGTTTAGGGGCAATGTCTATTTGATTAGACGGGTTGTCCCGATCACAGGATTGGTTTGCAGTGACGGGATTGCCCGACGCGCCCTATCAACCTCATCGATATCAAGCATTGCGGCGATCACTGCATCGCCGTCATCAGCCTCGACAATAATCTCGCCCCATGGGTTGACGATCAACGAATGCCCATAGGTCTGCCGCCCATCGGCATGCGTGCCAAATTGGGCCGGGGCAATGATAAAACAGCCAGTTTCAATCGCCCGGGCGCGCAATAGAACGTGCCAATGCGCCCTGCCACTAACAGCGGTAAAAGCCGCTGGCACCATTAACAGCTTGGCGCCGTCACGGGCAAGCTGTCGGTAAAGATGCGGAAACCGCAGATCATAGCAAATGCTTAGGCCAACAGGCATATCGTCAATCATCGCAATGACCGGCGCGTTGCCAGCGGTAAAACTGGCCGATTCCTCATAGGTTTTGCCATCACCAACATTGGCGTCAAACATATGAATTTTGTCATAGCTGGTGATTTGTCTGCCGTCCGGTCCGAATAACAGGCCGCGATTGACCAATCGTTTGTCATCGCGTCGGCGCATCATTAACGATCCGGCCAACAGCCAGATGCCAAGCTGTTTTGCCGTATCAGCCAGCCATCGCTGGCTATAGCTGTCATCTTCCCATTCGGCATGGGTCGCTAATTGTTCACGGCTGGCGGCAAGATAGCTGGCGCATTCTGGTAGGGTGATAAATCTGGCCTGCTGTGCGGCGGCAACAATCAATGGACGGATGCGCGTCAATGTTTCTTCGGCGCTGTCGCTCGAGCAATATTGAACTGCGGCAACACTAAACATAATTGGGGCTAGACATAATCGGGGCTAAACATGATTGCTGGCACCATGGCGGGCTAGGACGCGGCTGCGAGCAGCTGGTCAAGATGGCCGGCCTGATCTAGCGCGAACAGATCATCGCAGCCCCCGATATGGTCATCATTGATGAATATCTGCGGCACTGATGTTCTGCCATTGGCGCGGCTTTGCATCGCCTGACGTTTGGCCGAGCTTAACGTCACGTCAATTTCTTCAAAGACGATATTCTTTGCGTTCAGCAATTTCACCGCGCGGCTGCAAAATGGACAGGCCATTGCCGTATAGATTTCAACTTTTGCCATTTTCACCTCACGGGACGCCGCCTTGATCGGGTGCAGCAATCTGGTAATTTGGATTTTGAAACAGCCATATTATACCGCAAAATGCGGTGCATTTCATAGTGTTCTATTGTTAAAAAATAGCGCCTGAAAGAGGGGGTATCACGGTTATAGGCTATCTCGTAGAACACGCGCCAGCACCAGAGCGCGAATTTGCCCAGCGCCGGCCCGCCGTAATGTTCGCGCCGCTTCATAGAGGGTGGCACCAGTGGTCATTACATCATCAATCAACAGCACCAGTTGCCCCGCTAGGCGGTCACGCTTGGCCGCTGGCACAGAAAAGGCGCCGGCCAGATTGCGCTGGCGTTGGTGACGGGAAAGGCCTGCTTGGGATGGCCCTGATTTTGGCCGTTTTAATATATCCGGGCAAAACGCATCTTGGTCATGATGCCAACACAGCATCCGTGCCATCTCGGCCGCCTGATTATAGCGCCGGTGCCAATATCGCCTTGCGTGCAAAGGGATGGGCACAACCAGATGATTGGCCTGTGCTAACGTGGTGAAATGCATCTTTAGAAACCGGCTAAAAAGCGGGGTCAGATGTAACGCATCACCATGTTTGAATTTCAGAATTAATTTTCGTGACTGGTCATTACAGACAAAGCAACTGCGGATTTCAGTTAACGGCGGCGCCGCTTGCAGACAGGCACCGCACAGGTGATCACCAATGGCATAGCCAAGCGGCCGCCCACAGCAGCCGCATAATGGCGGGGTGATGAAAACCAGTTCCCTCCAGCACTCAGCGCAGAGACCGTTATCAAAGCAAAACCGCCTGCATAACGGGCATTGTTGCGGCAATAAAAGATCAAGCATCGCCGCCGAATACCGCCGGACGAAACCGGGGCTTTGGGACCATTGTCGAAAGGGCATCAGCGGCCTCCATATGAAACGCTTTGACCTTCAGCCTAGCTGGCAAATGGTAAAGAATTGGTAAAGCTGTTCACGCCCCTATGGTCAATCTTGCGGTTATTTAGCGCTTGCGGTTTTGCGCCCAGCGCTTAAAAGATGCGTTTATTATGACCGATCCGATGCCACAGCTCTTTGATCCACTTGCCCAACGCCGTTACCGGCAACGGGCCGCCGCATCCTATGCCGATTTTGCGTTTCTAAAGGATGAGGCCGCATTGCGCCTTGCTGACCGGGTTGAGCTGATGCGACGTGATTTTGACCTGTGTCTTGATCTTGGCGCACATGATGGTCGGCTGTTGCGGCAGCTGGCGCCAACCGGAAAAATAGGCATGATGCTGCAAAGCGACCCTGCGGCCGGATTTGCATCACAGACTGACCAGCCCTTTGCCGTTCATGATTTTGCCAATTTGCCATTTGCCGCGGGCAGTTTTGATGCGGTCTTTTCGTGTTTGAACCTCCATTGGGTTGATGATTTACCCGGCCTGATTGTGCAAATTCGGCAGCTGCTTCGTCCCGACGGGTTATGTCTCATTAACCTTCTTGGCGGTAATAGCCTCACCGAATTGCGTGCCGCGCTGATTGCGGCTGAACAGGATATAACCGGCGGCTTTAGCCCACGCTGTGCGCCGATGGCCGATATCAGGGATGTTGGTGGGCTGCTAGGGCGGGCTGGTCTGGCGCTTCCGGTGGCTGATAGCGACCGGTTGACCGTGACCTATCCGAACCTGTTTCGTCTGATGGCTGACCTTCGCGGGATGGGCGAGCAAAATGCCATGCTAGGGCGGCTGCGTCATCCGACAAGGCGTGCTGTTTTCATGCGCGCGGCCGAAATTTACCAAGAACGATTTGGTCTAGATGATGGATCTATACCAGCCAGTTTCGAGATTATTACCCTTACCGGCTGGGCACCGCATGAAAGCCAGCAAAAGCCGCTGCGGCCAGGATCAGCAACCAGCCGCCTTGCCAGCGCGATTGGCGGTAATGAACAGGACCCCGAAATCAGCCCTTAGTAAGGGATCATTGTAGCGGTTCGTCTATAAGAGGTCTTGTATCGCTGAAATCAGCGGTATATCGGCGTCGGGCATCGGGTAATCGCGCAACTGCTGCGGGCGAACCCATTTTAACGCACCGCCTTCGATCGGTTGCGGCCTGCCCTGCCAGCGCCGACAAACAAACAGCATCATTAACAGGTGAAACGCTTGCCGATCATCGCTGGCCTCATAATGATGGCTGGCAAAGCTTAGCGGCGCGAGGCAGGATTCGGCAGTGTCGATGCCCAGCTCTTCGCGGAGTTCACGGATCAGTGCGGATTCAGGGGTTTCGCCGGCTTCGATTTTGCCGCCCGGAAATTCCCATAATCCAGCCATGGGTTTGCCCTCGGGGCGCTGTGCCAGCAATACGCGTCCATCAATATCGACCAGCGCTACCGCGCTTACTAACAGCATTGTCGGCCTAGCTTCGGTAATCGGCATTGATCGAGATATAGCCATGCGTCAGATCGCAGGTCCACACCCGTGCCGCGCCAAGACCATCGCCAACCGACACCGCAAGATCAATCATCTGATCCCTCATATGGGCGGCAATCGGCGCTTCGTTATATTCGGCAACGCGCATTCCATCACGCGCCACGCTATAGCCGCCAATATCAATGCTGATAGCATCCGACGGAATGCCAATCCCCAATTTGCCGATTGCCATGACAATTCGGCCCCAATTGGCATCCTCGCCAGCAATCGCAGTCTTGACCAGCGGCGAATTCGCAATCGCAAGCCCGATTTTACGGGCAGTAGCCTTGTCTTTGGCGCCGGTAATATCGATGGTGACAAGCTTGGTTGCGCCTTCGCCATCACGAACAATCTGGATCGCCAGATCGTTCATAACCGCGGCAAGTGCCTTGCGGAAATCTTTTAACGCCGGATCATCAGTATCGGCAATGCGCCGGTTGCCCGCCATGCCGCTTGCCATCAGGAAAACGCTGTCATTGGTTGAGGTGTCGCTATCAACGGTAATCGAATTAAAACTATCACCGTTTGCGCTGCGCAGGCACCGCGCCAGAACGTCCGATGGCAAGGCCGCGTCAGTGCCGATATAGCCAAGCATGGTCGCCATATTCGGCGCAATCATGCCCGATCCTTTGGCAATACCGCATATGGTGATGGCAACCCCGTCAATCATACAGCTCGCATGGGCGCCTTTGGCAAATGTGTCAGTCGTGCGGATGGCATTGGCAGCAACATGCCAACTGGCATTTGCGCCATCACTGTTCGCATCATGAACCAGTGCAGCAAAATGGGGCAGCATCGCCGCAGTGTCTAAAGGCTCGCCAATCACCCCGGTCGACGCCACCATGATGGTGTCAGCCGGGCAATCAAGATGCTTGGCAAGACCGCTGGTCATCTCTTTGACAGCCGTGTCGCCGCGACTGCCGGTAAAGGCGTTGGCATTGCCAGCATTGGTGATGATTGCAGTTGCCTGTCCAGTATCGGCAATGTTCCGACTCCAGATCACCGGCGCTGCCGCCGTATCGGACTGGGTAAACACCCCGGCAACAGTGCTGCCAGCGGCCAACGTAATTAGCAGCAAATCATCGCGGCCCTTATAGCGCATGCCGCTTGCTGCCGTCGCAAGTCCGATACCGGCAATTGAGGGTAGATCGGGAAAATGCTCAGGCGCTAGAGGAGATATGGTCATGGCGGGGGCTATTGATTGGCGTTGCCCGTGGCCAGAGCGTCTTTGCGAATGTCGTCAAAGCTCCGGATTTTAATATCCTGCTTTGCACGTAATTCCTCAAGAACACGGCCAAGGGCTTGGCTTGAAAGATTTTGCACGAGTTGATCACGCATTGCCTCAAGCGTCGGGGCCGGTGCAACATCCTTTTTATCAAGCTTGATGACGTGCCAGCCAAACTGCGTCTGCACCGGGGTTTTGCTAAAGCTGCCATCGGCCAGTGCAAAGGCGGCGTTTTCAAATGCTGGCACCATCTGGCCACGGCCAAATGTGCCGAGCGCCCCGCCATTCGGCCCGCTTGGGCCAGTTGACTTGCTTTTCGCCAATTCAGCAAAATCGGCACCACCCTCGAGTGAGGTGATGATGGCTTTGGCATCATCTTCGGTTTCAACAAGAATATGTGATGCGGTCACCTGCTCACGCGATGCGGTGTCAGCCACAAATTTCTGATAGGCATTTTCAATCGCGGCATCGGTAACTTCAGCCGCGACAGTTTCGCCAAGCCATGATTCGGCCAGCACACGGTCAGCGGCAATCCGCATCGCGCTGGCGACATCCTTCTTGGTGTCATGCTTTGCTGCGCGCGCGGCATTGGCGGCAATGCGGGCATCAATCATATCGGTGACCAGCTGATCAAAATAATTGGCCAATGGTGTTTGCCGGAATTCATCGGGCAAGCGTTCTGCCTGATGCATCACATCCTCAAGCCACAGCGTTTCACCATTGACTGTACCAACCGGAATACCGCCCTCATTCGCATGAACCGTCGTACCGATACCGGCACAAAGAACCGCACCTGTTAACAGGGTGATAAACCGACGGGCAAAAATACCATTGCGCATGCGTAAATCCTCTTTAAATGATGCTGACCCAAGGTAATCATAGCTGGGCCGCTGTACAATCGGGAAAAATCTAAAACCGGCGCAGCGGACTCTGGTGACTGATGCGCCCCATCTAGTGTTAACGAAGCTAGTACCCAAGAGCAAGCCCGCGCTTGAAAAATCGCCAAGATTACGCGCCGTTAAAGACGGGGGTTTGCAGCGTCGTGGCGGTTTTGCAGTGGTTGCGGTAAATGTGAAAAGAACGCTCAAACAATTGACAAAATTCGCGTCTATACCTATGTCCAATCAAGTGCTTGTTGCACCGCCTTCATATCTGCCGTCCGGCAGTGCGTTCGCCTAATGGCTGGGGAGTTATGATGTTTGGGTCTTTTGCAAAAAACCTGTTTGGCAGTTCGAATGATCGGGCGGTTAAGGCCATGCAGTCAGTGGTGCAGAACATCAATGCCCGTGAAGCCGATTTTACCGGCCTTGATGACGACGCGTTGCGTGCGATGGTTGCCGATATCCGGCAAAAGATTACCGATGGTGCCGACAAGGATGATCATCTTGTTGATGTATTTGCACTGGTTCGTGAAGCCGCCAAGCGCACCCTAGGTCAGCGCCATTTTGATGTGCAGATGATGGGCGGTATTGCGCTGCATCGTGGACAAATCGCCGAAATGAAAACTGGTGAGGGGAAAACCCTCGTTGCCACCTTGGCGGTGGTTCTAAACGCGCTTGATGGTCGCGGCGTTCATGTGGTTACGGTGAATGATTATCTGGCCTCGCGCGATGCCAATTGGATGCGTCAGGTCTATGAATTTCTTGGGCTGAGCGTTGGCTGTATTACTGGCGGGCTTGATGATGATCAACGCCGTGCCGCGTATCGCTGCGATGTTACTTATGGAACGAATAATGAATTCGGCTTTGATTACCTGCGCGATAATTTGAAATTCAGCCTCGATGATATGGTGCAGCGTGATTTCAACTTTGCGATTGTTGATGAGGTTGACTCGATCCTCGTTGACGAGGCGCGCACACCGCTGATCATCTCTGGCCCGGCCGAAACAAACTCAGAACATTACGTGGTTGCCAATCAAATCATCCCACAGCTGGTTGAAGAAGATTACGATCTCGATGAAAAGGGCAATAGTGTCTCGTTAAGTGAGGCCGGTATCGAGCATGCAGAAACCCTGCTTCGCGATCATGGTGTGATTGGCGAGGCAACGCTTTATGACATTGAAAATGTCGGGCTGTTGCACCACGTCAATCAGGCGCTGCGCGCCCACCGGCTTTTTGCTCGTGACACGCATTATATGCTGAAAGCCGGCGAGGTTGTCATTATTGACGAATTCACTGGCCGTGCGATGGAAGGCCGGCGGTTCTCTGATGGATTGCATCAGGCAATCGAGGCCAAGGAAGGCGTTGCCATTCAGGCGGAAAACCAGACATTAGCGTCGGTTACGTTCCAGAATTATTTCCGCATGTATGATAAATTGGCCGGAATGACTGGTACAGCAATGACCGAGGCTGGGGAATTTTCTGAGATTTACAGCCTTGAGGTCACGGCAATTCCAACCAACCGCGATATTGCGCGTATTGACCATGATGATGAGGTTTATCGCACCAGCGCCGAACGCGACGAGGCGGTGATTGCGTTAATTCTTGAATGCCGGTCACGCCAACAGCCGGTTCTTGTTGGCACGATCAGTATTGACAAGTCTGAGCGTCTGTCTGCCGAATTGAAAAAGCGTAAAATCGAGCATCAGGTTCTCAATGCACGGTTTCACGCTGAAGAGGCGAAAATCATTGCCGATGCGGGCGTGCCGGGGGCGGTTACAATCGCGACCAACATGGCTGGGCGCGGCACTGATATCCAGCTGGGGGGCAATCTTGATATGCGGCTGGCTGCGCTGGCTGAAACGGGCAAGACTGTCACCGACAAGCAAAGGGATAAGATTATTGCCGAAATTGAGGCGGCAAAGACCACTGCGCTGGCGGCTGGCGGGCTTTATGTGATTTGTACCGAACGTCATGAATCGCGCCGGATCGATAATCAGTTGCGCGGCCGGACTGGTCGTCAAGGTGACCCGGGCGCGTCGAAATTTTTCTTGTCTCTACAAGATGATCTGATGCGTATCTTCGGCTCGGAAAAGCTGGATAGTATGCTGGTCAAGCTGGGCCTTGAAGAAGGTGAAGCCATTATGCATCCCTGGATTAACAAGGCCGTCGAAAAGGCCCAATCCAAGGTTGAGGCCCGCAATTTTGAAATCCGCAAACAATTGCTGAAATATGACGATGTGATGAATGACCAGCGCCGGGTGATTTTTGACCAGCGCAAGGAAATTATGCGCGCCGATGATGTTCATGAAACCGTTGTTGATATGCGCCATGAAGCGGCAGCTCTGATTGTCGAGCGCGCCATCCCCGCTGGCTCCTACCATGATGCGTGGGATGCGGAAACGCTGGATGCTGATGCCCGCCGTGTTTTGGGTGTCGAGGCACCGATCGCTGAATGGTTTGCCGAGGACGGCATCGCTGAAACTGAGATCGAAGCGCGGTTGATTGATGCTGCCGACCGGCATATGGCGGAAAAGGCGGTTCGGCTTGGCCCTGATATCATGCGGATGGCGGAAAAGAACTTGCTGTTGCAGGTGCTTGATCAGCAGTGGAAAGAACACCTATTTACGCTTGATCAGCTGCGCCAAGGCATCACATTGCGTGCCTATGCGCAAAAGGACCCGCTAAATGAATATAAGCGTGAAGCCTTTATGATGTTTGAAAATATGCTGGCCACGATGCGTGAGACTACCAGTATGGTTCTCTCCCATGTCGAAATCCGCCAACCGGAAGATGCCGACAGCCGAGGCGCTGCGCCAGCTAATAATGCTGGCAATAATGCTGGCAATGCTGCAACAGCTGGCGGCAAGGTGTCGCGTAATGCGCCGTGCCCATGTGGATCGGGCAAGAAATTCAAACATTGTCATGGTGCCCTTTAAACAAGCTGGGGCGGTGAGAGCAAATAAATGATCAAATATCAATTGATCTGCGAGATGACCCATGAATTTGAAGGCTGGTTTCAAACCAGCACCGCGTTTGACGAGCAGAATAATGCCGGATTTGTTACCTGCCCGGTTTGCGATAGCGCTAAAATTCGTCGCGCGCTGATGACGCCTAATATTGCAAGCCCAAAACGCCGCCGCGACCCTGTCACAATTGAGGCGCCGCCCCAAATCAGTGCGGCCCCCAGCACGGCCCACGGTGCGGCCCCAAGTGCGGCAACATCAAGCCCGCAAAAACCGGTGCCGACATCGCCGCCAAAAGCCGCCATGACTGCGGCTGCGTTTGGCGAGGCAATGGCGCAATTGCGCCAGCTACAGCGCAAGATCAAGGCCGAATGCCGTGACGTTGGCACCGATTTTGCCGCCGAAGCCCGCAAAATTCATTATGGCGATAGTCCGGCCGAAAATATTTACGGCCAATCAACTGCCGAAGAGCGCGAGCAGCTTGCCGATGAGGGAATTGACGTTGTCGCGATGCCGTGGCTGCCGCCCGAACATTAAGCGGCGCGCGGTTCCGGTTTGATCGGTTTGTGCCAGCTTGATCGCTAGCGAAAGCCACCGCTGGCAGCATAATTCACCGCCAGTGATCCAACCGGCATAAAGCCGCCGCCCGGGCGCGGGGCAAAACCGGTCATATCATCAAGCAGAATACCGGCAGCAGCAAATTCGGCGCGTAATTCGGCTGGCTTTACAAATTTGCGCGGATCATGCGTGCCAGCCGGCACCAGCCGGACAATATATTCAAGGGCGATCTTGGCAAATAACAGGGCAGGAAGGCTGCGGTTGATCGTGGTGACAATAACAACGCCATCGGGGTTCAGCATCTCGGCAATCGCCGTGATAAAGAGCGGTCGATCGGCCACATGCTCGATCACTTCTGAGGCGTAAATCACATCAAATTTAGCGCCAGTCGCAGCGAGATCCTCAGCGGTAATGACACGATAATCAATATCCAGCTGCATGGTTTGGGCATGCGCCTTTGCGGCATGGATTGCGGGCGCCGTGACGTCGATGCCTGTAACGTTGGCGCCAAGCCGCGCCATCGGTTCGGCCAATAAGCCCCCGCCGCAGCCAATATCTAGAATGCGTAGCCTCGCCAATGACGGCCTTGTTGCTGATTGTTTGGAGGGCTGTCCGCCTGCGTTGATCGGGAAGAAGCGACCAATTGCCCGTAAAATATAATCCACCCGAATGGGCGTAAAAGCATGCAAAGGTGCCATCGGCCCCCGCTGATCCCACCATTGGTCGGATAGGGCGGCAAAATTATCAATCTCAGTTTGGTCTGCAGTTGTCATCATGGGCTTGCCCCGGCGGCTGGTAATCGCTATAGCTGCGTGAAATTATATTCATTGGAAACAGCATACAGCAAATGGCACGGATTGTTCAAAAATTTGGCGGCACTTCGGTGGCCGATCTTGATCGTATACGCAACGTTGCACAGCGGGTAAAAGCCGAAGTTGATGCCGGCCATGAGGTGGCGGTCGTTGTCTCGGCCATGGCGGGGACAACAAACCAGCTTGTTGCCTGGGCGTCTGATATTGGCCCGATGCATGATGCGCGCGAATATGATACGATTGTCGCGACGGGCGAGCAGGTTACCGTTGGTCTGCTGGCGATCGCGTTGCAGAATATTGGGGTTGATGCGCGGTCATGGCTTGGCTGGCAGGTGCCCATTCGCTCGGATAGCGTGCATGGCGCTGCACGCATTGACGAGATTGACGGCAGTGCGATCCGTCAGCGGATGAAACAGGGACAGGTTGCCGTCATTGCCGGATTTCAGGGCATTGGTCCGGATGGCCGGATCAGCACGCTTGGCCGCGGTGGCTCGGATACGTCAGCAGTGGCGATTGCCGCGGCGCTGGAGGCTGATCGCTGTGATATTTACACAGATGTTGACGGGGTTTACACAACCGACCCGCGAATCGCACCAAAAGCGCGTAAACTAGGCCGGATTACCTTTGAAGAAATGCTGGAAATGGCGTCGTCTGGCGCCAAGGTCTTGCAAACGAGATCAGTCGCGATGGCGATGCGCCATAATG
>RGCC01000241.1 GCA_009919335.1 Alphaproteobacteria bacterium
GCGAAGAAATCTTAACCATGATCTGGAATATGGAAGAGGAGATTATGGGCGGTGCTTGAGTGGCTTTCAGATAATCGCGCTGTTGTGGCGGCGATCATTATCCTGCTTCTTGTTGGCAGTTTTTTTGCCTCAATCTTCTATGGGATTAAACAAACCCGCCTGCGCGAAAAGGATCAGGTTTTTGGTGATCCCGAACGCACCGTTGGTGGCTGGTTCTGGGCCGTGTGCGGTGTGTCGACCTTACTGCTTGTCTGGTTCTATTTTTCGTGGGGATCGGCGCGCGCCTTTTTCCCACAGGCAGCAAATGAATTATGTCAGGTCGCCAAGCTGCATGAGGCGGTATCTCCGGTAACATCATCGCTGGCGATCGAGTCCCGCTATTCCAAATCAAAAACCTTGCTAGTGCGAAATTCTCGACAGCTGCAAGACCTGCGAGACCGATTGCCGGTCGATGCTTTTTCACCTGCCGATGCGGCGCTGGTGACAGGCGTTATGCAGAACACTCAGCAATTGATCAGCATCATGGCGACGCCAGATTTTGTTGATGCAGCAACCATCGCAGAACTTGAAAAGATCAAATCCGGTTATGCGGCAATCACCATTGAATTGGCCAATCCACTGCAAAATTGGAGCCCTGATCCGGCTGCGCTTGCACAGCCATCATGGGGCATTGCCGAACCCGAAATTCCAATGTTGCCAATTTCGTCCAGAGGCGCAATGTTTGATGCGCTGGCGCTTGAAGCCGCCGCTTTATCAAAGGATTTCCTGAAAATCCGCAATCTGTCGCCGACGGCAAAAGATCTGATCGCCGAAACCAAAGCGATGATTGTGGCGCTAAAAAAATCGCCATCACCGAACGAGTCTGATCCGCAGATTGTTAAGGATCGCGCTGATTACATGAAGTCGGTTGACCGTATTTTCAAGCGGATTGACGATGGTACAATTTTCCCGGCCACCGTGATGGCTGATATGCAAATTGCCGTCGAGGCAATGCTCGATCAGGCCGAAAAGGCCAAGGGCGGCCTTGGTTATGTCGAGGCACTGTTCTTTCCGGGCGGCGATATTGTAAAATCCCGCACGCAATGTACCGAGCAGGGCCCCGGTCGCTGGCTGCCAAAGCCAACCGATGTTGTGGCGACG
>RGCC01000242.1 GCA_009919335.1 Alphaproteobacteria bacterium
GAGTTGTCTATGGTTCAAAGCAAACCAAAAGTAATTTTGACACGCAAGCTACCGGAAACCATCGAAACCCGGATGCGTGAGCTTTTTGACACGACATTAAACAATGATGACAAAGCTTTAACCCGCGATCAGCTGATTGCAGCAGTCCAAAGCGCCGATGTGTTAGTGCCGACTGTTACCGATAAGATTGACGCCGACTTAATTGCCAAGGCGGGCAAGCAGCTGCGGTTAATCGCCTCATTTGGAACTGGTGTTGATCATATTGATCTTGCGGCGGCAAAGGCGCAGGGCATTACCGTTACCAACACGCCCGGCGTGCTAACCGAAGATACGGCTGATGTGGCTATGGCGTTGATTTTGGCTGTGCCGCGCCGTATTGCCGAGGGTGATGCGCTGGCGCGTTCGGGCAAATGGCAGGGCTGGTCGCCAACGGGCATGCTTGGCCATCGCATTAATGGCAAGCGGCTTGGCATTATCGGCATGGGCCGGATTGGCGAGGCGGTTGCGCGGCGGGCGCGCGGTTTTGGTCTTTCGGTGCATTACCATAATCGTAAACCGGTTCATCCGCAGACCGAAGCAGAGCTTGAGGCGACTTACTGGGAATCACTCGAGCAAATGCTGGCACGGGTCGATATTGTTTCAGTGAATTGTCCACATACGCCGGCGACCAATCATTTATTGTCACGTGAGCGGTTATCATTGATGCAGCCCTCCGCCTATTTGGTGAATACATCACGCGGCGAGGTGATTGATGAGGCGGCGTTGGCCGAGCTGTTGGCGCAACGCCATATTGCCGGTGCAGGCCTTGATGTGTACAGCAATGAGCCAGACATTCTGGCAGGTCTTCGTGATCTGCCCAATGTTGTCCTGCTGCCGCATATCGGTTCGGCAACAATTGAGGGCCGTCTGCAAATGGGCGATAAGGTGATTATTAACGTGCAGACCTTCTGGGATGGTCATACCCCGCCTGATCGGGTGATCGAGGCAATGCTCTAGCCGCGGTTAATTTGCCAGCCAAGATCAGATCAACCGACCTCAAAACTTTCTGCCGCTGTTGCCGGACTTGCTGCCCCGCAGCACCCGCAATCATCGCGGGCGGTTGTTTGAATTTCCATGAAATCACTCCCCGCCGCTTCAAT
>RGCC01000243.1 GCA_009919335.1 Alphaproteobacteria bacterium
GCAATTGCCGCCGCACGGCGGGTAGGCGGGGTGATGTCCTGTCCTGCCTCTTGGTGTGTGTCCTCGACAATCGTCACAATTTTCCGAATTTTGGCTAATCCCATAAGCTGCATCCCCAATTTTCGCCAGTCGCCACCACCCATGCCCATTGATAGCTAGTGATGACTATTTAGGGGCATTTGCGGTGATCTTTGATTTTATCTTTCTTGATCAAAAGATAAATATCGTTTGCTGTCAAACGATATATTAGTGGATCTGCGGCATGAAAACGCGCCGTTAAGATGCGGTTAATTGTTGAAATTAAATTATATTTTCAAGTCTGGCTTTTTTGATGTGCCAATGTTACATCTTGAAGATGGTGCAGTATTTTGATTGTTCTTTTGAGGTTAAACTGGGCTTGGCATTACTATGATGGTTAATAACTCCAGCGATCTTTCGGCCGAATATGCGGCCGATGATTACCAGCTTGATGGTCAGGTTGGCTACAAATTGCGGCTAGCTAGCCAGCGTCATCTGGAGATTTTCTCGCGTCAATTGCCAGACATGACACCAACGCAATTTTCTGTTTTGGTGCGGCTTCGTGAAGTTGGTGAAGTGTCCCAAAATCAGCTTGGCCGCCTTGTTGCGATGGATGCGGCAACGACCAAGGGGGTGATTGCCCGCCTGATTGATCGCGGGTTGCTGCGGGCGCGCCAAGATACTGATGATATGCGCCGCCTGCAAATTTCACTGACCAATGACGGCCAAGCGGCGGTAGATGCGGCCATAATCAAGGCTAAAGACATCACTAAAGAGACGACTGAAAAGCTGACCGCGCGTGAAGTTGCGCGGTTATTAACGCTGCTGGATAAACTGCAGCAATGACCGGCGGTTCACCGGCGGCTTTGGTGCAAGGAAATCAAACAACGACCTTGACCGGCACCATAGGATTGCTGACTAATGATAGGGGTTGTGCGGGGCACCGGTAAGGCCAAAAAGACAGGTGTTTAGAGTAACCGACCGGTGAGCCGTTTTGGCAAATATATTGAGGGATAAAGCCATGGCATCAGAAAAGCTTGTGATTACCAATATCGGCCAGATTCTATCTGGCAAATTAGAGGCGCCCATTCTTGATGGTGATTGCGTGGTT
>RGCC01000244.1 GCA_009919335.1 Alphaproteobacteria bacterium
TCCTTGGTGTTGAATTCAATCAACGCCATCGGATTGATCATTGAATAACCCTCAGTGGTTACGTCAATGTCATCACGTTCCTTCAGGCGGACGGCATCAATATTTGGGATGGCGTTATAGGCAGCATAGAGAACCTCGCCATTTTCCATTGCAGCTGTGCGGGTTGATGCATCAGGAATGAAGCGACCAACAATCCGGTCAAGATGCGGCAACCCCTTTTGCCAATAGTCCTTGTTCTTGTCTAGGCGGATATACTGACCTTTTTTCCATTCGACAAATTTAAACGGACCGGTGCCGACAGGTTTGTTTGCTAATGGCGCAGCTTTGATGTCCTGGCCCTCTAGAAGATGCTTGGGTACCATTGGAGATTCATAAGCAGAGAATGAGCGCATCATGTATGGGGCAGGCTTTTTTAGGTTAAAAATAGCTGTATGCTCATCAGGCGTATCAATACTGGTTACTTCGCGGAATGAGTTTGGTCCTCGAGGATGCACTTTTTTCAGCACTTCCATGACCGAGAATTGCACATCAGCCGAGGTAAAAGGTTTGCCATCATGCCATTTTACGCCTTTGCGAAGGTTAAAAGTGACGGTTTTACCGTCAGCGCTGGCCTTGTAGCTTTCAGCGAGAATTGGCACCATTGAGCCGTCGTTATTATAGTCAAAAAGCCCTTCATAGACTTTCGGCATTACTAGGCCAATCGGCCCCGAGGTTGATACATAAGATGCTAAAGTTGGCGGTTCGGGCTGAACGAGGAATGATAGGGTGCCACCCGATTTGTCAGCATAGACTGCACCACTCAATGATTTGCGACTGGACTAGAAAAATTCACCTCGGGTTTTAATTATCGCATACCGAACCCTCTCCCTATTTGTAGGGCTTAGCGACAATAGATTTGGCAAAGAAGGGTTGTTTTTGCATGATTGGCATGAAGTTTTTGCAGCACAAACCCGATTATCCCACCGCCAGCTTCTCTGATCTTTGCCAAGCATTTAACGCCACGATACTAAAATACAGCAACTTGTCGCGCCAGGAGGACAAGAGCGGAGCCAATCATGTTAATAAAGCTGAACCATTCAATATGCCGCCGCCCACCCATCACGGCGCGG
>RGCC01000245.1 GCA_009919335.1 Alphaproteobacteria bacterium
GGATGAGGGTTAGATGGCGAATGCTATGATGATTGCTGCGGTTGCGACGGGCGGGGCGATTGGCGCGGTATTGCGCTATACGACCAGCCTTGTGGTTGGTGCGGGCATTTTTGGCATGGCTGGCCCATTGGCAACCTTGCTGGTGAATATCGCTGGATCGGCAATGATGGGCGGGCTTGCCGGTTTGATTGCGGCTGGCTTGGTATTGCCCGAAACGTGGCGCGGTTTTTTCGCGGTTGGGTTGCTTGGGGCGCTGACCACTTTTTCCAGCTTTGCGCTTGATGCTGGCACTCTATGGCAGAAACAGGGGGCCCTGATGGCGGGAGCCTATGTGATGGCCTCGGTTATTCTATCACTCTTGGCGTTTGGCGCGGCGTTTTGGGCGGTCAAGCATAGCGGGATATGGCAATGAGCAAAGATATCGCAGCACAAGAAAAGCCTCAGAAGCAAGCCGATAAGCAATGGCGGTTTGAAGCTGTACCAGAACATGAGGATGGCACCCGGCTAGACCGGTTTTTGCGGCGTCTTTTTGCCGGTTTGGGTCAGGGGCAGATCGAGCGGATGTTACGCAACGGTTTGATCCGGCTGGATGGGGTAAAGGCCAAGGCGGCAACGAGGATTGCCGCAGGCCAGATGATAAGATTGCCAGCGAATATCGCCGCGGCAGTGCCTGCCGCCGCCACGCCTGTGGCGCCGCGCATTGTTGCCAGCAGTTCGCTGCGCCAGCAATTTGACGATATGTTTTTGGCTGAAGGCAAGGGCTGGTTGGCGTTGAATAAGCCAAGCGGTTTGGCGGTGCAGGGTGGTACCGGAACGCATCATCATGTTGACGGTATGTTGCGCGCGATGAGTGATGATGCAAGCAGCCGGTTGCGGCTGGTTCACCGGATTGACAAGGATACAAGCGGGGTTTTGCTATTGGCGAAAACAATCGAGGCCGCGCGCAGCCTTACCGAGGCATTTCAAAAGCACCGGCTCGAGAAAACCTATCTGGCGCTGGTGATCGGCCTGCCGCCTGAAACTGGCAGTATCCGGGCGCCAATTTTGAAACTTGGCGGGAAGGCTGGCGAGAAAATGCAAGTCCATGATGATGGGCAAAGCGCGCAAAC
>RGCC01000246.1 GCA_009919335.1 Alphaproteobacteria bacterium
ACATGGGGGGTAGAACTAGCCATTTGCTCACTCATTCGTCGGGTTTCATGTGGATGTCGCAGGATGTAGCGTCAGGATAATGGATCAAAATAATGGGTCAAAATACAACTTAGTCAGTCAAGCCTCTATGCCAGCCTCTACGCCAGCAGAACGCCAGCTGGTATTTTCACGATAAATAGGAAAAGCCCGCTGATGCAACCAGCAAATGCAGTCACTTTGAAAATATTTCCAGCACAGCTTTCCTATCAGCATTGGCATAGAGATTTTTTGCTGGCAGTCTAAATCTTGGCGCGATAATTGGCGATTATGGCAGGATTGTCGGTACAGACATTGTGGCGTTTTTATCAAGCAGAGCCTGAGTAGAGGGAGATCGAAATCATGGAAACCTATCAGCATTATATTAATGGGGCGTTGTGCGATCCGGCATCGGGCGAATGGTTTGACAGTGAAAATCCATATACCGGCGAGGTTTGGGCCAAAATTGCCCGCGGTAATGCCGATGATGTGAACGCCGCCGTTACCGCTGCCAAAGCCGCATTTGACGGTGTTTGGGGAGAAACCGGGCCGACTGCGCGCGGCAAGCTGTTGGTTAAGCTGGCAGAAATCATCGAACGCGAGGCATCTCGTCTTGGCGAGATTGAGGTTCGGGATAATGGCAAGCTGATTGCGGAAATGGGCGCGCAAACCAAATATCTGGCCGAATGGTACCGTTATTTTGGCGGCCTTGCCGACAAGATCGAAGGTGCAGTGATTCCGTCTGACAAGCCGGGTATTTTCAATTTCACCCGTTATGAGCCGCTTGGCGTTATTGGCATGATTACCGCGTGGAATTCACCATTGCTATTGCTGGCTTGGAAATTAGCGCCGGCTTTGGCGGCGGGTAATACCGCGGTGATCAAGCCATCGGAATATACCTCGGCATCGACATTGGAATTCATGGCACTGGTCGAAGAGGCGGGTTTTCCTGCTGGTGTGGTGAATGCGGTGACCGGTTTTGGCCTTGAGGTTGGCGCCCCCCTTGTTGATCACCCCCATATTGACAAAATTGCCTTTACCGGATCAGACCTGTCCGGTCAGAAAATCTATGAGGCAGCAGCCAAGAAAATCAT
>RGCC01000247.1 GCA_009919335.1 Alphaproteobacteria bacterium
ATTCAATAATTTTAACAACAACACCAGAGCCTACTGTGCGGCCACCTTCACGAATCGCAAAGCGTAAACCTTCCTCCATCGCAATCGGTGCAATCAAAGTTGCTGTAATTGATACATTGTCACCTGGCATAACCATTTCTGTTCCTTCAGGTAACTCAACAGCACCCGTTACGTCTGTCGTTCTGAAGTAGAATTGTGGACGATAACCGTTAAAGAATGGTGTATGACGACCACCTTCTTCTTTACTCAATGAGTAAATCTCTGCTGTAAATTTTGTATGTGGCTTGATTGAGCCTGGCTTACATAATACCTGGCCACGCTCAACATCTTCACGTTTTGTTCCACGTAGGAGAACACCAACGTTATCACCTGCTTGACCTTGGTCTAACAGCTTTCTAAACATCTCCACACCTGTACAGGTTGTTGTTTCACTTGCTTTTAAACCCACGATTTCAATTTCTTCACCGACTTTAACGATTCCTCGTTCAACCCGGCCAGTTACCACTGTGCCTCGACCTGAAATTGAGAACACGTCTTCTACTGGCATAAGGAAATCACCATCCACTGCGCGCTGTGGCTCAGGAATGTATGAGTCTAATGCTTCTGCTAATTTTAAAATTGCTGGCTCACCAATTTCAGATTGATCACCTTCAAGCGCTTTTACAGCAGAACCGGTAATGATTGGAATGTCATCCCCAGGGAAGTCATATTTACTTAATAATTCACGCACTTCCATTTCAACTAACTCTAACAACTCTTTGTCATCAACCATATCAGCTTTGTTAAGGAAGACAACGATGTGAGGTACACCCACTTGGCGTGATAAAAGAATGTGTTCACGTGTTTGAGGCATCGGGCCGTCAGCAGCTGAACATACAAGGATTGCACCATCCATTTGAGCGGCACCAGTGATCATGTTTTTTACATAATCGGCGTGGCCTGGGCAATCTACGTGAGCGTAATGTCGTTTTTCTGTTTCATATTCAACATGTGAAGTATTAATAGTAATACCACGTGCTTTTTCTTCAGGAGCTGAATCAATCTCAGCAAAATTCTTTTTCTCTCCACCAAACTTAGCCGT
>RGCC01000248.1 GCA_009919335.1 Alphaproteobacteria bacterium
CTGCCAATTTTAACCGATGACCGCGCGCCGGTTGATCGATTGATGAGTGGTCTATTGCTGGGGGCGGCAAATTAGGACCTGCCAGTTTGGCCTAGACTATTGGGATACCCAGCTTTTCTGCGACACCATGCCGGTCCAGCTGGGCCGCAATCCAGCCATCACGGATCAGGCCTGCGATCAGCATGTTCAAAAACGCCGCTGCTTCGGGCTTGCCCTTGGCGATACCGACCGATTGTTTGACCGCGGTAAAAGGCGTTTCGATAAGCCGCAGCCCTTTATGGCTTTCCATATCTTCAAGCAGTTTCGGCTTGAGGCTGGCGAGCACATTGACCTCATTCTCAAAAAACATCTGATGCGCGGCCTTGATTGACGAGGCACGGACAATCTGTGCCTTTTTGAAATTATCGGTTAGCCACAGATCATAGGCGCTGCGTTCAGAAACGGCGATGCGCACAGCCTCACGATCAACATCGTTATTGCTGACAAAATCTTCAACAGGAAATTGGCCTCAATCAACACATAAGGGTTACTGAAATCCAGCGTTTGCGCGCGCTCTGCCTCAAATGCGATATTACCAATATCCCAGATATTCTGGTTCACAGCATCGGCCAGCTTTCCGGGACGATCAAAGCTAATCAGCTCGCAAGGCACATCAAGCGTGGCGGCAATATATCTGGCAATATCGGGCGAAATACCGTCCGGACTGCCATCGTCAAGCTGGCCAGATACAAGCAGGAAATTACTCAGATTAATACCAGCGCGCAGAACACCGGTTGGCGCTAATTGCTGTTTTACAATATCGGACGGGATCATTGATACACGCTCTAAACTTACATTTATCATCGCCAAAATTGGCCAAATACAAGGTTCGAGTCTTGCATAGCGGCGCATGATTAAGCAAAAAGAAAAGCGTGGTTTGGCCTTTAAAAAACGCCGTGATCCCCTGATAAAGATGCGCTATTTCACAGTGCGAATAGCCCATCCTTTGTCTTTAGGGTACCTGTCATGCCATGCTAAGATGGTGCGGCCCGGCCAGCCTCAATCGACAAGTCAAACAACATAGGGGTAGATTACAATCAT
>RGCC01000249.1 GCA_009919335.1 Alphaproteobacteria bacterium
TTCCTGCAATGGTGTAAAGTCGGTTGGCAGACTAAAGCCAAGACCGTTCAACATCGCGAATGTTTCAGCGAACATATGTGTCTGGAACGGGAACATCAAAGCGATGCCTGACATGCTGACCGACAAGCCACCGATCATCACCGCCCAGAAAATGATCTTCTGACCTGCGTTGAATTTGCGCGCTGGTGGATGAACACCCTTGGCAAAAATACCGCCACCCATCGCCAGCCATTTAAGGTCAAGCTTGTTTGGAATATTGTGACGCACCCAAAGAACGAACGACAGCGCCAAGCCAACCATAAAGGCAAAAGCCAGATAATTATGCGCATATTTGCCAAATGCAGTGATGGTCGCAAAAGTGTCCTTTCCCAAAACTGGCAACAGCACATAACGGCCGTAAAGCATATTCAGGCCAGTGATACCTAGCACGACAAATGAACCGGCCATCAACCAATGCGCAAAGCGGTCAATCGTGCCAAAGCGCAGAATTTTATCTTCAGACGGGCCTGCATCGATACGGATGCGACCACGAACCATATAAAACACCACTAACAGGCCAATGATGCCGGCAAGTCCATAGGCGCCATAAATTGACAATGGGCCATTGCGAAACGCGCGCCAATTGTCGCCTTCAGATTGAATCATCACAGCCGACAATTCATCCTTCATCTGCGTCGATCCAGCATTACCTGTGCGCACAAACCGCCATAAATCTGTGTCTGATTTGATGCCAAGCGCAGTACCCGGTACCTCACCATTTACTTGCGCGACGGCAGGTGTAACAGATGCGGCAGTGCCGATAAACATCGTCAACATAACCGCTAAAATACCTAAATATCTTTTAAACATAGTCCCCGGTCTCCCTATCCTTAAATCGCGCCTTAGTCGGAGCGCTGAGCGTTTGATCGATAGATCAATGTGCGTAACTGATCTTCGGTCAACTGCTGATCCGCTTTGCCGAGATAGGTTCCCTTTTTATAACTGAGAACCCGGTTTTGCTCTTCCTCTGCACAAGCTGACAACCCGGTCGCGACCGCTGTCAAAGCAAAGAGAATAAAAAATTTACGTGTGATTGCAATC
>RGCC01000250.1 GCA_009919335.1 Alphaproteobacteria bacterium
ACGCGGCGGGCATATCCTCGATCTCGTCGCCAAGCGTGCGCCCGCTTACAGTCAGGCAATCAAGATGCAACAGCGGCTTTAGGGCACGAAGGATCGGTGCCATACCGCCAGCGCGATGCAAATCATCCATATAGAACTGGCCGTTCGGTTTCAGATCGACCAAAACCGGCGTGTCATTGCCAAGCGCATCAAAGGCGGGCAGATCAACCTCAATACCGAGCCGCCCCGCCATTGCCGTTAGATGGATGATGGCATTGGTTGAACCGCCGATTGCCAACAGCACCCGAAGCGCATTTTCAAATGATTTTGGCGTCATGATCTGGGATGGGCGCAGCTGTTCTGCGGCCAGCGCCATCGCCCGTGCACCGGCCATTTCGGCGTGGCGCAAACGGTCTGCAGCCACCGCTGGGATCGTGGCACCGCCGGGCAACATCATGCCCAATGCCTCGGTAACACAAGCCATCGTGCTTGCAGTTCCCATTACGCCGCAGGTTCCCGCAGTTGGTACCAACTGGCCCTCAATCTGATTAATGTCAGCCTCGGTAATACGGCCACCACGATAATCGCCCCAAAACCTGCGGCAATCGGTACAGGCACCGACACGCTGTTCACCAACCGTTCCCGACAACATCGGGCCGGTTACAATTTGAATTGCTGGCAGATCGGCACTGGCTGCCGCCATTAATTGCGCTGGCACGGTTTTATCACAGCCGCCGATCAGCACACAGGCATCCATTGGCAGCGCCCCGATCATTTCTTCGGTATCCATTGCCATCAGGTTGCGGAAATACATGCTTGTCGGAAAGGCAAAGGACTCATGCAGCGAAATGGTCGGAAATTCCATCGGCAGGCCGCCAGCCAGCATCACGCCACGTTTGACCGCCTCGACCAGCTTTGGCACATTGGCATGACAGGCGTTATAATCGGAATAGGTGTTGGCGATGCCAATAACCGGACGCGACAACGCATCATCGCTATACCCCATCGCCTTGATAAAGGCTTTGCGAAGGTAAAGCGAAAATGCCTCATCGCCATAACGGGTCAGGCCGCGCTTCATGCCTTTTTGCTGGTCAGTCATT